>CALALV010000010.1 GCA_937925605.1 uncultured Woeseia sp.
GCGCCGCCGGGTCAGTGCGCCGGCGCTCGCCGACCGCGGCGTGCGCGTCGTCGTCGGCAGCCGCACGTCCGGACTGCCGCCCGGCCTGGCAACGCAGGCGGAGCTCGCGGCGCTCGCGGCCGCCGGTTTCGATGCGCCCTCCGTGCTGCATGCCGCAACCGGCCGTGCGGCCGACGTTTTGGGCCTCGGCGATGCCGTCGGCCGCGTGCGACCCGGCCTGCGCGCGGACCTGTTGCTGGTCGCCGGCGACCCACTGTCGAATATCGGCGACGTCGCGCGGGTGGTCGCGCTCGTGCACGACGGGCGCTTCCTGAGCGTCGCCAGCCTGCTTGACGAAATCGCCGTCGAATAAATTGACAGCGCGCGCCAAAATCGCGCGCTGTCGCCGTTTGGCGACGGTTCTTGTCATAATGCAGCCGGGCGATACGCCCTTATGTGGACCGGACTGGTTAGTTTTTTTCAGGAAATCAGTGGCTTGCAGGCGCTTCTTGCGCATTGCGCTTAACCACCCGGCGGCCATCGCGTCGGCATACTTTACAGGCCCTGGACGGCGTCTCCCGGCGACGCCGCAGCATGCAGCTCAAGCTGATGAAATCGTTTAAAAAAACCGCTGCTGGCACAGCTCTTGCTTTTAGAAGCCTGCCCAAGCGAAGTGTAGCTGGTCCCGGTCAACGACATCGATACAAACAGGATTGAGACGCCAGAAGAACAATAATAACGACAACAACAATATCCAGATCCAATAACAATAATAAGTCTGTATCTGGTTACCGGATTTCCAGTTACCTCTCTAATAACAAGAAGAGAGATTGACCCCGAGGCCCTCCTCGGGGTTTTTATTTGCGCGCCTTGCGCGTGGTCCGCACCGCCAGTAGCCTCGGGCCGACCCGCCCGGAGAGCTCAATGATTCGCCTGCGCATCACCTGCCTGTTGCTCGCGCTCGCCCCGGCAATGCCGGCGGCCGGCACGCCCCACCCGGAAGTCACGGTCGCTGAACTCGCAGCCGCTATGCAGCGCGGCGAGACCAGCGCGCGCGCCGTCGCCGAGTACTACCTGGAGCGCATCGAGGCCATCGACCGCGCCGGGCCGACCCTGCGCTCGATCATCGAGATCAACCCGGACGCCCTCGAGATTGCGGACGAACTCGACCGCGAACGGCGCGCCGGGCGCGTCCGCGGCCCGCTGCACGGCGTCCCGGTCGTGCTGAAGGCGAACATCGACACCGGCGACCGCATGGCGACCAGCGCCGGTTCGCTCGCGCTCGCCGGGCACCGCGCGCCTGACGACGCGTTCCTGGTCGCGCGCCTGCGCGAGGCCGGCGCCGTGCTGCTCGCCAAGGCCAACCTGAGCGAATGGGCGAACTTCCGTTCCAGCCATTCGTCGAGCGGCTGGAGCAGTGCCGGCGGACAGACCGGCAACGCCTACGATCCGCGTCGCAATCCCTGCGGCTCCTCGTCGGGATCCGCCGTGGCGGTGTCGGCCAACCTGACGATGCTGGCCATCGGCACCGAGACCGACGGCTCGATCATCTGCCCGTCGGCGACGAACGGCATCGTCGGGATCAAGCCGACCCTCGGGCTCGTCAGCCGCGACGGCATTATTCCGATCGCGCACAGCCAGGACACGGCCGGGCCGATGGCGCGCAGCGTGCGCGACGCGGCGCTGTTGCTCGACGCGCTGGTCGCCGCGGATGCGACCGACCCCGCCACGGCCGGGCGCCCCGCGCCGCCGCGCTACGCGGAGGGCCTCGAAGCGAGCCGGCTGGACGGGCGCCGTATCGGCGTGCTGCGCAGCTACGGCGGCGCGGGCAGCGATCCGAGGGTCGAACGCATCTTCGAGCAGGCCATCGCGACGCTCGTGGCCGGCGGTGCCGAGATCGTCGACCCGATCGAGATCGACACCCAGGGCATGGACGCGGCCGAGTACGAGGTCCTGCTCTATGAGTTCAAGGCCGACCTGAACCGCTACCTCGAAGAATCCTCGGCGCCGGTCGCATCGCTGGCCGAAGTCATCGCGTACAACGAGCGGCACGCCGAGCGGGTCATGCCGTTTTTCGGCCAGGACATCCTCGAGGCGGCCGACGACAAGGGCTCGCTCGACGAACAGCCCTATCGGGACGCGCTGGTCGAGTCCAAGCGCATCGCACGCACCGGCATCGACGGGGTCTTCGAGCAGCACGGTCTCGACGCGTTGATCGCCCCGTCGAACGGGCCGGCGTGGCTGACCGACCACGTGCTTGCCGACCGCTTCACGGTCGGCAGCTCCTCGTTCGCCGCGGTGTCGGGCTACGCCAACGTCACCGTGCCCGCCGGCAGTATCCACGGATTGCCTATCGGCCTGTCGTTCATCGGCACGGCGTTCAGCGAGCGCCGGCTGCTGGAAATCGCCTGGGCCTTCGAGCAGGCCACGCGCGCCCGCCGGGTCCCGGATCCCGGCGCCGCGGTCCGTCCGTAGCCGGGGGAGCCCCGGAAAACTGCGAACTGTTCGCTGGCGCGCAGCGCCGGCGGCGGGCTAAATGGCGGCATCCCTGGGACCGGACCGCGCCGTGTTCAAGCTGATTCGCATCCTGATCCTGTTAGCCGTGCTGGTCGCCGTGGCCGGCACGACCTGGCTGACCAAGGCACGCAGCACCGACTGGGACGACAGCCTCTGGGTGCGCATCTACCCGGTCAACGGCGACGGCAGCAGAGCGGCCAGCCGCTACATCGAGCGACTCGAGCTGCGCCAGTTCCGCGGCATCGAGACGTTTCTCGCGCGGGAGGTGGCACGCTTCGGCCATGCGCTCGAGCGCCCGGTGCGCATCGAGCTCGGCGCGCCGGTCGCCGAGCAACCGCCGGCGCTGCCCGACCAGCGCAGCCTGCCGGCGATCATGTGGTGGAGCCTCAAGCTGCGCCTCTGGGCCGGCGGCATCGACGACGAACAGGGCGGGCCGCCGCCCGACGTGCGCATCTTCGTGCGCTACCACGACCCGGACACGGACCTGCCGCTCGAGAATTCCGTCGGCCTGCAGAAGGGCATGGTAGGCATCGTCAACGGCTACGCCGGGCGACGCCAGGACGGTTCCAACAACGTCGTCATCGCCCACGAATTCCTGCACACGCTCGGCGCGACGGACAAGTATGACGCCGCGAACGGGCTGCCGCTGTTCCCGCAGGGCTACGGCGAACCGGAACGCAGCCCGCGGCACCCGCAGCGCTTCGCCGAGATCATGGGCGGCCGCATCGCGTTGGCCGACGACGATGCCGCGATTCCGTCGAGCCTTAAGTACGTGCTGATCGGCGAGCAGACGGCCCGCGAAATTCGCCTCCTGCGCTAGCGAGACTCCCGCAGACTGGCGCCGCGCGGCGCCCGGCGCTAGCCTGCGCGCATGCCCGACTCCGCTGCAGCGCTGCTCGCTACCCGCGACCTGTCGGTCGCGGTCCCCGGCCGCGAACTGGTCACGCGGCTGTCGCTCGATCTGCCGGCCGGCCGCTTCGTCGCGGTACTGGGCGCGAACGGCGCCGGCAAGTCGCTCACGCTGCACACGCTGGCCGGTTTGCGCGCGCCGACGACCGGCAGCGTGACGCTGGACGACCGCCCCCTCGAGCGCATACCGCGGCGCGAGACGGCGCGCCGGCTTGCGCTGCTGCCGCAGGACAGCGACGACGCGTTCCCGGCCACGGTCATGCAGACGGCGCTGTGCGGCCGTCACCCGCACGTGGCACCGCTGTCGTGGGAGAGCCGCCGTGACCGCGAGATCGCCCGCGCGAACCTCGAGCGCGTCGACCTGGGCGCGCACGGACAGCGCGACGTCGCGACGCTGTCGGGCGGGGAACGACGGCGGCTCGCGATCGCCCAGGTACTCACCCAGGACCCGGCGGTCTACCTGCTCGACGAACCGACCAACCACCTCGACCCGCCGCACCAGCTGCGCGTGCTAGGCCTGTTCCGCGAGCTGGTCGGGCGCGGCGCGCTGGTCGTCGCGAGCCTGCACGACGTCAACCTCGCCGCGCGCTACGCGAGCGACTGCCTGCTGCTGTTCGGCGACGGCCGCTGGCGCTACGGCCCTGCCGCCGACGTGCTCGACGGCGACACGTTGTCGGCCCTGTACGGCACGCCGATGGAGGCGCTGCGCTGGCGCGACCGGACGCTCTACGTCGCCGCGGGCTAGGATCGTAGCCCGTCAGCGGCCGGCGAGCATGGCGAGCAGCGTTCTGTGCAGCGGCGGGTTCGCCGCGAGTACCGAGCGGGTCTCGAGCCCCGGCGCGCGACCGTCGAGATCGGTGAAAACGCCGCCGGCTTCGCTGACTATGACGGACAGCGCGGCGATATCGAGGATGTTGACGTCGGATTCGACGACGGCATCGATCTTGCCCGCCGCCAGCAGGTGGTAGTGATAGAAGTCGCCGTAGCCGCGGATGCGATCCGCCGCGGCGACGACGCGGCCCCAGGCGTCCCAGCGATCGCTCCCGGCGAGTGACTTCAGGTTGCCCGCCGACACGGCGGCGCGGGTCGGATCCTCGATCGCGCTGACGGCCAGGCGCTCGCCGTTCAGGAAGGCGCCGCGACCGCGCTCGGCCCAGGCCAGTTCATCGAACATCGTACCGCTGGACACGCCCAGCACGAGCTCGTCGCCGCGCATCAGCGCGATCTGCGTGGAGAAAAACGGGTACTCGCGCACGAAACCCTTCGTGCCGTCGATCGGGTCGACCAGCCACAGGCAGTCCACGTCGCCACGGCGGCGACCGGTCTCCTCGCCGTAGAATCCGTGTTCCGGGAATGCCTCGAGAATGATGCCGCGGATAAGTTCCTCGCATTCGACGTCCGCGCGCGTGACCGGCGTCCGGTCTTCCTTGGTCTGCACCTCGAGATTGCCGCGGTAGTAACGCCGCGACAGATCGGCGGCCGCGCGCGCAGCCGCGAGCGCGACCTCGAGTTCGCGCGAACGCTCGCCGCGTGTTCGCTCCTGCACGACTGGCCTCCCCTGAAAAGCCGCCACTATGGCGGGCACCGCGCCGCGACTCAAGGAGTCGCTTGACAGCCCCGGCCACGCTACCTAATGTTCGCCGCTCACCAGGTGAACCCGGAATGGCATTGTTCCGGGTGAACGGGAAGCCGGTGCGAACCATCACGGTTCAGGTCCGGCGCTGCCCCCGCAACGGTGATCGAGTCAATCCCGAGCCCCCGCCGCCTGCGCGGTCGGAGCCACTGCGAACGGCGCGCCACGCGCCCGTCGCGGGAAGGCGCCCGGGACCGGCACAGTCCGCTCGTCAGCCCGGAGACCGGCCCGGTGAATCACGCGAACGGCGCGGCGGGCGACTGTTCGGGCGTGCCCCCGGGCCTCGTCCACTCCCTCCCCCCAACGCCTCGCTCGCGATTCGTCTGGCACAGCCGCATGCGGGTGGCATGCAGGGGAGCGACATGCTCGACCATCGGGGCTTGATACTCATCGCGCTGGCCGTCCCGGCGCTGACCGGCGCGACCGCGCCCGGCGACAACATCGTCGTGACCGCCACGCGCAGCGAGCGCGCGCTGGAAGACGTGATCGTGCCGGTCACGGTGATCCGTCGCGAGCAGATCGAACTCGCGGGCGCGACCGATATCGCCGAATTGCTGCGCTTCGAGGCGGGACTGGACATAGGCCGCAACGGCGGGCCCGGCCAGGCTACGTCGGTATTCCTGCGCGGCACGGAGAGCAACCACACGCTGGTCCTGGTCGACGGCGTGCGCATCAATCCCGGTACGATCGGCGGCGCCGCGCTGCAGAATATCGCGCCGGAACTGATCGAGCGCATCGAGATCGTCAAGGGCGCGCGCTCCGCGCTGTACGGCACGGACGCGATCGGCGGCGTCATCAACATCATCACCCGCCGGGCCGGCGGCGGTTACGCGGAGGTCGGCGGCGGCGGCGGCAGCTTCGCCACGCGCTCCGCCTTCCTGAGCCTCGGGAGCGCCGGCGACGACGCCGAGTTCGGCGTCACGCTGAACGCGCAGGACAGCGACGGCTACGCAATTCGCGCCGACAGCCCGCTCGAGCGCGGTTACGACAACCTGAGCGCCAACCTGTACGGCAGCCGGCAGCTCGGTCGGGCGAACGTCGCCGTGCGGCACTGGCGCGCGGCCGGTACGAGCGAGTACCTGGATTTCTTCCTCGCGCCGCGCGTGCAGGACTACCGCAACGAGAGCACGGCCGTCGAGTTCGACCACCCGCTGGGCGAGCGTGGCGAATCGCGGCTGATCGTGAGCCGCATGGTCGACGACATCCGGCAGCGCGACAGCGACGACTTCGTCGAATCCGCGCGGCTTGCGCTCGACTGGCAGTATTCGCTGGCGCTGCGTCACCACGACCTCGCGCTCGGCGTCTACGCCACCCGCGAGGACGCTGAGGCACTGTCGTTCGGCTCAGGCTTCGCCGAGGAGACGACGACGCGCGCGCTGTTCCTGCGCGACGTCGTCGATCTCGGGCACCAGCGGGCGTTCCTGGCCGTACGCTATACCGACCACGACACCTTCGGCGACGAGTTCACGTGGAACGCGGAATACGCGCTGGACGTGGGCGAGCGGCTCACGCTCGGGGTCGGGGCGGCGCACGCCTTCCGCGCGCCCGACGCGACCGATCGCTACGGCTTCGGCGGCAACGTCGACCTGCGCCCGGAGAGCGCGGACGAAGTGCAGCTGTCGGCGGAACTCGAGCTCGGCCCGCGCCAGTCGGCCAGGCTGGAGTTCTACCGCAACGACATCGACGACCTGATCGAGTTCGACCTTGCGACTTTCACGCTGGAAAACCTGGCTGCCGCCCGCATCCGCGGCGCGCAGCTCGGCTGGCACTACGACGGCGAACGCTACGGGCTGCGGGCCGACGCGCTCGTCCAGCGGGCGGAAAACGCGGCCGACGGCACCCCTCTGTTGCGCCGCGCGGAACGCAGCCTGACGCTGAACGCGAGCCGCCGCTTCGGCGAACATGCGCTCGGGCTCTCGCTGCTGGCGAGCGGCGAGCGCGCGGACCTCGCCGCGGACCTGCCGGGCTACGTGCTGATCAACCTGACGGGACAGTTTAGACTGGGCCGCAACTGGCAGCTCAACGCGCGTGTCGAGAACCTGCTGGACACGCGTTACCAGACCGCGGCGCCGTACCGGATGGCCGGCCGCAGCGCCTTCTTCGAATTCAAGTATCGCTGGCACTGACTTATGGGACACCGCCTCAGCAAGATCTACACGCGCACAGGGGACGACGGCAGCACCGGTCTCGGGGACGGCAGCCGGGTGCCGAAAGACAGCGCGCGCGTCGAGGCCTACGGCACGGTCGACGAGGCGAACAGCGCGATCGGCGTGGTGCTCGCCGCGGACAGCGTGCCGGAGCCGATTCGCGCCTGCCTCGAAGAGATCCAGCACGACCTGTTCGATCTCGGTGGCGAGCTGTGCATCCCGGGCCACGCCGCGATCCAGGCCTCGTTCATCGAGCGGCTCGAGCGCCGGCTGGACGAACTGAACGCGGA
The DNA here is from genome assembly GCA_937925605.1 of uncultured Woeseia sp. Lineage (GTDB taxonomy): Bacteria > Pseudomonadota > Gammaproteobacteria > Steroidobacterales > Woeseiaceae > Woeseia. The sequence goes on from CALALV010000010.1 coordinate 7,476, forward strand.
CCTGCCGCGGCTCAAGGACTTCATCCTGCCCGGCGGCGGGCAGGCCGCGGCGGCCTGCCACCTGGCGCGCACGGTCGTGCGCCGCGCGGAGCGGCGGGTCGTCACGCTGGGCGAAATGGAAACGGTGCGCGTCGAGTGCATCCACTACCTCAATCGCCTGTCGGACCTGCTGTTCGTCATCGCCCGGCGGCTGGCGCGCGAAGAGAGCGGACGCGAAGTGATCTGGGACCGGGGACGCGTTCAGTCGGACTGAGCAAGCGCCTGCGCACGACGCGCGCGCGCCGCGTCCAGCCGCGCGCAGATCTGGTGCCCGGCCTCCGGAAGGCGCGGCGAGGCCCGGCCGGCCAGGTCCGCGTCGACGACGAAGCGATTGCCGTAGCGATTCGCGGCCAGCGCGGGCCAGCGCAACCAGGCGCGGAAGGTCGCGTCCGGGTCCCGGCCGGCGGCCAGCAGGACCTCCGGATCGCGGGCCAGCACGGCCTCCTCGCCGACGCTCGGCGCCAGCACGGCGAGCTCGGCGAACACGTTCTGGCCGCCGCAGATTTCGATCAGTTCACTCAGGTAGTGCTCGCCGTTCACGGTGTACAGCGGGCGCGCGGACACCTGGTAGAAGACCCGCAGCGGCTCGGCCCCGACGGCGCGTGCACGCAGTTCGTCGAGTGCCCCCTCGTAGCGCAGCGCCGCCGTCTCTGCCGTGCCGGATGCCCCGGTCAGGTCGCCGATCCGGCGCAGCGCCGCCGCGACGTCCGCGAGGCCGCGGGTGACCAGCACCTCGACGCGAAACCCGCGCGCCCGCAGTTCGTCGACGACGTGCGCCGGCGTGCCGCTCTGCCAGGCGAGCAGCAGGTCGGGCGCGAGCACGGCGAGCTGCTCCTGGTCCACGGCGAAGGCGTCGCCGACGACAGGCAGCAGGGTGACGGCGTCGGGATAGTTGCTGTAGGCGCTGACCCCGACGAGACGCGGGCCGGCCCCGGCCGCGTAGACCAGCTCGGCGAGGTGCGGCGCGAGCGTCACGATGCGCTGCGGCGACGCGGCGGCGGCAGGCGAGTCGCCGGGCGCCTCGCCGCAGGCCGCAAGAAGCGCGGCGACGAGCAGGATGCCGGCGCGCAACGCGCGCCTCAGACGGACCAGCCGTACAGCGTCATGCCCGCGATGATGACGGCCCACAGGAACAGGACGCGCAGCACGAGACGGCTGGCCGCGCCGGCGCCGCGGATCGCCCGCGAGGCCTGGTTTTCGTCCTCGAGCGGTGCCAGCGCCAGCGCGGCGACCCCGACCCGCGCCAGCAGCCGCTCGCTCTGCTCGCCGGTCGTCGCCTGCGTGACGCCGCCGTGCCGCCAGGCAGCCAGCGCGCCGTCGAAGCTGCCGGCCAGCGCATAGCCGAGGGCGGCGAGTCGCGCCGGGATCCAGGCAACCCAGCTGTGCAGGCGGCTCGCCGCGCCGGCGATCTCGTGCGCGGCGCCGTCGTCGGCGGCCTCGCGGCTGGCCTTGAACACGGTGCGCCGCCGCACGAGGTCGGTCACCCGGTAAGCCCAGGCTCCCAGCGGCCCGAACACCACGAACCAGAAGACGACGGCGAACAGGCGGTTGTTCGCCTGCACGAACACCGCCTGCTCGACTTCCTCGATGCGCTGCCAGGGATCGTCCGGGACGTCGCGCTCGAGCAAGGCCTTGGCGGTCTGCGCCACCCGCTCCCCGTCGTCCGCTTCGATCGCGCTGCAGTACTCGTCCACTTCCTCGCCGATGTCCTTCGGACCGAGCGAGAAAAACAGCACGACAATCGCCAGCAGCAGGTAGGGGAAGCCGAACAGCGTGTCGCCGAGCGCGAGCACGACCAGGAAGACCGGCAGCGCCAGCACGATCGTCAGCAGCAGCACCGGGATCAGCGCCGGCCAGTGCGCGACCCGCTCGGCGAGCGTGCAGCCGCGGTCGATGATGCGGTCGAGCCAGCGCAGCTCACGCAGGTGAAAAAGCTGCGTGGCCAGCCGCTCGATGGCGAGGCCGACGAGTAGGGCAATCAGTTTCATGGCGGGTCGCTCGGCTTGTCCGCGGGGCACAGGGAATCATACAGACGCAGCCAGTCGAACGCAGGGCCGGGGTCCTGCTTGCGCCCCGGGGCGACGTCGCAGTGCCCGGCGATCAGGCGCGGGCCGAGGCCGGGATAGGCGCGAAACAGCGCGCGGATGACGGCCGGCAGCACGGCATACTGCGCATCGCTGTAGGGGGTCTCGTCCTCGCCCTCGAGCTCGACGCCGATCGAGTAGTCGTTGCAGCAGTCCCGTCCGCGAAACGCGGACCGGCCGGCGTGCCAGGCGCGGCGCGCGAACGGCACGAACTGCACGAGGCTGCCGTCGCGCCGCAGCAGCAGGTGCGCCGACACGCGCAGTTCGTGGATTTCGCGGAAGTACGGGTGCTCGTCCGGGTCCAGGCTGTTCGTGAACAGCCGCTCGATGTGCGGGCCGCCGAACCGTCCAGGCGGCAGGCTGATGCCGTGCAACACGAGCAGCTCCGGCTCGCAACCCGCCGGGCGCTCGTCCTGGTTCGGCGACGGGCACTGGCGCGCGGGGCGTATCAGGCCCTCGCCGGGACTGATCGAGTAGCTGTGTGGCATCGGGCATCCGTTGCTCGGCCGGGTCGACCCGATGATAACGGCCGCGCCGCCTTTTGACATCGAGCCGGCGGCAGCGGCCTAATGCGGCGGTCTGCCCGAGCCGGTACCCGCATGTCCGCACCGCGCCTGTACGTCGATCTCGCGCTCGCCGCCGGCACCCGCGTCACGCTGCCCGCGGAGTCCGCACGGCACGCGGTGCGCGTGCTGCGCTGCCGGCGCGGCGATCCGCTGGTACTGTTCGACGGCCGCGGCGGCGAGTACCCGGGCACGGTCGACAGCGTGAGTCGCCAGGACTGCGTCGTCGTGCTCGGCGAGCACTGCGACCGCGACGTGGAATCGCCGCTCGACCTGCAGCTGGTCCAGGGCCTGTCGCGCGGCGACCGCATGGACACCGTCGTGCAGAAGGCAACCGAACTCGGGGTACGCCGCATCACGCCGCTGGCCGGCGAGCACTCGGTCGTGCGGCTCGCGGGCGAGCGCGCTGAGAAGCGCCTGCGCCACTGGCAGCGCGTCTCGCTGTCGGCCTGCGAACAGTGCGGTCGCAATCGCCCGCCGCGGGTCGACGCGCCGCTGTCGCTCGGCGCCCTGCTGGAACTCCCGGTGCCGGAGGGCACGCGGCGGCTGTTGCTCGATCCCTCCGCCGAGCTGCCGCTCGCGGCTGCCGCTGGCACGGCCGCCGGGGCGCTGCAGCTGCTGGTCGGTCCCGAGGGCGGCTTCAGCGACGAGGAACGGGAACGGGTGCTGGCCGCGGGCTTCGTCTCCGCCTCGCTCGGCCCGCGCGTGCTGCGCACCGAAACGGCCGCGATCGCGGCCGTAACGCTGGTGCAGGCGCGCCTGGGCGACCTTGCGCCGCGCGGCTGAGCGTCAGCCGTCGACGGCCTCGTTGCCGACCATGCCCTCGAGCCGCTCGAGGTGGGGAATCAACGGGTACTCGTTGATCATGCGCACGCGGCACAGTACCGGCGCGTCCTCTGCCCAGCCGTCGTCGCGGTCGGCGGGCTTCAGCACGTCGCGGTTGACCCGGACGAGCTGCGGGAAACCCTGCGTCAGCATGCCGAAAAAACCGGCGCGGACGAGGCCGGTCGTCGAGTAGAAGACCACGATGCGGGTGCGGCCGCTGACCGCCGGGACGTCGCGGCCGAGCGTGCCCTCGAAAGACACGACCGGCAGCGCGCGGCCGTTCCAGTTGACGCTGCCGATCAGCCAGGGCTCGCTGCCCGGCAGCTGGTCGGGCTGCATGTAGCGGACGACCTCGGCAACGCAGGCGCGCGGGACGATCAGGCGCTCGCCGTCCAGCGGCACGAGCAGGCTGTAGAGTTCCTGCACCGTCTCGCTCATCCCGGCTGCACTCCGCGCTCCTCGAGCAACCGCGCGATCGCGTCGAGCAGCTGCGCGTCCTGGTAGGGCTTGCCGAGGTAGTCGTTGACACCGATCTCGATCGCCCGGGCGCGGTGCTTGTCGCCGACGCGCGAGGTGATCATGATGATCGGCACGTCCGACACGCGCTCGTCGTTGCGCACGTGGGTGGCGAACTCGTAACCGTCCATGCGCGGCATCTCGATGTCGAGCAGGATGATATCCGGGCTCGTGTCGCGCAGCACGCTGATGGCGTCCATTCCGTCCTTGGCGGTCACTACCCGCATGCCGTTGCGGGTCAGGAAGCGCTCCATCACGCGTCGCACGGTGATCGAGTCGTCCACGACGAGCGCGAGCGGCCGGGCATCGGCCGGCTGCGGCGTCGCTGCCTTGACCTCGACCACCGGCATGCCGCTGCGCACCAGCGCGTTGATGTCCAGGATCAGCACGATACGGCCGTCGCCGAGGATCGTCGCGCCGGACACGCCGCGCACGCTCGACAGCTGCGGCCCGAGCGACTTCACGACGATCTCGCGGCTCGCCAGCATCTCGTCGGTCAGCAGCGCGACCGCCTGGTCGCCGGAGCGTACGAGGATCACCGGTACGAAGCTGTCGTCATCGGGCAGCTGTGCCGGCTGGCCACCCAGGAACATACCGAGGTGGCGGAAGTGATAGGTCTGCTCGCCGTACTCGTAGACCGGTTCGGCCTGCTCGAGCAATTCGCGCAGCTGCGAACTGGCGACGCGCGCGACGCCCTCCACGGTCGGCAGCGGCAGCGCGTAGACCTCGTCGCCGGCGCGCACGACCAGTGCCTGCGTGATCGCCAGCGTGAACGGCAGGCGGATCGTAAAATTCGTGCCCTGGCCGATGACCGAGGAGATCTGCAGGCTGCCCCCGAGCTGCTTGACCTCGTTCGCGACCACGTCCATGCCGACCCCGCGACCGGCGGACTGCGTGACCTGGCCCGCGGTCGAGAAGCCGGGGGTCAGGATCAGCTGCATGATCTCGTTGTCCGAGACCTTGCTGTCCGGCCGCAGCAGGTCCCGCTCGAAAGCCTTGCGGCGAATCGCCTCGACATCGAGCCCGGCACCGTCGTCGGCGACGTCGATCACCATCTCGGCGCCTTCGCGCCGCAGGCGAATCGTGATTCGCCCGCTGGCCGGCTTGCCGGCAGCCTGGCGCCGCTCCGGCGCCTCGATGCCGTGTATCACCGCGTTGCGCATCATGTGCTCGAAGGGCGGCAGCATCTTCTCGAGTACCTGCCGGTCCAGTTCCCCGGACGCCCCCTCGACGGCCAGTTCCGCACGCTTGCCGACCTCGTTGGCCACCTGGCGCACGAGCCGGGTCAGGCGCGGCACGTGGCGTTCGAATGGCACCATGCGCGTCCGCATCAGGCCGTCCTGCAGCTCCGCGGTAACTCGCGACTGCTGCACCAGCAGCGTCTCGGCCTCCGACGTCAGGTTCTGCAGCAGGTCCTTGAGGCTGCCCATGTCGCTCGCGGATTCCGCGAGCGCGCGCGACAGCTGCTGGATGTTGGAATAGCGGTCCATCTCCAGCGGATCGAAGTCCTTCGATGCAACCAGGGTGTCCTGGTGCGAGTGCATGATCTGCTTTTCGGTCTCGATCTCGAGGTTGCGCAGCTGCTCGCGCAGGCGACTGACCGTCTGCTCGAGCTCTTCCACGTGGAACTCGATCGAGGTGATCTGCTGGCTCAGCCGCGAGTGGTAGATGCTGATTTCGCCGGCCGCGTTCAGCAGGTCCTCGAGCAGCTCGGCGTCGATGCGCGCGGTTTCCTGTCTCTGCTCGGCCGCTACCCGCGGCGCACCGCTCGGCGTCTCCGCGGTTTCGACCCGCATCATCCGCCGTGCGGCGACTTCGTCGACCGCGGCAGGCGTCGGCGGCGCCGGTTCCGGCGCGGCTCCTGCAGGCGCCACCCCGCTGTCCGCGGGCAGGTCGGCGAACGCCTCGTCGTCGGCCTCCGGCCCGGCCAGCGGAACTTCCGCAGCCTCCTCGCCGACCGGCTGTTCTTCCGCGGCCTCCGCCTCGAACGGCTGCTCTTCCGGGGCCTCCGCCTCGAACGACGGCTCTTCCATGAAGGCCTCGGTGCCAACGAGCGTCGCGTCAGGCCCGGCGGGATCGCCGACGATCGTCTCCTCCGGCAGGAACGGCGCGTCGCGCTCCGGGTCGTCTGCGTCTACACGGGACGGCGTCGCGCCCGGCGCGGCGCCGTCCGGAACGTCGCCCGGCACGATCGTCGGCTCTTCGAGCCGCAGGCCGTCGAAGGTCTCGGCGAAACTGTCGGCCGGCAGCAGCTCTTCCTCGGCGCCGGCGGCTGCATCGTCGGCGGCCGGCTGCGCCCCGGGCTCGCCGGCATCCGCGGGCGCTTGCCCGTCGAACGCCACGGGCGGCTCCGCCATATCGCCGGCAGCGGCACCCGGCGCCGCGGGCTGCCGCGGTTCCTGATCGACGATGACCATGCTGACCGCGTCGTCCGGCTCGGGCGAGAATTCCTGGGATTCGGCCGCCGCCTCGTCGCTGCTGCCCGGCAGCGGCCGTTCACCGGTGTCGGCGATCGGCGCATCACCGCCGCTGGCCAGCGCGCGGACCCGGTCCTCGAGATTCGCGGCGGCGCGCACCGCCTTGCCGGCGGTGATGTGGTCGCGCATCCGGTGCAGCTCGTCGATGCTCTGCTGCAGCAGGTCGTCGGCCGCCGGGGTGACCGCGACGCGGCCGTCGTCGATGCCGATCAGCAGCGTTTCCAGTTCGTGGCTCAGGTTGCCCATCGCGGCGATGCCGGCCATGCGCGCGCCGCCTTTCAGCGTGTGCAGGTGGCGCTTCAGCTCCTCGAGGTGCTCGCGCGAGCCGCGCTCGCGGCTCCAGGCCGCCAGCGCGCGGTCAGCGGCTTCCAGCAGCTCGGAGGCCTCCTCGGAGAAGATCGCCGCGATCTCGGCATCGTAGGCGGCGGTTTCGGGCCCGGGCTCGGGCTCGCGCGCCGGCGCGGTCGGCGCTTCGACCCCGGCGGTCTCGCCGGTCGCCGCAGCGACCTCCTCGCCCGCCTCCTCGTCGCTGTCCTTCGCCTCGACGGCACCGGTCAGCTGCGTCAGGCGGTCGATCAGGGCGCTGTAGTCGTGGCGCTCGCGATCATTGCGGTTGATGTCGGCTACGATCGTCTGGATGGCGTCTGCCGCCTCGCGCAGGACCACCAGCCCCTCGTCGCCGAAGCCCACCCGGTAGTCGTACACCCGGCGGACGTAGCGATTCAGTGCGCCGGCGACCGCGACGCCGCGATCTACGTTCGCCATGTTCGCGCTGCCGTGCAGCGTGTGGCAGGAGCGGTGCAGCTTGTCGGTGACCAGGTACGGCGGCCGGTGGCCCGCGCAGGCCTCGATGAACTGGCGGATCGCCTGCAGGTGTCCGCGCGTCTCCTTGGCGAATATGTCGAGCAGGACGGGGTCCATCTCGAGGCCGGCGGTATCCGACGTGTCGACGGGCGCGGCCGGAGCCAGCTCCAGCTTCGCCGCGTTCGGGTCGCCCTCGGCAAACGCCGTAGCGCGCGCCATTGTCAGCGCGACGTCCGCGGACGGCGGCGTGCCGACCTCCAGCTCCTCGACCAGCTGCGGGACGATCTCCGCCGCGGCGGCGATGAAGTCCGCCATCGGCGGCGTGCGGGCAAGCGTGCGATTGATCAGCCGGTTCAGCAGGTTTTCGATGCTCCAGCAGAACTCGCCGATGCGCTCGGCGCCGACCATCCGGCCGCTGCCCTTCAGCGTGTGGAAGGAGCGGCGCACCGTGATCAGCGGCTCCATGTCCTCCGGCCGCTCGACCCACTGCGGCAGGTTCGTGCGGATCGTCGCGATTTCTTCCTTGGCTTCCTCGATGAACAGCTCGAGCAGTTCGGGATCCAGGTGTTCCGCGTCGCCGGATACCACCGGCGGCTCTTCGAGCACCGAGGTCGACTGGTGGCGCGCGGCATCCGGCACCGGGCGCGGCTCCGGCGCCGCCGGCGCCTCGCCGGGCGCGGCCCCCGCCTGCTCGGCGA
>CALALV010000011.1 GCA_937925605.1 uncultured Woeseia sp.
GCGGCTTCTGCGGCTCCCACGGCAGCAGCCGGCCTTTCGGCTTGTCGTCTCCCGCCTCAGGGCGCGGCGCGTCTTCTTTCGCTGCCTGCCTTGCGGGCTTCTCCGCTGCCTCGTCTTTGCGGCCGTTGCCGCCCGCCGGGGACTGCGTTGCCTTGTCCTTGTCCTGCGCAGCCGCCTGCGGTGCGGCTGCCGCCGTCTCGCCGCTCGCAACGCGGCTCGCAGCCGGGGCGGCGGCCGCGGCCGCGACCGGCTCGACGACCTTCGACTTTTCAGGCGTAGTCGCCGGCCGCGCATCGCTGTCGGACCGGGACTTGTCCGGTGCCGGCGCTGCAGGTTTCGGGGTCCTCGCGGCGTCCGGCTTAGCCTCCGGCTTCGGCGCCGGCGGAGCGTCGGACTTCGCCTCGGGCTTGCGCTCCGGCTTCGGTGCAGGCGCGGCGTCGGACTTCGCCTCGGGCTTGCGCTCCGGCTTCGGTGCAGGCGCAGCGTCGGAATTCGCCTCGGGCTTGCGCTCCGGCTTCGGTGCAGGTGCAGCGGCGGTCTTTGCCTCGGGCTTGCTCTCCGGCTTCGCGTCGGGCTTACCCGCCGGCTTCGCGTTGGCTGTTGCATCCGCTTCCGCGTCGCGCTTCGACGCGCGGCTCGCAGCGTCTGTCCGGCCCTGGTCCTTCGTGTCGTCCCTGGCGCTCTTGCCCTTGTCCGCAGTCCCGGCGTCGGCCTGGCCGTTCTGCGGCCCCTTCGCCTGCTGGGCCTCGGCACCGCCGCTCTTGCGCCGCCGGCGGCCGCCGCGGCTGCGGCGCTTCTTGCGCGGCTGCCCGTCGCCGTTCGCGGACTTCGCGTTCTGGTTGTCCTGATTACCGTTCTGCCGGGCCTGCTTGTCGTCCGTCTCGGCCGCGTTCTCGCCGCCCTGCGCATCGGCTTTCTTGCCGCCGCGCTTGCGCGAGCTGCTCTTCGAGCGTTCGCTGCGGCTGCGCCCCGACTCCCGGCCGCCGTCCTTGCCGCGCCGGCGGCCGCGCTGCGGCGTGCGGCCGTCGCTCGCCGTTTTCTTCTTTGTCCGCTTGGCCTGCGACTCTTTCTTCTTGCGGCGCGGCTTCTCTTCCTCCTCGTCGTCGGTCGAGCGCGCGAACAGCGCCGCCAGCCGCGCGAAAAACCCGGGTGTGCGCGGCGGCTCGGCCGGTTCCGGGCGCGGCGGGGCGGGGGTCGCGACGACCGTCTGGATCGCGGCGACCTCGGCGGGCTTGCGTTCCTGCAGGCTCTCCGGGATTTCTTCCTGCTCGAGGTCCGGGTCCTCCAGCAGGTAGCTGGAGCCGGTGTTCTCAGGCAGCTCGACCTGGTCGTCGCGCACGCGCCGGATGCGGTAGTGCGGCGTCTCGAGCTGCGTGTTCGCGACCAGCACGACCTGGACGTCGTTGCGCGATTCGAGGTTCTGCACCCAGTCGCGCTTTTCGTTCAGCAGGTAGGTCGCCACCTCGACCGGCAGCTGCGCGATGACCTTTGCAGTCCGTTCCTTGCGCGCCTCCTCGCCGATGATGCGCAGGATTGCGAGCGCCAGCGACTCGACGCTGCGAATGTTGCCGATGCCGGAGCAGCGCGGGCAGGTCAGGTAAGCCGATTCGCCGAGCGAGGGCCGCAGGCGCTGACGCGACATTTCCAGCAGGCCGAAGCGCGAGATCTTGCCGATCTGCACGCGCGCCCGGTCCTGCCGTACCGCGTCGCGCAGGCGGTTCTCGACCTCGCGCTGGTTCTTCTGCGGCCCCATGTCGATGAAGTCGATGACAATCAGGCCGCCCAGGTCGCGCAGGCGCAGCTGGCGGGCGATCTCGTCGGCCGCCTCGAGATTCGTGTTCAGCGCGGTGGCTTCGATGTCGCCGCCCTTGGTCGCGCGCGCCGAGTTGATGTCGATAGAGACCAGCGCCTCGGTGTGATCGATGACGATGCTGCCGCCGGAGGGCAGGTGCACCGAGTGCGCGAAGGCCGACTCGATCTGGGTCTCGATCTGGAAACGCGTGAACAGCGGCACCGGGTCGGTGTAGTGCTTCAGCTTGCGCAGGTTGTGCGGCATGACCTGCTCGACGAACTCCCGCGCCTCGACCCAGGTCGCCTCGTCGTCGATCAGGATCTCGCCGATCTCGTTGGTCAGGTAGTCGCGCAGGGCCCGCACGACCGCGTTCGATTCGCGGTAGATCAGGAACGGCGACGGCCGCTCGACGACGACCTTCAGGATAGCCTGCCAGACGTTCAGCAGGTTCTCGAGGTCCCAGGCCAGCTCTTCGCTGGTCCGGTCGATGCCGGCCGTGCGCAGGATCACGCTCATGCCGTCGGGAATCTCGACGTCGTTCAGCGACTCCCGGGCGGCGTCGCGGTCGTCGCCGGTGATGCGGCGGGATACGCCGCCGGAGCGCGGCTTGTTCGGTTTCAGGACGATGAAGCGCCCCGCGAGGCTGACGAAGGTGGTCAGCGCGGCACCCTTGTTGCCACGCTCTTCCTTGTCGATCTGGACGACGATGTCCTGGCCTTCCTTGAGGACATCCTTGATGTTCGGCTTGCCGGAGTCGACGTCCTTGACGAAGTACTCGGGCGAAATTTCCTTCAGCGGCAGGAAGCCGTGGCGCTCGGCGCCGTAGTTGACGAACGCCGCCTCGAGACTCGGCTCGATGCGGGTGATCTTGCCCTTGTAGATATTGGCTTTCTTACGTTCGCTGGCCGGTGCCTCGATGTTCAGGTCGTACAGGCGCTGGCCGTCGACCATCGCCATGCGCAACTCTTCTTCCTGAGTTGCGTTGATCAGCATTCTTTTCATGGTGCCCTGCTTGTCGGTAGGGCAGCTCGGCGGGAGGGGTGAGCGAGGGGGCGAGGGCGGTGCAGGGTACGCGCAACAGCCAGCTCGGGTGCGAGGCACCCGAGCCGTGAGGCATGTGCTTTCCGGGAGCCGGTACTCTGGCGAGCCAGCTCATCAAGAAGAAAATCATCGTTACCCTGCGGACGTGCCGCCCTGGCGCTCGCCGGCCTGCCGGGTCGCTGCCAAAAGGATATCCGTCCTCGCAGTGGCGGGACGGAGTCGAATTAATTACTCTGCGGAAAGCCGTAGCGGCTACCCGCTTTGTTACCCGTCGTGCGGCCCGGACCGGGGTCCGTCAGGGGGCCGACACTGCGCGGTAATATAGCACAGCAATCCGCGGATGCACCCGGAATCCGCTCGCAATCAGCTACCCAAGTACCTGCCTATGCAACCAAAATCCGGGTCTGGCTCCGACACCCAGGTCACCGGGGTGCGCAAGCTGGCGATCGACCACGACACGGCCGGCCAGCGCATCGACAACTTCCTCCGGCGGCACCTGCCGGGCGTACCGAAGGGGCGCCTGTACCGGCTGCTGCGCCGGGGGGAAGTGCGGGTCAACGGCGGCCGGGTCCGGGCCGACTACCGGCTCGAAGCCGGCGACGAGGTGCGCGTGCCGCCGGCGCGCATCAACACGGCCGGCGCGCCACCGCCGGGACGCCGGGTCGAGGACCTGGCGAGCCGCATCATTTTCGAGGACAAGCTGCTGCTGGTCGTCAACAAGCCCGGCGGCGTCGCCGTGCACGGCGGCAGCGGCGTCAGCTTCGGCGTCATCGAGTTGCTGCGCGCGGCGCGCCCGGAACTGAAGGACCTGTCGCTCGTTCACCGGCTGGATCGCGAGACGTCCGGCTGCCTCGTGCTGGCCAAGCGGCGCAGCGCGTTGCGCTCGCTGCACGAGCAGTTCCGCGAAGGGCGGGTCGAGAAAAACTACCTGGCCCTGGTCGCCGGCGACTGGCAGCACGGCGAGCTGCTGATCGACCAGCCGCTCGAGGTGCGCAACCGGCGCGGCGGCGAGCGCCACGTCGTCGTCGACGGCAGCGGCAAGCCGGCCGTGACCCGCGTGCGCCTCGCGCGCCAGTGCGGGGCCTACAGCCTGCTGCAGTGCCAGCCGGAAACCGGGCGCACGCACCAGCTACGCGTGCACCTCGCCGCCGTCGGCCACCCGATCGTCGGCGACGAGCGCTACGGCGACCCGGAGACCAACCGCGAGGCGGCCGGACTCGGCCTCGGCCGGCTGTTCCTGCACGCCCAGTCGATCGCGTTTCCCGACCGCAGTGGCAACGAGCGGCATTTCACGGCGCCGCTGGCCGACGACCTCGAGCGCTTCCTGGCCGGCGAGCTGCCGGCCCGGCAGAAGCGCAAGTCCCGCTACCTGCGGCGACCCTGACCGGCCCGTTCACGCCGGCTGCCGCTTGCGCTGGCGGCGAGGCGGCCGACGGGATCGAAGCGCCGGCCTGCCCCGAGCGCGGCCGTCCGCGCCGGTGCGCGCGGGGCAACCGGGACCGCTGCGGGCTGCGCCGACCGGAGCCAGCCGCCGGCGTTCAGGGCTGCAGCAGCCCGAGCTCCCGCAGCGTGGCGGCCAGCCAGATCATCGGCAGGCCGATCAGCGCGGTCGGATCCTCCGTCTTCACCGAGTGGAACAGGACGAAACCGGCGCCCTCCATCCGGAAGCTGCCGGCACAGTCGTAAGGCTTGTCGTGCTCGACATAGACCTCGGCCTGGCGCCGGTCGAAACGGCGGAAACGCACGGTCGTGCGGTCGAGGTGCTCGTAGCGTTTGCGCCGGTGCGGGTCGAGTACGCAAACGGCGGTCAGGAATTCCATCGTCTTGCCCGAGGCGGACATCAGCTGCTCGACGGCGCGCGCATGATCCCCCGGCTTGCCGACGACCCGCCCCTCGAGTTCCGCGACCTGGTCCGCGCCGATGATGACCTCGTCGCGGTGCTTGCCGGCGACCGCCTCGGCCTTGCGGCGGGCCAGCGCGGCGGCGAGCGCCGCCGGGTCCGGCGCGCTCTCGGCGGACTCGTCGACGCCCGGCTCGACGACCTCGAACTCGTCGAGAAAGCGCTCGAGCTGGCGTCGCCGGTAGCGCGACGACGAGGCGAGGATCAGCGGTGCGGCGGAGGGGTTTTGCATCGTCGGTTGCGGCCGGCCCGGGCGAAGCGCCCCAGTGTACCGGCTTGGACGCGTCGCGCCACTGCCGCCGGGCCCGAGCAATTCCCGCCGCGACAAGGGCTTGGCGCCGGCGACAACGCTTTGACAGGGCCCCTCGGCGTCACTATCATGCGCCCGCCATGGCGAACCCTCTGCTCGTCCGCACGGCCCCGGATGTGCTCGCGCGCCAGCGCCAAGTCATTGAGAAGACGGACAAATTGTCCAGTTTCCCGAGACTGGCCGCGATCGTCGACGAGTCGCTCGCGGGGCTGTCGGCGTCGCAGCGGCCGGCAGCCACGGGCGCGCGCGCGATCGAGGTCCGCCTGGAATTCGGCTGGGCCGACGCCCAGGAGCGGATCCCGCGGGTGCGCGGTCGTCTCGCGACGAAGCTGCCGGCTACCTGCCAGCGCTGTCTCGAGGCCTGCGAGATCGCGCTCGACGTCGACGTCGACCTGTTGCTGGTTGCCGGTCGCGACGCGCAGTCGGTAGACGATGCGCTCGAGATCTGGGAACTCGAGGAAGAGCGGCTGCGGCCCCTCGACCTGGTCGAGGAACTGCTGGTCATGGCGATGCCGCTCGCGGCCGCGCATGCCGACGCGCGCGACTGCGGCCAGCTTGCCGGGTGGAGCGGCGAGTCGGCGCAGGACACGGTCAGGCCGTTCGCGGACCTGAAGAGTAAACTGGAGCGGTCGAAGTAGTCGGCCGCCGAATTTGTACATACCGGCGGCGCCCCGAGCGGCGCCGCTCACGTGGAGAAGATCAATGGCTGTTCAGAAAAGTCGCAAGACACCGGCACGGCGCGGCATGCGCCGGTCGCACGACAAGATCAAGGGCCCGGCGCTGTCGGTCGACCCGACCTCGGGCGAGACGCACCTGCGTCATCGCGTGTCGCCGGACGGTTTCTACCGCGGCCGGCAGGTCGTCGAGCAGCCGACCCACGACGAAGACGACGACTAGTCGTCGCGGCGATCGCACGGATAAAAACGGACCCCGGGTCTTGAGGCTCGACCTGCAAGACTGCACGTGGGCACACCTTCCGTCATAGCGCTCGATGCGATGAGTGGCGACCTCGGTGCCGAGGTCGTCGTGCGCGCGGCCCGCGCCTGCCTCGAGCAGCACGTCAATCTCAAGCTGATCCTGGTCGGTGATGAACCGGCCCTGGACGGGCTGGTCCGGCGGATCGTAGGCCAGGAGCCGCGACTCGAGATACGGCCTGCCTCGCAGGTCGTCGGCATGTCCGAGTCGCCGGCCGAGGCACTGCGCAAGAAGAAAGACTCGTCGATGCGCGTGGCGATCAACCTCGTCCGCGACGGCGAGGCGGAGGCCTGCGTCAGTGCCGGTAACACCGGCGCACTGATGGCGACGGGCAAGTTCGTCCTGAAAATGCTGCCGGGCATCGACCGTCCCGCGATCCTCGCGGAACTGCCGGCGATCGGCGGTACCGTGCACATGCTCGATCTCGGGGCGAATACCGAGTGCAGCCCGGAGCAGCTGTTCCAGTTCGCCGTCATGGGCTCGATCGTCACCGGCGACATCCGCCGCCTCGAGCAGCCGCGCGTCGCGCTGCTGAACATCGGAGTCGAGGACACGAAGGGCCACGAGACGGTGCGGGCCGCCGCGTCGCTGCTGCAGGCGAGCAGCCTGAACTACGTCGGCTACATCGAGGGCAACGAAATCTTCTCCGGCAAGACCGACGTGGTCGTCACCGACGGTTTCACCGGCAACGTGGCGCTGAAGACGATGGAGGGCACGGTCGGCCTGGCGTCCCACTATCTGAAACGGGCGTTCACGCACAACGCTTTCGCCAAACTGCAGGCATTCCTGGCCGGGCCGGTCCTGCGCAGCCTGCGGGTCCGCATGGATTCCCGCAACTACAATGGCGCGTCTCTGGTCGGCCTTAATGGTATCGTTATAAAGAGTCACGGCGGGGCGGACTCGGTGGCCTTTCAGCACGCGATCGAAACCGCCCTGGTCGAAGTCAGAAACCAGGTCCCTCGGCAAATCGGGAACCTGCTAGCCAGGGAAGCCGCATGACCTACGCACGCATCGCGGGAACCGGCCGCTACCTGCCGGAACGCATCATGACCAACGCCGATCTCGAGAAGATGGTCGAGACGAGCGACGAGTGGATACGCACCCGCACCGGCGTCGAGCGGCGCCACATCGCGGCAGAGGGACAGACCTGCTCCGACCTTTGCCTGGTCGCGGCGCGAAACGCGATGGACGCCGCCGGGGTCGGGCCGCAGGACATCGACCTGGTCGTCGTCGGCACGACGACGCCGGACCTGTTGTTCCCGAATATCGCGACGATCATCCAGCACAAGCTCGGCATACCGCCGTGCCCGGCGTTCAGCATGGAGGCGGCCTGCACCGGCTTCATCTATGCGCTGTCCACCGCGGACAAGTTCGTGCGCACGGGGGAGTCGAAACGTGCGCTCGTGATCGGCGCGGAAGTGCTGTCGAAGATCGTCGACTGGACCGACCGCACGACCTGCGTACTGTTCGGCGACGGCGCCGCCGCGGGCAGCCTCGAGCCGTCGGACAAGCCCGGCTTCGTCTCGCCCCATCTCGGTGCCGACGCCCACTATCGCGACCTGCTGTACTACCCGTACGGCGCGTCCAACGAGCTGCACAAAACCTCGCAGCCGGATGCGCGGATCATGATGCGCGGCAACGAGGTCTTCAAGGTCGCGGTGAAGACGCTCGGCGGGGTCGCCGAGGAGGCGCTCAGCCGGAACGGCATCGACAAGAGCGAACTCGACTGGCTCGTGCCGCACCAGGCCAACCTGCGAATCATCCAGGCGACCGCCAAGCGCCTGGACCTGCCGATGGAGAAGGTCATCCTGACGGTCCAGGACCACGGCAACACCTCGGCCGCGTCGGTGCCGCTGGCCTTCGACACCGCGGTGCGCGACGGGCGCATCGAGCGCGGCCAGCTGGTGCTGATGGAGGCCTTCGGCGGCGGCTTCACCTGGGGCTCCGCGCTGCTGCGCTACTGAGCGCCCGGACCGACGCCGGCATGATCTACCATTGCGGTCAGGAGGCAGCCTCGTGGCACTGAAGCTCGTCATCGGCAACAAGAACTACTCGTCCTGGTCGCTGCGGGCCTGGCTGTTGCTGTCGGAAGCCGGTATCGCGTTCGAGGAAATCCGGATCCCGCTCGACACGCCGGAGTTCGGCGACGCCATCCGCCGCTATTCGCCGGCCGGCTGCGTACCGGTCCTGCTGATCGACGAGCGGCCGGTCTGGGACTCGCTGGCCATCGCGGAGACGGTCGCCGAGCGCTGGCCGCAGGCGCAGCTGTGGCCGGAAGATCCCGATGCGCGCGCCCACGCGCGCGCGATCAGCGCCGAGATGCACGCGGGTTTCGCCGCGCTGCGCGAGGCAATGCCCATGAACTGCCGTGCGATGGGCCGGCGGGTACCGCTGCCGGATGCCGTGACCCGCGACATCGATCGCATTTTCGAGATCTGGTCGGACTGCCGGCGCCGCTACGGCGACGACGGCGGCTGGCTGTTCAACCGTTTCAGCATCGCCGACGCGATGTACGCGCCGGTCGTGCTGCGTTTCCGGACCTACGGCATCAACCTGCCGGACGCCGCCTGCCACTACCCGGCGCGGCTGCTGCGCAGCGAATCCCTGCAGAACTGGCTGGCCGCCTGCGAGTCAGAGGTGGAAGTACTCGAACACGACGAGAAAGGTCAATGACGAACGCCCTGTACCGCTGCACCGTACTGCTGCTTTTTCTCGCCGCTGCCGGCAGCGCCCGCGCCGAGGTCTACGAGCTGCCGCCCGATGGCAGCGACGTCGTCGGTGCGCTGACCAGGATCACGGCGCGCGCGGACGACACGCTGATCGACATCGCGCGTCGCCACGGCCTCGGCTACGAGGACATTGTCATCGCGAACCCCGGCGTCGACGTCTGGCTGCCGGGCGAGGGCACCGAGATCGTGCTGCCGACGCGCTACGTCCTGCCGCCGGGTCCGCGCAATGGCGTAATCCTGAACCTCGCCGAGTACCGCATGTATTACTACCCGGCGGTCGCCGAGGGCGAGCGGCCGATCGTCATGACGTTCCCGATGAGTATCGGGCGGATGGACTGGGAGACGCCGCTTGGCCGGACCCGGATCGTGTCGAAAGCGTTCCGGCCCTCCTGGTATCCGCCTGAGTCCGTGCGCGCGGAACACGAGGCCGACGGCAGGCCGCTGCCGCGCATCGTACCGCCCGGTCCCGACAACCCGCTCGGCGACCACGCGATGCGCCTCGACCTGCCGGGCTACCTGATTCACGGAACGAACCGGCCGGCCGGCGTCGGCATGCGGGTGACGCACGGCTGCATCCGCATGTTCCCGGAAGACATCGCGTTCCTGTTCGAGCGCATCGGCGTGAACACGCCCGTGACGATCATCAACGAGCCGGTGAAAATGGGCTGGGACGGCGACGAGCTGGTCCTCGAGGTGCATCGCACGCTCGAGTCCGTGCCGCCGCCGGACGAGGCGACGATCGCGGACGTCGCCGCGGCGCTGACGGCAGCGCCGGACGATTCTGCCGAGGCCCTGGCCGTGGCGATCGCAGCGCCGGAAACACCGGCCGAAGCGACGGCCGAACCGGTCGTTACAGAAGACGCGGATCCCGCCACGGGCGGACTGACGGCGCTGACGAAGTCCTTCGTCAGCGCGACGCGCCTGCGCCAGGGCGATATCGACTGGGATGCGGCCGAAGCGCAGGTCATGAATCCCACCGGCATTCCGGCGCCGGTGGGACAGGAAATAAAAAACGCCGCGACAAGCGCGGCGTCTGAGTAAAGCGTCGTAGTCTTAAGGCTACTTGGACATCGACTTCTGGAACATCCGTTCCAGTCGATCCCGGTTCGCATCGCAGCAGGACTGCGCGGCGTTCGCTGCCGACAGGGCCCGGTCTGCGGTGCTCTGGGCGCTGGCTGCAGCGCGGGATGCGCTGTCAGCGGCTGCGCGGGCAGCTTCGGCTGCCGACTTGGCGGCGGCCGCGTCGCGTGCAGCGGCTTCCGCCGTCGCGCGGACCGAGTCGATCCCTTCGGTGCTGGCACAACCCGATGCCAGGCCGAGGACCACTACGGCTGCGCCCACTTTGAGTGCGTTCTTGATCATCATCCAAACTTCCTCTGGTAGGAGTGAATTTGCCCGCGCATTATTTCGTAAAGCGCGGCTATCTTCAATAAATCCCGCGATTTATCCTCAGCCTGTCGGCGTTAGGCGACAGGCACTGGTCTCACCGCAGGCCGGAACCGCCGGTGCGGGCGAAACGCGTTGCCGCAGGCCGAAGTCGGCCGGCGGACGCGGGGCGCGTTCGCGGGCGCCGAGCATACTCTTTTTTCCGGCGTTGTCATCAATAATCGCAGGGAGGCGTCCGTAGCGTTCCGGAGACCGGCTGGGGGGGTGAAAATGGCTTATCGGTTGTACGGCGATCGCGGCTCCGGCTCGGCGACCACGGAGCTCGCGCTGGTCGCCATCGGTGCACCGGTGGAGGTGCACGACGTGCCGCTCGCGGACGATGCCCAGCGCATGGCGGCCTACGCCGCCGTCAATCCGCAGCGAAAACTGCCGACGCTCGTGACGCCCGACGGCGAGGTCCTGACCGAGTCGGCGGCCATCCTGCTGACGCTCGCGGAGCGGCATCCCGCGGCCGGCCTGCTGCCGGCGGATCCCGGCCCGCGCGCGCTTGCCGTCCGCTGGCTGCTGTTCATGGCGACCGAGCTCTACCCGCTGATCGAGATCATCGACTACCCGGAACGGTTCCATCCCGACGGCGACCGGGCGCAGCCGGCCGAGCGCGAGGCGCTGCGCGAGCGGCTGCGATCGATCTGGAAGACGCGCTGGGCGCTGGTCGAGGCGCAGGTTGCAGGCACGCCGTGGTTCCTGCCGCAGGGTTTCAGCCTGGTCGACCCCTACGCCGCGGTCCTGAGCCGCTGGGCGCAGGTCGAGGACTGGCGCCGTGCGAGCCTGCCGCGCATCGAGGGGATCGTGGCGGCGATCGCTGCGGACGAACGACTCGGCGTCGCCTGGCGGAGGCACTTCGCCGACTGAGCGCGGCGGCCGGGCGACTCAGCTTTCGCTGCTGCCGACGCGCTGCGTTGCCAGCTCGATCTGCGCGAGCTGCGAGTGCTCGTCGTCGCCCGCCGGCGTCCGGCGCCGGTAGATGCCCTCGGCGTCCATTTCCCAGGCGCCGACGCGGTCCCCGACCTGGAGGTCGAGAATCTCCCGAAGCTCGCGCTGCAGCGCCTTGTCGCTGATCGGAGCTAGCGCCTCGACGCGGCTCTCGAGATTGCGGTTCATCAGGTCCGCGGAGCCGATCAGGTATTCCTCGGCGCCGCCGTTGCGGAAGTAATACAAGCGCGCATGCTCGAGGAAGCGCCCAAGGATGCTGATCACGGTCGCGGATTCGGACAGGCCGGGGATGCCCGGTCGCAGGCGGCAGCTGTCGCGCACGACCAGGTCGACCTTGACGCCCGCGCGGCACGCCTCGTAGAGCGCCCGGGTGATGTCGGCGTCTTCGAGCGCATTGGTCTTCAGCTGGATATGGCCGTGTCCGTGCCGCTCGTGGTGACCGATTTCCCGGCGAATGCGTGCGAGCAGGCCGGCCTTCATGCCGAGCGGCGAGACCAGCAGCTCGCGGTAGCGGCGCTTGCTCAGCGAGCCGGAGGTCAGCAGGTTGAACAGTTCCGTTGCGTCCTCGCCGATGTGCTCGTCGGAGATCATCAGGCCGAGGTCGGCGTACTGCCGAGCCGTTACCGAGTGGTAGTTGCCCGTACCCAGGTGCACGTAGCGGCGCAGTTCGCCGTTCGCCTGCTGGCGGACTATCAGCGTCGCCTTCGCATGGGTCTTGTAGCCGACGACGCCGTAGGACACGTGAATGCCGGCTTCTTCCAGCCGGTTCGCCCAGCGGATGTTCGCTTCCTCGTCGAACCGCGCCTGCAGTTCGACGACCACGGCCACCTGCTTGCCGCGCGTCACCGCGTCGATCAGCAGCGGTACGATCGCCGAGTCCTCCGAGGTGCGGTAAACGGTGGTCTTGATTGCGAGCACGCTGGAATCTTGCACGGCCTCGCGCAGCAGTCTCGTCACGGAGTTGTCGTAGGACTGGTACGGGTGCTTGAGCAGCAGCGGACCGCGCGCGTCGAGTTCCGCGAAGATCGAGCCGGCGCCGGCCAGCCGCGGATGCGAGACGGGTTCGAAGCGCGGGTACTTGAGGTCCGGCCTGTCCAGCGCGACGAACTCCATCAGGTTGCGGGCACCGAGCAGGTCGGATACGACGTAAACGTCTTCGGCCCCCTTCAGTTCGAGCTGCTTCCTGAGATAGGCGCGCAGGTCCGTGCCGAGGCCCGGGCTGACCTCGAGGCGCACGACCGGGGCAAAGCGCCGCTCGCGCAATTCGGCCTCGATCATCTCCAGCAGGTCGTTAGCGCTTTCCTCGTCGCGCTCCACGATCGCGTTGCGGGTAACGCGGAAAAAGCCGCTGGCGAGGATCTCGGCGCCGGGCAGCAGCAGGTCGAGATTGCCCTCGATGATCTCCTCGAGGGGTACGAAGCGGTCCTCGTCGCCGACGCGAATGAAGCGCGGCGTCCGCGACGAGACCGGTACCTTGATGCGGACCAGGTGCGGGTCGTCTTCGGATTCGTCGAGTACCCGCAGCAACAGGTTGACGGACAGGTTCGAGACGAACGGGAACGGGTGCGCCTCGTCGATCGCGAGCGGCGTTACCAGCGGCAGGATCGAGCGACGGTAATACTCGCGTAACCCGGCGCGGGCATCGTCGGCCAGCCCGCGGTAGCTGTCCACGCGAATGCCGGCTTCGTGCAGCAGCTGCAGCAATTCCTGCATGATGAATGCGCGGTCGCCGAGCGCCTCGGCGACGCTGCCCTGGCATTCCTCGATTTGCTGCTGCGGCGTGCGCCCGTCCACGGTCGGGGCGTTGAGTCCCGCGCCCGCGAGGTGCTTCAGGCCGCCAATGCGTTTCATGAAGAACTCGTCGAGGTTCGAATCGAAGATCGACAGGAACCTGACGCGCTCGAGCAGCGGATTGGCGTCGTCCTCGGCCTCGGCCAGGACGCGCCGGTTGAACGCGAGCCAGGTCAGTTCGCGGTTCAGGTACAGCGAGGGATCGTCGAGGTCCGCGTCGGAAGCCGCCGCCGCGACCGCGGGCAGGGCGGCGGGTTCGGAGGGGACCGGGCTGATGCGGTTGGCGCTCATCCCGGACGACGATATGACGGACGCCGGAAGCGCGCAACGCGCAGCAGCGAAAAACGCGAATCAGCTCTCTTTTTCAGTGGCTTGAGACGCTTTCTGCAGGCAGGTTCGAGCGTCCTGCGGCCGGTTCTCAGTACTTCAGCGTGCGCCGGGTGAACGGGATCGCGGGCGCGCGGCCGAGCACGCGCTGCAGCACGCTGTTCATCGTCGCCGGGTCGTTGTCGAAGTCGCCGTGGCTGGTCGCGCAGGTCCTGCGGCGCCCGCTGCCGGGGCCGTCGCTCTCCTGGATCGTCATGCGCGGCAGGCTGGCGGCCAGGCGCTTCGCGTGCAGCTGCATGCCGAGCAGCGGCGAGGGCAGCGGTTCTTCCTCGAACGCGCGGCTGACGAGGTACAGCAGCGATTTCCGGTACAGCGCGATGACGTTGTCGTCGAGTTCCAGCGCCTCGGACAGGTTGTAGACGTCCATGCGCTCGATGCCGAAATCCGGCTTGCGCGCCTTGACCAGCGGTCGGTAGTGGCTGCGGAACAGCGCGACCGTCGCGGCCGGGGCCAGCAGCGACGCGCTCGCCACGCGCAGCCCGGGCCTGAGGGCGGCGAGCGCCTCCAGCAGGTAGGCGTGCAGGATCGCGCCGGTGCTGTGGCCGACGAGGTGCAGGCTGAGCTGGCTGCCGGCCTCGTCGAGCGCGTCGAGAAACGCGGCGAGCACGGCGCTGCCGGCGCGTCCTTCGCCGTCGCCGGCCATAAAGGGGCTCCTGGCGCCGCGTTTCATTTCCCGCCAGACCGCGCGCCCGGCGCGCCGCGTCCCCCGTTCGATCAGGCGGTCCATCCAGTCGCTGAGTCCGCCGGCGCGCGCCGTCGCATCCTCGTGGCGGCCGCGTAATACGTCCTTCAGTTCTTCCATCAGTCCCGTGTCGTACATGAAATGGTACGGGTAGATGCGGTTGTCCTTGAACGTCTCTTTCATCGCCGCGATACGGCGCGCGGAGTCCTCGACGCTGTTCAGACCGCCGTGCGCGTACAGCAGCAGGTGGTCGTACTTGTCGCTGGCGGCCACGAGTTCGGCGGTCTGGCGCACGTCGGCGAGGTTGCTCCAGTAGCGCCCGTGATCGTGGAACTCGCCGTCGTCGATGTGCACGAAATGCCCGGCGATCTCCGCGCGTGTCGGCGTGCGGCGGAACAGGCCGGCCGTGCGGCCGGCGTCGGAGCCGCCTTCCCGCGGCAGGTGCCAGATTTGCGGCGTCGGCAGCGCGAGGCGCAGCACCCAGGCATCCGTCAGGTTTTGCTGCCAGTCCTCGTACAGCCACAGCGCCGTGCCGTCCTCGCCCCAGCTGCGTCCCCAGCTGTTCTGCACCCAGAAGCCGTCGCCGTCGTAGCCGACGATCGAGAACGCGTGTCCGCCGAGTGACTGGCCGCCGGGCTTGATGACCGGCCCCGCGTAGCGCTTGAGTTTTCGCGGTTTTTCCCAGCCCGTGTGCACGTCGGCCGAGCAGAAGATCACGCCCGCTTCGTTCAGCGCTGCGTGGAAATCGGAAATCCGGGTGCCGACGCGGTAGTAGGCGCCGAGCGTATTCGCGCGCGCTTCTTTCGCCGCGGTGACGGTCAGGTGCCCGGCCTCGCCGTCCTTCCACGGCCAGGTCGACTCCAGGCAGACGCCCATGTTGTACCAGCCCTTGATCGCGCCGCGGCAGCTCGAGCCCTCGTAGTCGAAGCCGCGCCACTCGTCGTGGCGCTTCGCCATCTCGTAGAGCATGCGCGGGCTCACGACGCTGCGACGGCGTGCCTGCGCGCGCAACAGGTTGATAACGGCCGCCAGCGCGAAGCCGGTGCAGGCGCCTTCGCCGCCCTGGTCGAGGATGTGCAGGCGGGCCGGCCGGTCGATCGCGTTCTTCAGGCGTACGAGGGCCGGTTCGTAAGGCCAGTCGCGGAAATCAGGGACGTCCGCGACCGCCGTGAGCCGGTACTTGCCGATCGTCGGGTCGTCGTCGGGCATGCGTGGTCTCCGCGGCTGCAACTGACCAGAAGCATAGACCAGCGCGCGTCCGCGCGGCGGCCGGCATTGCGTTTGCGGCACGGCGCCCGGCCGGACGATACTCGGGCTTCGCGCGCTGGACAGGGGAGCGGCAGCAATGTGGGAATACACCGGCAAGCGCCGGCCGCCGTTCGCGGCCACGCCGGGGTCGGGCCAGGAATCGGTCTGGGACTACCCGCGGCCGCCGGCGCTCGAGCCCTCGACCCGGCGCGTGCGCGTGCTGCATGGCGACACCGTCATCGCCGAG
>CALALV010000012.1 GCA_937925605.1 uncultured Woeseia sp.
GGGCGGAAAGTGCGGCGCCGGCACGACGGGCGGCGATGCGCCGGCGGCCGAGGACGAGCCGCAGGCGGCCGCGCTGCTGCCGACGCCGAGCGCGGCCATGACCCGCAGCATCGCGCCGCCGCCGACGCTGCGGCCGATGCCGGCCAGGAAATCCCGCCGGCTGAGCCGTTCGCGCGGGTCGTTCATGTTCCGATTGTGCGGCGGCAGGCTGCGCGCGGCAATGCGCGCCAGGGAATAAGCGGCCGGCGTCAGTCGGCCGGGTAACGCTCCAGCAGCGGCCCGAGCGCGTCTTTGAGCGGCCGCAGGTGCGCGTCGAAGTGCCGCCACTGCGCTACGCCTGTCGAATACACCGGCTGGCGCACTTGCTCGGAGCTCGGCGTGCGCACCGCGCGCTCGGTCTCCCAGAAGCGCAGGCAGGCGTCCTCGAACGGCAGGCCGCAGTACTCGAGCAGGCGGCGCACCTGGCCCTCGGTGTCGGCAACGACGTCCTCGTAGTGGACGCGCAGCACGCGGCCGGGCAGGACGTCGTCCCAGTGATCCATCAGCCGCACGTAGTCGCGGTAATAGTGGCCCAGGTCGCGCAGGTCGTAGGTGAAGGTCTGGCCGCGCGCGAACAGCTGCTTGTAACAGGAAAAACAGCCGGCGAGGGGGTGCCGCCGCGCGTCGATGATCCTGGCGTTCGGCAGCAGCAGGTGAATCAGGCCGATGTGCTGAAAGTTGTTCGGCATCTTGTCGATGAAGTACGGCAGCCCGTGGCGCTGCACGCGGGTCGAGGCAAGGTAGCCCTCGCCGAGCGCGCGGCATTCGTCGGCCGTAAGCCGCGCGAGTACCTCCGGGTACAGCGACGCCGGGTTCTTGCGCGACTTGCGCCCCAGCCGCCGGGAGATCGCAATGATGTCCGGCAACTCGGCCGTGCCCTCGACCAGGCTGTGGCTCGCGAGTATCTGCTCGAGCAGCGTCGAGCCGGCGCGCGGCAGGCCGACGATGAAGACCGGGTCCGGTGCCGGGCAGCCCCAGCCCTCGCGCGCAGCGAAGAACTCGCGGTCCAGCGTCTTGATCTGGCGCGCCGTGTCGAACACGTTGACCTTCGGGTTGTAGCGATGCTGCCGGCGGCGGATCGCGTTGCCCTTTTCGTAGTGCCCGAACGCGGTGTCGTAGTCGGCGCGGTCCTCGTACGCTTTGCCGAGCGCGAAGTGCAGGTGCGCCTGGTCGTCCGGATCGCCGTCGTCGGCCAGGCGCGCGCGCATGGCGTCGAGGTCCGCATCGGTGAAGCGGAAAGTCTTCAGGTTGGCGAGGCTCCACCAGGCCTCGCCGGCGTGCCGCGCCAGCGCGACGTTCTGCCGGTAGGCCGCGACTGCATCGTCGACGCGGCCTACCGTCTTCAGCGTGTGGCCGTAATTCATGTGCGCCGCCGGCTGGTTCGGGTAGTCGGCCAGCAACTCCTCGTAGATGGCGAGCGCCGGCACGTGGTCGCCCTTCTGCACCAGCACCGTGCCTTGCAGCAGCCGGAAGTTCGGGTTGTTCGGCTCGGCTGCCAGCAGCCGCTCGACCTGCGCCAGCGCTTCGGGCAGCCGCTGCCGCCGGTACAGCAGGGACGCGTAGTTGTGTCGCGCGACGTGAAAGTCCGGCGCCAGCTCGAGGCAGCGCTCGAGCAGCTTCTGCGCGTCGTCGAACTGCCCGACGCGGATACCGATCTCGGCCAGCAGCCGGATCGCGTTGACGTCGGTCGGGTGCCGTTTCAGCAGCTCGCGGGCAAGGGTCTCGGCCCGGGCCAGTTCGCCGGCGGCGGCGAGCCTGGCGGCCTCGATCACCTCCGGGTGTTCGGCGCTGACCTCGAGGTGGCGCGCGAAGGCGGCCTCGCTGCCTGCGGCATCGCCGGCGGCGGCAAGCTGATCGCCGAGCGCCCGCCAGGCCGTGCCGTGTCGCGGCGCAATCTCCGTTGCGCGCCTGAGCGCCACGAGCGCCTCGGCGCCGCGGCCGGCGGCGCCGAGCGCGAGACCGTACTCGCACTGCGCGTCGGCCGAGTCCGGCTGGCGTGCGACGAGTTCCCGGAGAATGTCGAGCGCCGCGGCGATGTCGCCCTGGCGGCGGCGCGCGGCGGCCAGCACGAGCTGCGCCGGGTCCGCGTCGGGGTAGCGATCGAGCACGGAACGCGCGGCGCGTTCCGCGGCCGCGGCATCGACGGGCAGCAGGCGCGTAGCCTCCCGGAGCGCGGCGACCACGTCCTGGTGTTGCGTGTCGGTCGTCATACCGTCGCCCCGTTCGGGCGTGCCTGGGGCTATCCCGGACATAGTCTTTTTATATGACTGAGAGTGATTGACTCGCATCTTGGGCGGCGTAGACTCGATCGTCAATGCAGTGCCCGCGGTCGGTCAGCGTTCTTCGACGCTGCGCGGCGAGCGCTGCGCATCACCAGGATGTTGTTCGGGGGAGCGACCATGAAGGCATTTCACCGTAAACCTCTGGCCGCCGCGGTATCGACCGCGCTGGCCGGTTCATTGTTCATGACGACGGTCCAGGCACAGGGCTCGGGTCAGCCGGCGCTCGAGGAAATCGTCGTCACCGCGCAGAAACGCACCGAGAACCTGCAGGACGTACCGGTCTCCGTGCAGGTGCTGGGCAACCAGCAACTCGAGGACCTCAATCTCGAGAACTTCCGTTCCTACGTCGAGTTCCTGCCGACCGTGTCCTGGGAGTCGGAGCGCCCGGGCGTGGCGCAGATCTACATGCGCGGCATCGCGAGCGGCGGCGACGGCGTGCACTCCGGCTCGATGCCGAGCGTCGGCGTGTACCTGGACGAGCAGCCGATCACGACGATCAATCACATCCTCGACCTGCACATGTACGACATCGCCCGGATCGAGACGCTGGCCGGGCCGCAGGGCACCTTCTTCGGCGCGTCGAGCCAGGCGGGCACGCTGCGCATCATCACGAACAAGCCGATTCTCGGCGAGACCGAAGGCGGCTTCGACGTCGGCATCAACACGATCAAGGACGGCGACCTGGGCTACACGCTCGAGGGCTTCTACAACCTGCCGGTCGGCGACCGCGCGGCGCTGCGCCTGGTCGGCTGGCACATCGAGCGCGGCGGCTGGATCGACAACGTCGAGAATTCCGTGACCCTGCGCGGCGTCGGTGTGACCAACACGAACACGGCACTGGTCGAGGACGACTTCAACGACCAGACGATCAGCGGCGCGCGGGCACTGCTCAAGGTCGACCTGAACGACCGCTGGACCGTGACCCCGGGCCTGATGGTGCAGCAGAACGACTCGAACGGCGTGTTCTTCCACGACCCGGAGGACATCGGCGACCTCGCGGTCGACCGCTACTTCGACGAGTACTACGACGACTCCTGGTACCAGGCCTCGCTGACGCTCGAGGGCGAGATCGGGGACATGGAGTTCGTCTACGCGGGCGCCTATCTCGACCGCGACGCGGACAGCATCTCGGACTACACGCACTACGCGCAGTACCTCGACAACTACTACGCGTACTACTACAGCTGCTATCACACGGATTCGACGACGCTGAACTGCACCGACCCCAGCCAGTTCATCTCCGGCGACGAGACCTTCTCGCGATCCAGCCACGAGCTGCGCCTGCAGTCCTCGGGCGAGTCCGACCTGCGCTGGACGGTGGGACTGTTCGCGCAGCGCCAGGAGCACGATTTCGACCTGCGCTGGAACGTGCCGGACATGGACCCGACGTTCAACCCGATCCGGCTGAACTCCTGGCCGTACGGCACGGTGGTGCAGGGCGCGAACGTGGTCTGGCAGACCAAGCAGATCCGCGTCGACCGCGACAAGGCGGCCTTCGGCGAGCTGAGCTACGACTTCACCGACGCGCTGACCGGTATCGTGGGCTATCGCTATTTCGACTTCGAGAATTCGCTGTTCGGCTACACCGGCGGCCTCAATCGCTGCCTCGACGCCAACGACATGCCGCAGTACCCGTGCTTCGACGTCGCGCCGAACGTGGACGACGTTTCCAAAGGCCACGGCGAGTCGCTGAAATTCAGCCTCAACTACAACCTGTCCGACGACCGCATGGTGTACGCGACCTACTCCGAGGGCTTCCGCGCCGGCGGCGTCAACCGCGCGATCGTGCCGGGCATCGCGAAATACGAACCGGACTTCGTCGACAACTACGAGATCGGCTGGAAAACGATCTGGATGGACGGCCGCTTGCGCCTGAACGGCGCGGCCTACTTCCTCGAGTGGGAGAACTTCCAGTTCGCGTTCCTCGACTTCGCCGTGTCGCCGCTGACGATCATCCAGAACATCGGCCAGGCGGAGACGACCGGCTTCGAGTTCGACCTGACCTACGCGGCGACCACCGATCTCACGCTGTCGCTGGCCGGCTCGTTCAACGACGCCGAGCTGAAAGAGCCGTACTGGCGCACGGCCGACGATCGCATCAACGGCGAGCCGCCGCGCGCGCCGGCCGGCACGGAGATGCCCTACGTGCCGCGCGTGCAGGGCACCTTCATCGCGAGGCAGAACCTGGAGTTCGGCAACTTCCCGGGCCACCTGCAGGCGGCCATCGCCTATACCGACGACTCCTGGAGCCGTCTGGACGTCAGCGAGCGCCGCAAGCAGTCCGGTTACACGCTGGTCAACCTGGCCGCCGGCATCGAGGGCGAGGACTGGACGCTCGACCTGTTCATCGACAACGTGACGGACGAGCGGGCGCAGATCGTCCGCTACCACGCCGACTACTTCGATCCCTTCGGCGAGATCACCCAGGATTCGGCCTCGGGCGTGAACCAGCCGCTGACGGTCGGGCTGAGGTACGGCCGCCGCTTCTGAGCGCAGGCAAAAAAAGGCCGGTCCGGCGGATGCCGGACCGGCCGAACAGCCGGTCGGGTTGGGTGGATCAGGGGGGATCTCGACGTTTCCCGACCAGCGTATTGCCTCTCGCTAGGCCACCTCGCTCAAAGGCCGGCCGACAGGCGGTCCAGGTTGATCAGCGGCTCGTCGATATCGTCCGCCAGTTTCGCTGACTTCTCGAAATCGTCGCGGGCCCCCGTCACGTCGCCCGTGATGGCGCGCAGGACGCCGCGATTGGACAGCGCAATTGCGCGATCGCGAAGCTTCTGGCGTACCACGGCCGAGTGCAGGTAGCCCGGGTCCGCATCGCGGCTGCGCAGCTCGATCGCGGCCTCGCAGGCCGCGGCGGCCTTGTCCAGCGCCTTCGTCTTCACGTAGGCGACGCACAGGTTGTTGTGCGCCGCGAAGTCGCTCGCGCTCACGCGGCGCGCCGTTATCTTCTCGATCGCCTCGGCGTAGCGCCCCTCGGTGACGAGATCGCCCCCGGCGAGGTTTTCGATCGCCATCATCCGGAAGGTCGGTGGCTGCTGTTCCCCGGCGACACTTCCGGCCGACCAGCAGGCCAGCAGCGCCGTCGTGGCGATGAGCAGGCGTTTGCCCGGAAACAGGCGGGGAGTCGTCGTGTACATGTCAATTTCTCCTGGTGACTCGAACGTTCGGCGGTGTGCGCCGGTCCCGCGGAGGACGCGTTCAAGGTAGCCAGGCAGTGTTGCCGCGACAAACGAATAAAATCCGGCTTCAGCATGAGAAAATTTCACGCGGCATCAGCGAAAGTCTGTAACGTCCATTCGCGCAGCGCGCGGATCTCGGGGCGTTCGCTGTCTTCCTCGGTGCACACGACGCAGTAGTTGTCCGCCGTCACGAGTTCGTAATCGAACAGCCGCACCAGCCGCCCGGACGCGAACCAGGATTCGGCCAGCGGCAGCGGCACCAGCGCGGCGCCGAGGCCCTGCTCCGCGGCGCGCGCCACGGCGATCATCGAGTCGAGGCGAATGACGTTCGCCGTCTTGGGTACGCGGATGCCGGAGCGCTCGGACCATGCGCTCCAGGAGTTCTCGCGACTCGAGTGCACGACGATCGGCAGGGCCTTCGCGACCTGCCAGCCGGTGATGTCGAGCTTGTTGCGGAACTCCGGCGAGCAGGCCGGCACGAGCCGCAAGGGAAACAGCCGATCTCCGGAGAGCCCCTGCGGCAGCTGCCGGAACAGGCGTATCGACACGTCGGCCGAGGACGGGTGCCGCTCGGAGGTCTCGTCGCTCGTGTCGATGCGTATGTCGATATGCGGATGCGCCGCAGTGAACTCGGTCAGCCGCGGCACGAACATTTCGCTCGCGAAAAACGGCTGCACGGACAGGCGCAGTGACTCGCGCCGGTAGTCTGAGCGCAGTTCGGCGGCGACGTCGTCGACCGCCGCGACCAGGGGCGCGGCGGCCGCGAACAGCTTCTGCCCGGCAACCGTAAGCTCGATGTCGCGGCCGCGCCGGTCGAACAGCTGCACCTGCAGCTCTTCCTCGAGCTTGCGCACCTGGTGACTGACGGCCGAGGCCGTGACGAAAAGCTCCTCGGCGGCGAGCCGGAAACTCGTAAGCCGCGCGGCAGCGCAGAACGTGCGGATGCCGCGCAGCGACAGTGGTTTTCTGGTGGCATTCATGTCTCAGCTGCCGCAACAGGGCCGTCGGGCGGTGCGCCCGGCGGCCTCCTGGAACTGGACAATGCAGGATTCGTACCGCCCCGGCGGCCTGGGCCGGATGATTTTTATTGCGAGTATTCAGGGGCTTGCCCGACCACGCCGGGAACCGCCGTGCACCGTTCGTGGGCACGCCGGGCAAGGGGCGCGCCGCCAGGGTGCAACGGCGCGACGGGCGCGGCCGCCGCGGCCGCTCAGGTTTGCGCTTCGTCGAGCCCGAGAGCCGTCAGTGCGCCGATGGCGGATACCGTGGCAAGCGCCAGGATCGCGCCCGCCGGCCCGAAGGCCGCGGCCGCGCCGGCGAACGCGCCGCCGACCAGCAGCATGATGCCGATGATCGTGTTGCTGACCGCGACGTAGGCGGCGCGATTGTCCGCCGTCGCAATGTCGACGAGGTGCGTCTTGCGGCCGAGGCGTACCCCCGCGTGCGCGACCGAGAGCAGGAAATACGCGGCGGGGAACCACCACAGGCCGACCGCGTCGTCGGCAAGGCTCGCGACCGCGAAGGTCAGCAGGCCGGTGGCGGCCGCGAGCGCCGCGGCCGCGGCCATCACGAGCCGGCTTGACCGGTCCGACAGGCGGCCCCAGACCGGGGCGCTGACGAAGCTGGCCGCGCCCGAGGCGATCATCAGTGCGCCGAGCCCGGACAGCGCGTCGCCCGACGCGCCGCTCATCAGGCTGACGTAGAACGGTGCGACCAGCGCCGTCGATATCAGGAGCGTGCGCACGATGATGAAGTTGCGCAGCTCGGCGTCGTCGCGGATCAGCGCCAGCTGTTCGATGGCTTCCGTGAAGGCGTTGCCGCCGCCCTCCGTCGCGCCGGCGTACTCGTTCAGCAGGCTGTAGAGCCCGGCCGACAACAGCCAGAGTCCGCCGGCCGCCGACAGCAGCAGCACGTAGAAGCTCATGCCGCGCCCCTCGGCGCCGGGCAGCATCCCGGCTACGCCGACGGCGACGATGACGGCACCGGCGATCGAGGATGCGTAGCCGCTGACCGAGCCGCGCCGCGTCTTCGCGATCGTCTTGCCGAGCACGTCCTTCGATGCGACCGAGCACACGCCGCGCGACAGGCTGAAAACGACCAGCAGGCCGAGCACCAGCCAGCCCGCCGTCGCGCCGCTGGTCAGCGTGACCGCGAACGCCATCGCGAACACGCACAGCCCCTGCGCGACGCTGCCGGCGACCCAGAACCACTTGCGCACCGGTACCTCGCGTATCCACCTGGCGATGAAGAGCTGCGGCAGCAACGACAGCGACTCGCGGATAGGCACCAGCAAGCCGAGCATGAACGATGGCGCACCGACGTTCGTCAGCAGCCAGGCGAGCACCAGCTTGGGGCTGGCCAGCAGGTCCCCGATCGAGGTGCCGGTCAGCGAAAAGACGTGCAGCAGGTAATTGCGCGGCTGCTCCCGGCAGGACTCGTCCGGAATGTCGGTGCAGACCCGGGCATCCTCGTCGCCGGTCAGCATGCCGTACAGGTCCCGGGCCGGCCCGGGCGGGGCCTGGGTCGTGCTCATCGATCGTCATCCTCGCCAGCGAGCCGCAATGGTAACGCGCCGCCATCGGTGGCGGGTCCGCAACTTGTAATTGCATGTAACAGGCCGGCCGCGGCGGCAGCTTGCTTTCCGCCCGCGTTCGCGGAAGATCGGGGAAAACCGGAGGGGATGCATGAAAACTATCAGCACGTGCCTGTTGCTGGCGCTCGCCGCCGTGCAACCCGCGAGCGCGGCGGAGGAGGCCGGGCGCTACGCGTTGACCAACGTACACCTGTGGACCGGCGCCGAGGAACGGATCGCCAGGGACCGGACCCTGCTCGTCGCCGACGGCGTGATCGAGAAGATCGGCGACGGCGGGCTGGCCGTGCCCGATGGCTACGAGCGCATCGACGGCGGGGGCTATTACCTGATGCCGGGACTGTTCGACGTGCACACGCACCTCGACAACCTAGAGGCCGCCGAGCGAGCGCTGGCGTCCGGCGTCACGACCGTGCGCTCGGCAAGCACCGATGCCTACCAGGACGTCGCGTTCCGGGAACTCGTTCGCGCCGGCCACGTGGCCGGTCCGGACATGTTCGCCGCGGGCGTGTACGTGACGCCGCAGCTCGGCGACACGCTGCTCGCGGATCCCCGTCTCGTGCCGCTCGCGGACGGCGTGCACACGGAGGAAGC
>CALALV010000013.1 GCA_937925605.1 uncultured Woeseia sp.
AGCGGCTCGCCCATGCGCACGGCCAGCCCGTGCGCCAGGTCGTCGCGCAATTCGCCGGCGCCGCGCGGCAGCAGCACGATCACGCTGGAGCCCATGTTGAACCAGCCGAGCAGGTCGCCCTTGGCGAGTTCGAGCGTTACGTCGCTCTTCGCAATCTCGAGTTCCTGCACGACGCCGGCGCGTCGCGGCCGGATTTCGCCGGTCCACGGCGTCGTGATCGAGCCGACGTTGAGCGCGCCGACGAAGACCAGTCCATAGCCGCCGAAGGCCGTGTCCACGTGGCAGACGAGCCGCTCGTTGCGCGCGAACAGCCCGGGCAGCACCTGCGCCGTCGCGTCGTTGACGCTGAACAACTCTCCCGGCACGTAGCGCATCGCCGTGAGCCGGCCGGCGGCGGGCGCGTGCACGCGGTGGTAGTTGTGCGGCGCCAGGTAGATCGTCACGAAACGGCCGCCGGCGTAGCGCTCGACGTCGTCGAGGTCCGTGGCCAGCAGGTCCTCGAGCGCGTAGTCGATGCCTTTGGCCTGCAGCAGGCGGCCGCGCTCGACGACGCCGGCCTCGGATACCTTGCCGTCCGCCGGGCAGGCCAGGACGTCGTCGCCCGCCGCCACCTCGCGCGCGCCGGGCACGAGCGCGCGCGTGAAGAACGCATTGAAGGTCGGGTAGCCGTCCGGCACGGGATTGTCCGCCTCGGCCGTGTCGACGTCGAAGATGCGGGTGAAGCCGCGAATCAGCAGGTTCTTGATCGCGGGCTGGCGGACGCGGCTCAGGCGATAGAACAGGGCGGTCATCAGGTAGCGCGGCAGCAGGTACTGCAAGCCGACGAACAGGCGTGCGCGAAGTCGTTTCATGGCGGTGTGTCCCCGGGGCCGGTGCCCGTGCGCGCGGCGAGCTCGACGGTCAGTGCGAGCTCGCCGCCGTCGGCGAAGTGCAGGTTCAGCGGGCAGCGCGTGCCGGCCGCGACCGGCGCGTGCGGCCCGACGAGCATCAGGTGCCGGCCGCCCGGCTCGAGCGCGAACTCCGTGCCGGCGCCGAGTACCGGCCAGTCCAGGCGGCGCATGCGGGCGACGCCGTCGGCCAGCACGGTCTCGTGCAGCTCGACCCGGGCGAACAGCGGGCTGTCGACGGCGGTGACGGCGAGCGGCCGGTCCGTCGGATTGTGCAGCGTGAAGTAGACGACGGCGGCCGCGCCCGGCGCCAGCGCGGCGAAACCCCGCGCCTCGCTGACCGCGGGCACCGCGGGCGCATCGTCGCCGCAGGCGGCCAGCGCCAGCAGCAGGGCCGGCAGCACTGCGCAGAGCCCCCTCACCGCGAGCCCGTCAGGATCGGCAGGTCGTGGACCAGCGCGGCGGTCGCCTGCGGCGCCGGGAAGACGGCGGCCAGTTCGGCGTCCGGGTTCAGTACCAGCACGGCCGCGGAGTGGCTGACCTCGTAGTCGTCGCCGTCGCCGGCTGCCGCTTCGAAGTAGATGCCGAGCGCGCCCGCGAGTTCGCGCAGGTCGTCGAGCGCGCCGGTCGCCGCGACGACGTCGTCGCCGAAGCGCGCGGCATAGTCGGCCAGCACCTCGGGCGTATCCCGCGCCGGGTCGACACTAATAAAGAGAATGCGCGGCAGCGGCTCGACGCCGGCACTCGCGAGCTGCCGGCGCGCGCTCGCAAGCTGCTGCAGCGTGATCGGGCAGATGTCCGGGCAGTTGGCAAAGCCGAAAAAAAGGAGGTGCCAGTCGCCGCGCAGGTCGGCCGCGGTCATCGGCCGGCCGTGCATGTCCGTGAGCGCAACGGCGCCGAGCGGGCGCGCCTCCGGCAGCTTGAGCGCCTGCTCGAGCGGCGCGTCGCGGTCCGCGGCGAGCCAGAGGCCGGCGGCGATGATCCCCAGCAACAAGAGGCCGGTTGTAACGAGGCGTGTCGAGCTCATGGCAGGTGGCGCGAATTCCGGGCAGCAGAGTCTAATCGATCGCTTGCCGCGCTGCAGCGCGTGGTAGATTCCGGTCTCCGAAAGCGGAGTGAGTGCGTGCCAGACATCGCCCCCGACGACAGCCCGAGCGTGCGCCGCGTCATCGACCGGGTCGAGCGGCAGTTCGAGGCGGCCGACCTCGCCTACGGCCACGGCACCGACAACGCGCTCGACGAGGCGGCCTGGCTCGTCTACGCGGTCTGCGGCCTCGGCTTCGGCGACGGCGACGCTGCGCTCGAGCGCACGGTCCGGCCCGCCGAGCTCGCGCGCATTGCCGAACTGGCCCGACGCCGCATTGCCGAGCGCCGCCCCTTGGCCTACCTGCTGAACAGCGCCTGGTTCGCGGGCCTCGAGTTCTACGTCGACGAGCGCGTGCTGGTGCCGCGTTCGCCGCTTGCCGAGCCGATCGCCGAGCGCTTCGCGCCGTGGCTCGACCCGGCCCGGGTGCGCCGCGCCGTCGATCTCGGCACCGGATCCGGCTGCATCGCGATCGCGCTCGCGCAGGCCTTTCCGGAAGCGCGCGTGGACGCCGTCGACGTGTCGCCCGATGCGCTCGCCGTCTGCGAGATCAACATCCGCCGCCACGGTCTCGGCGAGCGCGTGCGGGCCGTCCGCTCGTCGTTTTTCGAGCGCCTCGAGCCGCCTTACGACCTGATCGTCAGCAACCCGCCGTACGTCGATGCCGAGGACATGCAGGGCCTGCGGCCCGAGTACGGACACGAGCCGGCGCTCGGCCTCGCGGCCGGCGCCGACGGTCTGGATTCGGTCATTCCTATCCTGCATGATGCCTGCCGCTTCATCGACGACGGCGGCCTGCTCGTGGTGGAGGTCGGCAACAGCCAGGCGGCGCTCGAGGCCCGCTTCCCCGAGGTGCCGTTCGTCTGGCTGGAGTTCGAGATCGGCGGCGAGGGCGTATTCCTGCTCGGCGCCGACGACCTGCGCACGCACCGCGAGCGCTTCGCCGCCGCGCTGAGGGAGCGTTGACATGCCCGGCAACAGCTTCGGACAGAGTTTCAGGATAACGACCTTCGGCGAAAGCCACGGGCCTGCGCTCGGCTGCATCGTCGACGGCTGCCCGCCGGGCCTGGAACTCGCCGAGGCCGACATCCAGGCCGACCTCGACCGGCGCCGCCCCGGACGCTCGCGACACACGACCGCCCGCAACGAACCCGACCGCGTGCGCATACTGTCCGGCGTGTTCGAGGGCGTCACGACCGGCACGCCGATCGGACTGCTGGTCGAGAACACCGACCAGCGGTCGCGGGACTACGGTGACATCAAGGACAAGTTCCGCCCCGGTCACGCCGACTACACCTACCAGCAGAAGTACGGCATTCGTGACTACCGCGGCGGCGGCCGTTCCTCGGCGCGCGAAACGACGATGCGCGTCGCGGCCGGCGCGATCGCCCGCAAGTATCTCGCCGCGCGCGCCGGCGTCGAGATTCGCGGCTACCTCGCGCAGCTCGGGCCCATCGAACTCGCCTGCCGCGATCTCGGCATCGTCGACGACAACGCGTTCTTCTGCGCCGATGCCGGCAAGATCGCCGAACTCGAGGCGTACATGGACGAACTGCGCGCGGCCGGCGATTCGATCGGCGCCAAGATCAGCGTGCTCGCACGCAACCTGCCGGTCGGCCTCGGCGAACCGGTGTTCGACAAGCTCGAGGCGGATCTCGCGCACGGTCTCATGAGCATCAATGCCGTCAAAGGCGTCGAACTCGGCGCCGGTTTTGCCGTCGTCGGCCAGAAAGGCAGCGAACACCGCGACGAAATGACCCCTGCCGGGTTCAAAAAGAACGACGCGGGCGGTACCCTTGGGGGGATTTCATCCGGCCAGGACCTGCTTGCCAGCATTGCACTGAAACCAACCTCCAGCATCTCGGTCGCGGGCGCGACGATCGACAAGCGCGGCGAGTCCGCCGAGATCGTAACCCGCGGACGGCATGATCCCTGCGTCGGCCTGCGCGCGACGCCGATTGCCGAAGCGATGGTTGCGCTGGTCCTGATGGATCACTTCCTCAGGCACCGGGCGCAGAATGCCGACGTCGAACGGCAGACTCCCGTCATACCCGCCCGCGCCGACCGCGATGACTGATCCGGGCAGCAGCCCGCCTGCGCCGCTACCCTGTCATTACGAATACAGCGAGGACATTACGAATGCCCGACGCACATAACGTTGCCGTCGTCGGCGCCACGGGCGCCGTCGGCGAAACCATGCTCGAGATACTCGCCAGCCGGAAATTCCCGGTCGGCACCGTTTACGCGCTGGCCAGCGAGCGCTCGGTCGGCAAGGAAGTCGAATTCGGACGGCGCAAGCTCAAGGTTCAGAACCTGGCCGAGTTCGATTTTTCGCAGGTCAGCATCGGCCTGTTCTCGGCGGGCGGATCGATTTCCGCGGAATTCGCCCCGAAGGCCGCTGCCGCCGGCTGCGTGGTCATCGACAACACCTCGCACTTCAGGTACGACGACGACATCCCGCTGGTGGTCCCGGAAGTGAACGAGGAGCGTATCGCGGACTACAGGCAGCGCGGGATCATTGCCAATCCGAACTGCTCGACGATCCAGATGCTGGTCGCGCTGAAGCCCTTGCACGACGCGGCGCACATCACGCGCATCAACGTCGCGACCTACCAGGCCGTGTCCGGCGCCGGCCGCAGCGCGATCGAGGAACTCGCCCGCCAGACCAGCGTGCTGCTGAACGGGCGCCCGCTGGAACTGAAGGGCAAGGCCAAGCAGATCGCGTTCAATGCCGTGCCGCACATCGACGAGTTCCAGGACAACGGCTACACGCGCGAAGAAATGAAGATGGTCTGGGAGACCCGCAAGATTTTCGGCGACGCCGACATACAGGTTAACCCTACCGCGGTACGGATACCGGTGTTCTACGGCCATTCCGAGGCCATCCACATCGAGACGGAAAAGAAACTGACGGCGGCGGACGCGCGCGCACTGCTCGACAAGGCGCCGGGCGTCAGCCTGCTGGACGGCCGCGAGACGGGCGCTTACCCGACGGCGGTCACGGAGAGTTCCGGCAAGGACCCGGTGTACGTCGGACGCGTGCGCGAGGACATCAGTCACCCGCGCGGACTGAACCTCTGGGTGGTCGCCGACAACATTCGTAAGGGCGCTGCTCTAAATAGCGTCCAAATTGCTGAAATATTGGCGAAAAAGTATTTATAAGATATAGTTCACAGCCAAATCGGGGTGAGCGTCCGAAAATCAAAAAACGAGGCTCCCGTAAAGAGCACATCCGCCTGGCGAACACCCTGAGGGGGCCGGAGAAATCTATTATGTCACGACGACTTAACTGCTTTGGAATCTTGCTGTGTCTGTTTCTGGCCAGCGAGGTCCAGGCTCTTGGCCTTGGTGACATACGGCTCGATTCGGCACTCAACGAACCCCTGCGGGCAGAGATCGAACTGCTGTCCGCGACGCCCGAGGAACTCGAGAGCCTGCGCGTCGGCCTCGCGTCCGCGGAGACTTTCGAACGTTACGGCATCGATCGCCCGGTATTCCTGACGACGCTCGACTTCGACGTCGTGGCCCGCGGTGGCAGCCAGGTCGTCAGCATTCGCTCGCCGGAGCCGGTCACCGAGCCCTTCGTGACCTTCCTCGTCGAGGCGAACTGGTCGCGCGGCCGCCTGCTGCGCGAGTACACGGTCCTGCTCGACCCGCCGACATTCGCACCGCCGCCCGCCACCTCGACGACCGAGGCGGTCACGGCGCCGCGCCAGACCCAGCAGGCCGATCGCGGTCGCATCGAGCGGCCCGCGCCGGCACCGACTCCTGCCGCGCGCGCGCCCGCCGACAGCGGTCCCGCGTTCGACACGACCGCCGGCGACGACTACCGGGTGGCGCGCGGGGACACGCTGTGGCGCATCGCCGAGCGGGTGCGTCCGGACGAGCGGCTGTCGATGAACCAGACGATGCTCGCGATCTACGAGGCCAACCCCGAGGCCTTCGCCGGCAATATCAATGTCCTGCGCGCGAACGCGCGCCTGCGCATTCCGAGCGCGGACGAGATCTTCCGCATCGGCCGCGGCCAGGCGCTGTCCGAGATCCGCCGCCAGAACCAGGCCTGGTCCGGCGCCGCGCCGGCGCCGCAGACGACGCTGACGCTGGTGCCGCCCGACGGCGAGCAGCAGCCCTACGAGGGCGGCACGCCGGGCGAGCCGGGGACGGCGCCCGGGTCGGCCGCCGCCGATCGCATCCGTACGCTCGAGGAGCGGATTGCCGAACAGGAATCGCTGCTCGAGATTCGCGACAACGAACTGGCCCGGCTTCGTTCCGAGCTGGCCCGGCTGCGCGAGGAGCGCGGCGAGGCTGCCGCCGGGCTGCCGGCCGAGCCCCCGGCGGAGGCCGAGCCGACGGAGCCGGTCGCGGCCGACGACGAGGGCGTGGCGGCCGAGGACGAGATATTCGTCGAGGACGAGCCCGCCGTCGCCGACACCGGGGCGGAGGCCGAGCCGGCCGAAGCGGCTCCCGAGCAGCCGGCGCGCCCGGCGCCGCGCGTCGCCCCGGCCCCGGAGCCCGAGCCCGGCCTCGTCGATCGCATCATCGGTCTGCTCACCGGCTTCTGGGGCATCGTCGGCGCCGCGTTGCTGGCCGTGCTGGGCCTGCTCGTGTGGTTCGCGCGCCGCGCGAGCCGCGACAGCGAGGATGCCGACACGGGCGTCTGGGACGCGCTCGATGCCGACGCGGACGCGGATGCCGAGTCCGTGCAGTCGACGGAGCGCCTGCGCGCACTCGCGCGCGACGACGACGAGTCCATCGTCGTCGTCGAGCAGGACAAGCGCGACGACACGGTGGCCGGCGACACGCTGGAGACGCTGGCCGCGGACGACGCGAGCGGCGACATCTCCGCGCCCGAGCCGCCGGCCGAGGCGCCGGTGTCGCTCGAGGACACGTTCTCCAGCGAGACGGCGATCAATCTCGACCAGTCCGACCCGGTCGCCGAAGCCGATTTCCACATGGCTTATGGCCTCTACGACCAGGCGGCGGACCTGATCAACGGTGCGCTCGCCATCGAGCCGCAGCGCACGGACCTGATGGCGAAGCTGTGCGAAATCTACTTCGTCTGGGGTAATCGCGACGCCTTCGTCGACGCCGCGGGCCGGCTCAAGGCCGCGCTCAGCGAAGATCCCGACGGCGACTGGGACAAGATCGTCATCATGGGGCAGCAGATCGCCGCGGACCACGAGCTGTTCGCCGGCGCGGGCGTCGGCGGCGCCGCGACCCAGGCCGTCGATCTCGATTTCGAGGGCGGCAGCGAAGCCTCGTCCGCGCTGGACATCGACTTCGCCGGCGACGATGCCGGCAGCGAGGTCATCGACCTGGGCGACGACGACGGCGGCACGAGTGCGGCCGCCGCCGACGACGATGCGCTCGACTTCAGCTTCGACGAGGACGACACCGGCGCCTCGATCACGCGCGAGATGCCGGAAAGCGTCGGCTCCGACGACCCGACGGTCGAGACGCCGACGATATCCGAGCGCGCGATGGACGACACGCTCGAGTCGCCGACGGTCGAGCAGCCGTTCGATTCGCTGGACTCGACTTCGGAGCTGCCGCTGATGAGCGATGCGGCGGACGGTGACGATGCCCGCGCGGCGGACTCGACCGCGGAGATCGACCTCGACGACCTCGGCCTCGACCTCGACGCCCTGGCTGGCGATCTCGGCGACGACGACCTGCTCGGCGAGGACGACGCGACCGGCACCGACCTGCCCGACGAGCTGGCCGAGACCGGCCGCAACAAGCAGGTCGACGACGACCTGCTCGACGCCACCGGCCAGACGCAGGTGCTGCCGGAGGACTTCACGGTCGAGACCGGGACCAACCTCGAAAAGCCGCTGGCCGACGACGAGGCCACGATGATGGCGCCGGGGCTCGGCAGCGACGCCGACTTCGACTTCGCGAAGACCGAGGCACTGCCCAAGGACGCCTTCGACGACGATTCCGACGCGACCGCGGAAACGCCGGCGCCGGGCACCACCGACATGGACCTCGACCTCGACGACTTGACGGCGGCGCTGAAACTCAGTGAGGCCGGCGACACGATCGAGCAGCTGCGCGACGACAAGACGGTCGAGCAGCCGCGGATCGGCGGCGAGGACACGGGCGACCTGGATCTCGACCTCGGCCTCGGCGAGGAACCGACCCAGCAGCTCGGGCCCGACGACGTTTCCGACGACCTGCGGGAAGCCCGCACGATGACCGAAGTCGGCACGAAGCTCGACCTCGCGCGGGCATACGTCGACATGGGCGATCCGGGCGGCGCGCGCAACATCCTCGAGGAAGTGCTGGAAGAAGGCGATGAATCGCAGCGCCAGCAGGCACAGCAGCTCCTCGATTCACTGCCCGGCTGAGCGGGCCCTGACACCGACGCCAGGCGCGCCGGGCCGCGCCGCGCGGCCGTGCGCATAGCCCTGGGTCTCGAGTACGACGGCACCGCCTACAACGGCTGGCAGCGGCAGCGCGTCGGCCGCGGCGTCCAGGAAGTCGTCGACCGGGCGGTGTGCCGCGTCGCCGACGAGACGGTCGAATCCTTCTGCGCCGGCCGTACCGACACGGGCGTGCACGCGAGCGGGCAGGTCGTGCACTTCGACACGACCGCGGAACGCAGCCGCCGCAGCTGGCTGCTCGGCATCAACAGCAATCTTCCCGACGACGTCAGCGTACATCGCGTCGAATTCGTGTCCGACGAGTTCCACGCGCGCTACTCGGCGACGGCGCGGAGCTACCGCTACCTGGTGCTGAACCGGCTCGTGCGTTCGGCCCTGTTCAGGCACCGCGCCTGGTGGGTGCACGCGCCGCTCGACGCGGCACGCATGCAGGCCGCCGGTCGCCTGCTGATCGGCGAACACGACTTCTCGGCCTTCCGGGCCGCGGGCTGCCAGGCGCGCACGGCGACGCGCGAGGTCACCGCACTGGACGTCGAGCGGCGCGGCGACTGGCTGCTGCTCACGATCACTGCGAACGCGTTCCTGCAGCACATGGTGCGCAACGTGACCGGGCTGCTGGTCGAGATCGGCAGCGGCGAGCGGCCGCCGGAAGCCGCGGCCGAGGTTCTCGCCAGCCGCGACCGGCGCCAGGCCGGCGTCGCCGCGCCGGCGCACGGACTGACGCTGGTCGCCGTGCACTACCCGGAGGCCTGCGGCATGCCGGCGCCGACGCTGCCGCCGTTGCTGCCGGGCCTGCCCTGAGCCGGCCGTTCTCACCCAACAGTCAATTGGTTATGATGCGAAGCCATGAGCTGGTTTGAAAAACTGATGCCGTCCCGGATCAGCACCGAGAAGAAGACGCGCTCGGTGCCGCAGGGCGTCTGGATCAAGTGCCCGGTCTGCGACGCGCAGCTGTACCGGACCGAGCTGGAGCGCAACCTGATGGTCTGCCCGAAGTGCGACCATCACATGCGGATCGGCGCGCGGACGCGCCTCGAGTATTTCCTGGATCCCGACAGCGAGCAGGAGATCGCCGCGAACCTGGAACCGCGCGACCCGCTCAAGTTTCGCGACAGCAAGAAATACCGCGACCGGATCACGCAGGCGCAGAAGAAGACCGGCGAGAAAGACGCGCTGATCGCGGCACGCGGGACGTTGTACGGCGAGCCGGTGGTCGTCTGCGCGTTCGAATTCAGCTTCATGGGCGGCTCCATGGGTTCCGTCGTCGGCGAGCGCTTCGCGCGCGCGGCGCGGGCGGCCGCCGAGGACGGCTCCGCGCTCGTCTGCTTCTCGGCCAGCGGCGGCGCGCGCATGCAGGAGGCGCTGTTCTCGCTGTTCCAGATGGCGAAGACGGCCGCTGCGCTCGCGAGCCTCGGGGAGAAGGGCGTCCCGTTCGTCTCGGTGCTGACCGACCCGACGACGGGCGGGGTATCCGCGAGCCTCGCGATGCTCGGCGACGTCAACATCGCCGAGCCGAAAGCGCTGATCGGCTTTGCCGGGCCGCGCGTGATCGAGCAGACCGTGCGGCAGAAACTCCCCGAGGGCTTCCAGCGCAGCGAATTCCTGCTGGATCACGGTGCGGTGGACATGATCGTGGACCGTCGCCGGATGCGCCCGGAGATCGCCTCGCTGCTGGCGAAATTCAGAAAGCGCCCGGCACCGGCCATCGACTGACACGCCGGGTCGCCGCGCGGCCCCTGCCACCGACGATGGCTACGCCGTCTCCTTCCACCCGCTCGCTCGACGACTGGCTCGCCTGGCTCGAGACACTGTCGCCGCGCGAGATCGAACTCGGCCTCGAGCGCGTCGCGGACGTGCTCGAGCGTCTCGACCTGCCGCGCCCGCGGCGGGTCCTGCACGTCGCGGGCACGAACGGCAAGGGCTCGACGGTGGCCATGCTGGAGGGCCTGTACGCGGCGGGCGGCTCGTGCGTGGCGAGCTACACGTCGCCGCACGTGCTGCGCTACAACGAGCGCATGCGGGTCGCGGGCCGCGAACTCGACGACGCCGAAATTGTCGCCGCGTTCGCAACGGTCGAAGCGGCGCGGCAAGGTACGCCGCTGACCTATTTCGAGTTCGGTACGCTGGCCGCGCTGGTTGCGTTCGCCGCTCGCGGGGCGGACGCCTGGATACTCGAGATCGGCCTCGG
Organism: uncultured Woeseia sp.; assembly: GCA_937925605.1. GTDB lineage: Bacteria > Pseudomonadota > Gammaproteobacteria > Steroidobacterales > Woeseiaceae > Woeseia. The sequence continues at coordinate 10,546 of CALALV010000013.1, forward strand.
CGGGCGGCTCGACGCCGTCAACGCCGTGGATCCCGACGGCGTCGTGATCACCAACGTCGCGCTCGATCACTGCGACTGGCTGGGGCCGGACGTCGAGTCGATCGGCCGGGAAAAGGCCGGCGTGATGCGGCCGGGAATCCCCGCCGTGTTCGCAGGCGGCACGCTGCCGGACTCCGTTGCCGCGCGTGCCCGCGAGCTCGGCACCCGGCTGCTCGTCGCCGGGCGCGACTACCGCTACGCGGCGGACGCCGGCGGCTGGCGTTACGGGGGGTCAGCTGACGCCGGACGTCTCGTCGCCGGCCTGGAACGCGCCGATGGATCCCGAGGCCGAGCGCGCCGCGAAGGCCGACATTCCCGGGCGCCGCGAGGCGCTGCGCTGGTCGGACAGCGGCTATCTGATCGAACATAATTCCGAGCCGGTCGACGGCAGGCCGAACGAGGAAGTCGAGCGCGAGCTCGAGCGGCGCTGGCGCCAGGGCGGGTTC
>CALALV010000014.1 GCA_937925605.1 uncultured Woeseia sp.
TCGTCGCTGTCCTCGCAGTGGACGACCTCGACCAGCGGCAGCTGCGCAACCGGGTTGAAGAAGGGCAGGCCGATGAAGCGGAGTGGCGCCTTGAGCCCGGTGCGCAGTTCCTCGAGCGGAATGCTCGACGTGTTGGTCGCCAGCACCGCTCCGTCTTTCATGTCGCGCTCGAGCCGCGCATACAGTTCCCGCTTCGCGTCCAGGTCCTCGAAGATCGCCTCGATGACCAGGTCGGCCTCGCGCACGCCGTCGCCGGCGACGTCGGCGCGCAGGCGCGCGTGCGCGGCCTCGCGGTCCTGCGGATTGCGCGTACGCTTTTCGAACAGCCGGGCGGCGCGCTCCAGCGCCGGCTGGACGTACTTTTCCTCGCGATCCTGCAGGGTGACCTCCAGGCCGCGCAGTGCGCACCAGGCCGCGATGTCTCCGCCCATGACGCCGGCGCCGACGACGTGCAGGCGACGCACGCGCGGCGCGTCGTCGCTGCCCTGGCTTTTCAGCCGGTTCTGCAGGAAGAACACGCGGACCAGGTTGCGCGAGGTGGACCCGCACATCAGCTCGGCAATCGAGCGGGCTTCCGCCTCGTAACCGCCGCGCGTGGATGCGCCATGCCGGCGCCACAGTTCGATGATCGCGTAGGGCGCCGGGTAGTGATCGCGCCGGGCCTTGGCCGCGACCTGCTTCTGCAGCACGCGCGCCAGCAGCTGGCGGGCCGGCCACAGGTTCAGCAGGCGGTCGGCGAGGCCCGCGCGGGACAGCGGCCCGCGCGCCGCGACCAGCTCGCGCGCGGCCTGCCGCCAGTCGTCGGCGGCGACGATGCGATCCACGAGGCCCTGGCGCAGTGCGCGTGCGGCGGTGATCGACTTGCCGGTCAGCATGAGCGGCATGGCGTTGCGCACGCCGGCGATGCGCACGGCCCGCACGGTGCCGCCGAAGCCCGGGTGAATGCCGAGCTGGACCTCCGGCAGGCCGATGATCGGCTTCTCGTTCTCTATCGCGAGCCGGTAGTCGCAGGCCATCGCGAGTTCGAGCCCGCCGCCGAGCGCAAAGCCGTTGATCGCGGCGACAGTCGGGCAGGGCAGGTCCTCGACGCCGTCCAGCACCTGCTGCCCGAGCCGGATCAGCCCGTAGGCCTCCTCCGGGTTACGGATGGTCGTGAACTCGTTGATGTCCGCGCCCATGACGAAGCCATTCTGCTTGCCGGAGCAGATCACGACGCCGCGCGGCGGATCCGCGCGGAAGCGCTCGACGTAGCCTGCGAGTTCGCGCAGGACGTCGCCGGACAACACGTTGGCGCTGCCGTCGGCCTTGTCGAGACGCAGCCAGGCTATGCCCTCGTCGTCCGTCTCGCACTGCCAGTGCCGCGTATCGTCGCTTGCCTTGTCGTTCATCGCCGAATGCTCCTGCGTGGTCAGCCGCGGATCTCGAAATCGCAGATCAGCGGCAGGTGGTCCGAGTAGCGTACCTGCGGGATCTCGAAATGGGTCACCTCGATGCCGTCCTGGTACAGGATGAAGTCCAGCTCCTTGCGCGGCGCACGGCTCGGGTAGGAGGGCAGGCCCGCAGTATTCGCGGAGCGCAGGCCGGCCGCCTTCATGAACAGGTAGATCTCGTTCTGGCCCCAGAACGTGTTGAAGTCCCCGGCCACGATAACAGGCTTCGAGGTCGCCTCGATCAGGTCGTACAGGCGCCTGAGCTGCAGGTGGCGGTGGCGGTACTTGAGCGACAGGTGCACCAGGAAAATCGCGACGTCCTCCAGCTCCAGCTCGATGATCAGCCGCTTGATGCCCGTGTCGAAGAAATGGAAGGACTCGCCGTGAATGCCCGGGCCGGCCAGCAGCGCATTCGCCTGCTTGCGGATGATCGGCAACAGCTGGTTGATCGAGGACTCGCCGTACTTGATCTCGAACGACGAGTTCATGCCGAGCGCGGCGGCGATGGTCTCGGCCTGGTTCACCATGCGGCTGCGGATCGAGCCCGTGTCCACCTCGATCAGGCCGACGACGTCCGGGCCCGCATCCTTGATGAACCCGGTGATCTCGGGCAGGACCGACTGGTTGCCGAGCACGTAGCCCGCGCCCGGCAGCGGGACATGCATGCTCGCGCCTGCGCCCACGGCGTAGCGGATGTTGTACAGGAGCAGGCGCATCGATGCGGGCGGCGGGGCTCGGGCGTTCGGCGAGTTCCGGAAGGCCCGCTACGATACCGGAAAGCCCACGGCCAAGGAAATCCGCGGGCGGCGCGGCTTCTGGCCACGCCGCGAGCGGATTCGCTACACTTGCAAGCGGTACAGACCGCGAGGAGAGCCGGTGTCAGAAAGCAACCCGATCCGCGTATTCGTCAGCCACCTGTTCGCCGAGGACCCGGACTACCTGCGGGTGTTCGAGTTCCTCGAGAGCGTGGATCGCTTCTACTACCTGAATACCAGCAAGCCGGAGAACATGCCGGCCGGCGGCGGTCTCGAGGCAATGAAGGACGAGTACATCGCCCAGATCAAGGAATGCGAGGCCGTCATCGTGCTCGCCACTCATTACGCGGAGAACGAGGACCTCGTTCGCTACCAGCTCGACGTGGCCGAGGCCAACGACAAGCCGATCCTGGCCATCCGGCCGTTCGGCGGCCTGGCCGACACGCCATCCAAGCTGGCCGAGCGCGCCAACGAGACGCTCGAATGGAACGAGCGCGAGATGGCCGACGCGTTGCGACGCCACGGGCGGCTCGAGGACACGAGCCGCTGGGACGTCATCGATTTCCCATGATTTCAAATAATTTCAGTGGAATGCGGCGCTTTTCCAGAATATCCGTGACGCCGGGGCCAGGCGCACGCACGTGAGCGACAGGCGGCCGCTGGTCATCGCGCACCGTGGCGCCTGCGGCTACCTGCCGGAACACACGCTGGAGGCAAAAGCGCTCGCCTACGGTTTCGGCGCCGATTTTCTCGAGCAGGACGTCGTCGTCAGCCGCGACGACCGGCTCATCGTCCTGCACGACGTGCATCTCGATCGGGTCACCGACGTCGCGGAGCGTTTTCCCGGGCGGGCGCTCGACGACGGCCGCTATAACGTCCGCGACTTTGACCTCGAGGAGCTGCGCACGCTCTCGGTCTGGGAACGCTTCGGCGACGAAGCAGGGCGGGAGCCCGTGTTTCCGACGCGCTTTCCGGCCCGGAGCGGGCATTTCCGCATCGCGGCGCTGGACGACGAGCTGGCGATGATCGCCGGGCTGAACCGCGCGAGCGGCCGCGAGGTCGGCATCTACCCGGAGATCAAGCGGCCGGCCTGGCACCGCGAGGAGGGCGTCGATGCGGCCGCGTTGCTGCTCGACGCACTCGCGCGGCACGGCTACCGCGACCCCGCATCGCGCGTGTTCCTGCAGTGCTTCGATGCGGCCGAACTGCGCCGCGTGCGCGAGGAACTCGGCTGCCGCCTGCGGCTCGTGCAGCTGATCGGCGACAACGACTGGGGCGAGGCCGCCACGGATTACGACGCGCTGCAGACGGAGGAGGGACTTGCCGGGATTGCCGAGTACGCCGACGCGGTCGGCCCGTGGCTGCGGCAACTGGTGCGCGCGGCACCGATCGACGGCGAGCCGGTGTCGAGCGGCTTCGTCGGCCGCGCCCACGCGGCCGGCCTTGCCGTGCATCCGTACACGTTCCGCGCCGACGCGGTCGAGCCCGGCTTCGGCGACTTCGCGGCGATGGTCCGCTGGTTCGCGGACTCGTTGGCGGTCGACGGACTGTTCACCGATTTCCCCGACCTGGCACTTGCGGCGCTGCGTAGATAATTAATCTAAGCAGCTGATAAAAATAATTTTTTCTCAGCGGATCGAACGCCTTTCGGGGCCGGCGCCGCACGCCGCCGATGCGCGGAATGAGAACTCCGTCCTTTTCCGGCGACCGAAAGGGCATAATCATGGATATTTCCAGGTCGCCCAATGACATCGACGTGATTGACGACTCGCCGCAAACACTGCTGATTCTCGTCGTCGGTGCTTTCGTCACCGGCTGGCTGGTCGCCAAGGTCAGCGCGTGGATCGGTGCGCGCTTCACGACCGTCGACCGCGACCCGCGCGATGACCGCATCCGCTCACTCGAGGCGGAGCTGCGCATCGCGCGCTCCGACAAGAACAAGGCGGACGAGGCCCGCGACGCGAAAGACCGGGAAATCGGCGAGCTCAATTCACGTATCGACGCGCAGGACGCACAGCTCAAGATGAGGCAGGACGAGGTCGAGCGGCTGCGCGCCGACCTGCGCGAATCCGTGCAAAAGACGCACGAACTGCGCGAGGAGCTGTCGGATCGCGCCGAGGAGAACCTGCGCTCCACGGTCAAGCTCGCGCAGATCGAGACTGAGCTGTCGGTCGCACGGGCCTCCAGCGACCTGATGTCCACCGGCGTCCTCGACTACAGCGTCGACGACGATGACGAGGACGCCGCCAAGGCCGTAAAATCCGGGTCCTGAGCGGCGCGGCCGGCGCCGGCCGTTGCCCGACCCGAAGCATGCCCGCGTCCCGTATTCCACTGATTTTCCTCCTGTTATCGCTGCTCGGCTGCGCGCCTGCCGAGGACGTCGAGATCCGTTTCGACGCCGTGCTCGGGGAGCGCCCGCTGCGCTGCGGCGATGGGGGCACGGTGCTGTCGGACCTGCGCTTTTTCGTCCACGACCTCGAGGTCGTCGATGCCGACGGCCGCGCGGCACCGGTACGCCTGGCCGTCGTGCCCGGCTGGCAGACCCGCGACCTGGCCCTGGTCGACCTCGAGGACGGCACGGCGAGCTGCCTGAACGGCACGGCGGATACCCGGGCGACTGTGCAGGGCAGCGTTCCGCGCGGCGACTGGCGCGGGCTGCGTTTCGTGCTCGGGGTCCCGGCGGGGCTGAACCATGGCGATCCGCTGACGGCAGAGGGCCCGCTGACCCGGACGGCCATGCACTGGCACTGGCGCTCGGGTTACAAGTTCCTGCGCGCCGGACTCGCGCGCGGCCCCGACGGCGCCTGGCTGCACCTCGGGAGCGCCCGCTGCAGCGGCGTCATCGGGCGACTCGAGGGCTGCGCGGCCGGCAATCGCGCGCGCGTCGTGCTCGATGATTTCCGGCTCGCCTCGGACGTCGTCGGCGTCGACGCGGGGCGGCTGTTCGCCGCGGCCGACCTCGACGACGGGGGCGTCGACTCCTGCCAGCTCGGCGCGGACGGGGGCTTCTGAGCGGCGCGGCCGGAACCGCTCGGCCTCGGCACGGACGGGGACAGCGTCGCGCCCGCCGGCTTGTTCGTGACGACGCGCGGGAGCCGATGAAGCTGGCGGGCAGCGTCGTGCTGGTCCTGGCCGCGGCGCTGGCGGCGTGGTGGCTGTGGCCGCGGAGCACGTGGCACTGGACTCTGCCGGCCGGCCAGCCGCCGCCCGCGGTGCCGGCCGACAATCCGATGAGCCGGGCCAAGGTGGCCGTCGGCCGCCGCCTGTTCTACGACCGGAGGCTGTCGGTGACCGGCGAGCTGGCCTGCGCGGGCTGCCACCGGCAGGAACTCGCGTTTACCGACGGCCTTGCGCTGGCCGTCGGCGCCACCGGCGAGCGGCACCCGCGCTCGTCGATGAGCCTCGTCAACGTCGCCTACGCGAGTCGCCTGAACTGGGCGAATCACCTGCTGGACCGGCTCGAGATCCAGGCGCTGACGCCGCTGTTCGGCGAGGAGCCGGTCGAGATGGGCATGGCCGGCCGCGAGGCGGAGGTCGTCGCGCTGCTGCGCGAGGATCCGGTCTACGCGCGGGCGATGGCCGACGCGTTCCCGGGCGACGACGATCCGTACACGCTGCTCAACGCGCTGCGCGCGCTGGCGAGTTTCCTGCGCAGTATCGTCTCGTTCGACAGCCCGTACGACCGTTTCCTGCGCGGCGATACGGCGGCGCTGGCGCCCGCGGCACAGCGCGGCATGGAGCTGTTCTTCTCGGAGCGGCTCGAGTGCTTCCACTGCCACGGCGGCTTCAATTTCAGCGACAGCAGCACGCACGCCAGCGCTGTCGTCGAGAGCGTCGGCTATCACAACAACGGGCTCTACAACATCGGCGGGAGCGGTGGCTACCCGCCCGGCAACACCGGGCTGTACGACCTGACCGGGCAACGGCGGGACATGGGGCGGTTTCGCGCCCCGAGCCTGCGCAACGTCGCGGTGACAGCGCCCTACATGCACGACGGCAGCCTCGCGACGCTCGCGGAGGTCGTGGCGCACTACGCCCGCGGCGGCCGCCTCATAGAAACCGGGCCGCACGCCGGCGACGGCCGCCACAATCCCTACCGCTCGCCGTTCGTGCAGGGTTTCGAGCTCGACGGGCAGGAAACCGCTGACCTGCTGGCCTTCCTCGCGGCGCTGACCGATCGCAGCGTCCTCGAGGACCCGCGCTTCTCGGACCCGTCCGCGCCCGCCGGGGCACCCTGAACCGCGCCGGAAACTTTTGGCGCGCCGCGCACTCGAACAGGATGCGTGGCGTGCCCGGCTTCGGGTATGCTCGCAGCGGCAGGTTCGACATGATGGCGCAGATGCACAGCAATACGACCGGGATTCGAGCGACCGCAGCGCGGCAATGCCGCCGCGTGGTCGCGCTCGCGTTCCTGGCCGTCGCCTGGCTGCAGGTGGCCACGGCGGCGCATGCCTTCGAGCACGCCAATGCCGGCATGGCCGACGTCTGTGACCTGTGCCTGCAGTACGAGCGCAGCGGGGATACGCCCGTTGCCACGTCCCCGTCCGCCGATGCGCCCCGCGGCCCGCTGCCTTGCGCGGTCCCGGTCCGGCGGCCGGCCCCGGCACGG
>CALALV010000015.1 GCA_937925605.1 uncultured Woeseia sp.
GTCTCGCGAACTGGATGATCCCGCTGATGATCGGCGCGCCGGACATGGCGCTGCCACGCATGAACAACTGGTCGTTCTGGATCCTGCCGGTCGCCTTCGGCATGTTGCTGTCGACGCTGTTCATGGAGGGCGGCGCGCCGGCCGGCGGCTGGACCATGTACCCGCCGCTCGTGCTGCAGACGGGCGACGCGTTCCCGTTCCTGATCTTCTCGGTCCACCTGATGGGCCTGTCGTCGATCATGGGCGCGATCAACGTCATCGTGACGATCATCAACATGCGCACCGAGGAGATGACGCTCCTCAAGATGCCGATGTTCGTCTGGACCTGGCTGATCACGGCCTACCTGCTGATCGCGGTCATGCCGGTACTCGCCGGCGCCGTGACGATGCTGCTGACCGACCAGTTCTTCGGTACCAGCTTCTTCCGCGCGGCCGGCGGCGGCGACCCGGTCATGTTCCAGCATATTTTCTGGTTCTTCGGTCACCCCGAGGTCTACATCCTGATCCTGCCGGCCTTCGGCATCATCTCGGAGACGATCCCGACCTTCTCGCGCAAGCCGCTGTTCGGTCACGACTCGATGGTCTACGCCGCGTCGTCGATCGCGTTCCTGTCGTTCATCGTCTGGGCGCACCACATGTTCACGGTCGGCATGCCGCTGACCGGGCAGCTGTTCTTCATGTTCGCGACGATGCTGATCGCAGTCCCGACCGGCGTGAAGGTCTTCAACTGGGCGGCAACGATGTGGCGCGGCGCGCTGACCTTCGAGACGCCGATGCTGTTCTCGCTCGCGTTCCTGTTCCTGTTCACGATCGGCGGCTTCTCGGGCCTGATGCTCGCGATCGTGCCGGCCGACATCCAGTACCACGACTCCTACTTCGTCGTGGCGCATTTCCATTACGTGCTGGTGCCTGGCGCCATCTTCGGCATCATGGCGGCCGTGTACTACTGGCTGCCGAAGTGGACGGGCGTGATGTACAACGAGAAGCTCGGCCAGTGGCACTTCTGGCTGTCGACGATCTTCGTCAACATCACGTTCTTCCCGATGCACTTCCTGGGGCTGGCCGGCATGCCGCGGCGTATTCCTGACTACGCAACGCAGTTCACCGACTTCAACACGGTCGCGTCGGTCGGCGCGATGGGCTACGGCGTGTCGCAGCTCCTGTTCGCCTACATCATCTGGCAGTGCGCGAAGGGCAAGGGCGAGCCCGCGACCGCGAAAGTCTGGGAAGACCCGAAGGGCCTCGAGTGGACCGTGCCGTCGCCGGCGCCGTACCACACCTTCGAGGAGCCGCCGCACGTATCGAAGCACGATTCGTTCGACTGATGGCCGGCCCCGAGAACAGGACGCCCGAGCAGAAACGGCGCATCCGCCGCACGGCACTGGTGCTGGCGGCGGTTGCACTGGTCTTCTACTTCGGTTTCATCGTCGCCACCTCGATGAGCAGCTGAGCAGCAGATGGACAACGGCAAGGACAGGACGGACGGCGGCGCGCGCGGCATCAACCGCTCGCTCGCGCTGCGACTTACCGCGCTCGCGGCCGGCATGTTCGCATTCGGCTTCGCGCTGGTGCCGCTGTACGACGTGTTCTGCGAGATCACGGGCTTCGGCGGCCGCACCAACGAGGCGCCGGTCGCGGTCGCCGAGCACCGCGACGAGAGCCGCGAAATCCGGCTCGAGTTCATGACCACGGTCAACGAGTACGCGCCGTTCGAGTTCCGCTCCTCGGTGCGGAGCATGCAGATCAACCCGGGCGGGCTCTACGAGGCCACGTTCTTCGCGAAGAACCTGAGCGGCAGCGCGAAAGTCGCGCAGGCCGTGCCGAGCGTCGCGCCCTCGCAGGCCGGCGGCCACTTCAAGAAACTCGACTGCTTCTGCTTCGAGACCCAGGAGTTCGCGGCCGGCGAGGAACGCGAGCTGCCGGTGCGCTTCATCGTCGACTCGGACCTGCCCGACTACGTCGACACGATCACGCTGTCCTACACTTTTTTCGACACCGCGAGGCTCTCGGACGCGAGCGAGCACGCGGGGTCCCACGCACACGACAACCAGTAATCCCCGGATACCGTCATGTCATCACACGCTGAAAACCGCTACTACGTCCCGCACGGCAGCCACTGGCCCATCGTCGGCTCCATCGGCCTGCTGCTCCTGATGGTCGGCGTATCCGCCTGGCTCAACGGGTCCCAGCCGGGCTTCTGGATCATGATGGGCGGCCTGGGCGTCATGATCTTCATGCTGACGGGCTGGTTCGGCACCGTCATCGCCGAGAACCAGGCCAAGCTCTACAACTCGCAGGTCGACGTGTCCTTCCGCATGGGCATGTTCTGGTTCATTTTCTCCGAGGTCATGTTCTTCGCGGCTTTCTTCGGCGCGCTGTTCTACGCCCGCAACATGTCCGTGCCGTGGCTCGGCGGCAGCAGCAACAACTTTTTCACGAACCTGCTGCTGTGGAACGGCTTCGAGAACACCTGGCCGACCAACGGCCCGGCTGACATCGGCGGTGCCTTCCAGAAGATGGGGCCGTTCGGCCTGCCGCTGCTCAACACGGCGATCCTGCTGACCTCGAGCGTCACGGTGACGATCGCGCACCATGCGCTGCAGCACAACCAGCGCACGCTGCTCAAGGTCTTCCTCGCCGCGACCTTCCTGCTCGGTTTCTGGTTCGTGTTCCTGCAGGCGGAGGAGTACGTCCACGCCTACCAGGACCTGAACCTGAAGCTCACCTCGGGCATCTACGGCTCGACCTTCTTCATGCTGACCGGCTTCCACGGCATGCACGTGACGATCGGCGCGATCATGCTCACGGTGATCTGGCTGCGGGTCATGAAGGGCCACTTCACTCCACAGAACCACTTCGGCTTCGAGGCGGTCGCCTGGTACTGGCACTTCGTGGACGTCGTCTGGGTCGGCCTGTACGTGTTCGTCTACTGGATGTAGTCGCCCGGCGTTGAGATCCGCGTCGGCCTTCAGTGGTACCGGCCTGGCGGTAAGTCAGTTACCTGGCAGCGGTCCGAGCCAGCCGGCGAAGTAGGCGACGACCAGCGACGCGATCAGGATCACGGACAGCGCGACGCGGATTTTCAGCGCCTTCAGGACGCGCGGCGAACCTTGGTCGTCGCGCGCGAGGAAAAAGAGGCCCGAGCCGAGACTCGCGACGATCGCGATCAGCATGACGATGACGAAGATTTTCATGCGGGCTCCGCGGAGAAACGGCGCGTCAGTATAACGTGAGGCCCGTCAGGAGGCCCATGAGCAAGCTCAAACAATTTGTAACGACCTGGCTGCCGCCGGTCGCCGGACTTGCGCTGATCGCCCTGTTCGCGACGCTGTCGCTGTGGCAGCTGGATCGTGCCGCGGAGAAAGAGGCGTTGCTCGAACTGTTCGACGCAGGCACGACGCCGCGGGCGCTCGACCCGGACACGACGCCCGCGCTGTACCAGCCGCTCGTCGTCGAGGGGCGCTACCTCGGCGAGCGCCAGGTGCTGATCGACAACATCGTTCGCGACGGGCGCATCGGCTGGTACGTCGTGACGCCGTTCGAGACGACCTACGGCCTGCTGCTGGTCAACCGCGGCTGGGTCGCGAAGCAGCCGGGCAGCGACGCGCTGCCGGCGATCGGGGTCGGTGGCGATACGCGCCGCATCGTCGCGCGCGCCGGGCGCCTGCCGCGCGTCGCGCTGCGCCCCGGGAAGGCACTCGGCGACGATGCCGGCTGGCCGCGCATCGCGGTCTACCCGGAGCTCGCGGATCTCGAGCGCGCGCTCGGCCGCGAACTCGACGAGCCCGTGCTGCTGCTGGCAGAAGGTGAGCCGGACGGCTTCGGGCGCGACTGGCGGCCGCCCGGACGCGGCCCGTCCACGAACTACGGCTACGCGTTCCAGTGGGCGGCACTCGCCCTCACGGTAGCCGTCATACTGGTATGGCAACTGCGGAAGCGATACAAGCATGGACAATGAACGACCCAGGGGCCCGGCCCGCCTGCAGCTCGTCCTGATCGCGCTGATCTTCGCGCTGCCGCTCGTGGCCGCGCTGTGGATGTACTACGGCGACAGCGCGCCGCGCCCGGCCGGCCGCACGAACCACGGCCTGCTGCTTGCGCCGCCCGCGAGCCTTGCCGACGAGCTGGGCGCGTCGCCGCTCACGGCGGCGATCCGCGATCACTGGGCGATGATCTACGTCCAGCGCGACGCCTGCGACGAAACCTGCCGCGATGCACTCTACAAGTTGCGACAGACCCGGCTGATGCTCGGCAACGACATGCAGCGCGTCCGGCGGGTCCTGTTGCACGGCCCCGAGGCCCCGGATACCCTGTTTCTCGAAACCGAGCACGCCGGACTGATCGCGCTCGACGAGCCGGCGGCCCGCCAGCTGTTCGCCGACCTGCTGCCGGGTGCGGCCACGCCCGGGGGCATCTGGCTGGTCGACCCGCTCGGCAACGTGGTCATGTACTTTCCGGCCGACATCCTGCCGCGCGACCTGGTCGAGGACGTCGAACACCTGCTGGACCTGTCGCGCATAGGCTGAGCATGAGTCCCGGAGCGGAACAGGGCGTGAATACCCGAATCCTGAAGCTGTCGGCGCACTGGCGCGACTACTACGAGCTGACCAAGCCGCGCGTCGTGACGCTGATCGTGTTCACTGCCGTCGTGGGCATGTTCCTCGCGACGCCGGGCTGGCCTGGACTCGAGCCGCTCCTGTTCGGCACGCTCGGCATCGGGCTCGCCGCGTCGTCCGCGGCCGTCGTCAACCACGTGCTGGACGCGCGCATCGACGAGAAAATGCTGCGCACGCGCGCGCGGCCGCTGCCGCAGGGCAAGCTCACCGAACGGCAGGCGCTGGTCTTTGCCGCGCTGCTCTGCGTCGCCTCGATGACGCTGCTGACCTGGCTCGTCAACCCGCTGACCGCGGTGCTTACTTTCGCCTCGCTGATCGGTTACGCGGTCATCTACACGGCCTACCTGAAACGCGCGACGCCGCAGAACATCGTCATCGGCGGGGCCGCCGGCGCGGCGCCGCCGGTGCTCGGCTGGACCGCGGTGACCGGCGCGGTGCACCCCGACGCGCTGCTGCTGTTCCTGATCGTGTTCGTCTGGACGCCCCCGCACTTCTGGGCGCTGGCGATCGCCCGCAAGGACGACTACTCGAACGCAGGCATCCCGATGCTGCCCGTCACGCACGGCAACGCGTTCACGCGACAGTACATCCTGCTGTACACGATCCTGCTCGTGCTGGTCACGATCATGCCCTACCTGTCCGGCATGAGCGGCCTGATCTACCTCGTCGCCGCGCTCGCGCTCGGCGGCGTGTTCCTCGGCTACGCGCTCAGGCTGCGCCGCGACGAGGGCCTGGACCTGCCGATGCAGGTGTTCCGTTACTCGATCAACTACCTGATGCTGCTGTTCGCGGCACTGCTCGTTGATCACTACTTCATCGTCCGCCTCGGCCTGTAGACCGGCCGCACGCGCGTGCCGGGAGCCCGGCACGTGAGCCCGCGCGACGACCGCGCCCGCTTCTCCGCCCTGCTCGAACCGGAGCTGCCGCGCCTGTACCGGCTGGCGCTGCGGCTGACCGGCACGCGGGTCGACGCGGAGGACCTGCTGCAGGACGTGCTGCTGAAGGCCTGGCCGATGCTCGACGAGCTCGAGGCGCTCGACCAGCCCGGGCCGTGGCTCGCGCGCGTCCTGTACCACCGTTTCGTCGACGAGCGCCGCCGCTTCGCCCGCCGCCGGCTGCGCATCGTCGACGAGGCCGAGCTGCCGGCGCAGCGCATCGATGCGCTGGCGGACAGTGGCGACGACCTACACGACTACGTGCGCCGCGAGCAGCTCGCGCTGCTGGAACAGGCCATCGAAAGCCTGGCCGAGAGCCAGCGGCTGGTGCTGCTCATGCACGATGTCGAGGGCTACACGCTTCCGGAAATCCACTCGATCACGGGCGAGGCCCTGGGCACGCTGAAATCCCGCCTGCACCGGGCCCGCCGGCGGCTGCGCGAGCTGCTGCCCGAGCTCGCGGGCGATGGAACCATTTCCTGAGCCCGGTCGTGTAACACCCCATGGACCACGAAACGACCACGCGCTGCACGGCGCTCGACGAGCGGCTGGACGACTACGTCGACGGCGGGCTGACGGCGGACCAGATCGCGCGGGAACTTGTCGCGATGGGGGT
>CALALV010000016.1 GCA_937925605.1 uncultured Woeseia sp.
GTGACTGTCGCCGCCGGCGCCGGCGGCGGCAGTCACCTTCTACGTCGCGGCCTCTGCGGCGAACGACGACAACTCGCCGTTCGGCGACCGCGTGCACTACCGGCGCTACCGCGTGGAGGTGCAGGCCGGTGAGTGACGTGACGGCAATCGGCCTCGGCGCGATGGGCGCCGCGATCGCGCGCGCCCTCATCGACGGCGGTCACGAGGTAACGCTCTGGAACCGCAGCCCGGCGCGCTTCGACGCGTTCGCCGGCACATCCGCGACCGCGCAGCCGGACCTGGCCGCCGCGATCTCGGCGAGCCCGGTCAGCATCATTTGTATCGACGACTACGACGCGAGCTTCGCGCTGCTCGACTCCGTCGCCGGCGACGTCGACTTCGGCGGCCGCACGCTCGTCCAGTTCTCGACCGGCACGCCCGGCGAGGCGCGCGCCGGCGAGCGCTGGGCCGGCGAGCGCGGGGCCCGCTGGCTCGACGGCGCCGTGCTCGCTTACCCGGGCGAGGTCGGCGCGGCAGGGCTCGTGTTCGTGGCCGGCGATGCGGACGCCGAGCGCGCAACCCGCGACCTGCTCGGCTGCCTGAGCAGCGAGCTTCGCTACCGCGTTCCCGCCGTCGGCGCGCCCCCCGCGCTCGCCCTCGCGGTGCTGTCCTGCTTCCTCGGCGCGCATACTGGCCTCGTGCACGGCGCGCTGATCTGCGGCGCGGAGAAGGTCTCTCCGCGACTGCTGAGCGAGGTGCTGGTCGCGTCGCAGCCGGGCGACGCGGAGGAACTCGAACACCTGGGCGCGGCGCTGGCCGACGAACGCTACGACGCGCCGAACGCGTCGCTCGCGGTGTACGCGGGCGTCGTGCGGCGCGTGCTCGCGCATGCCGGCGACGCCGGCATCAGCGACGAGATACCGCGCTTCGTCGCCGGCCTGATCGAACGCGGCCTCGACGCGGGCCTCGGCGACGACGAGATCGTCGCGCTGGTCAAACTGCTGCGCCGCCGGCCGACCTGAGTATCAGGAGTCGTCCCTGGCGAGCGCCGCGCGCACGGCGGCGAGCGCCTCGGCATCGAGGTGGCCGTCGGCGACGAGCCGGCGCTCCTGCTGGAAACGGGCGAGCGCACGGCGCGTGCGCGAGCCGAACACGCCGTCCACCTCGCCCGGGTCGTAGCCCAGGCGCACGAGCCCGGCCTGCAGGCCGCGCACGTCGTCGCGGCTGACCGGCGGCTCGTCGGGGTCGGGCGCGCGCACCAGCGGCCCGCCGCCGGCGATCCGGTCCGCGAGGCGGCCGACGGCCAGCGCGTAGTTCTCGGACCGGTTCCAGCGCATGATCACGTCGAAGTTCCCGTAGACGAGGAACGCGGGCCCGGCATGGCCGGCCGGCACGACGAGCGCCGCCGGGATGTCGAGCGGCGGCAGCGCTCTGCCGTGCGCGTCCGTCACGCCGAGCGCGACCCACGCCGCCAGCGGCCGCGGACGGTCGCGGCCGGCCAGGCTGAAGTCGAAGCCGTCCGGCAGCCGCGCTTCCCGCCCCCAGCGCAGGCCCGGCTGCCAGCCGAGGGCGCGCAGGAAATTGCCGGCCGAGTGCATCGCGTCCGGGACGCTGCCCCAAAGGTCGCGGCGCCCGTCGCCGTCGCCGTCCACGGCGTAGCGCAGGAACGCGGACGGCAGGAACTGCATGTGGCCCATCGCGCCGGCCCAGGAGCCCTGCATGCGCGCGGGCGTGACGTCGCCGGCGGCGACGATGCGCAGCGCCGCCATCAGCTCGTCGCCGAAAAAGTCGCTGCGCCGCGGGTCGCAGGCGAGCGTCGCCAGCGCCCCCGGCACGGGCAGCTTGCCGAAGTAGTCGCCGAAGTTCGTTTCCAGCCCCCAGAACGCGACGAGGTACTGCACGGGCACGCCGTAGCGCCGCTGTACCTCCGTCAGCAGTCCGCGGTGCTCGGCCAGCAGCGCGCGGCCGCGCGCGACTCGCTCCTCGGTCACGCGCTGACCGTAATAGTCGGCGAATGTCCGCGTGAATTCCGGCTGGCTGCGGTCGAGCTCGATGACGCGCTCGAGCGGCTCGATGCCCGCGAACACGTCGCGCACGACGCCGGCGTCGATGCCCTCGGCCATTGCGCGCGACTCGAGACGGGCGAGGCAATCCGTGAATGGCTCCGGGTCCTCGGCGCGCACCGACGTGACGGCGAGCGCCAGCGCGAGACCCAGGACAAAACGGTGGCGGGAGGGAAACAACGGTGACGACATGCGCGAACGCCGGCTGAAGAAACCGCTGTTGTACCTGCAAACCGGCCCGGCGCGCTACCGCAACGCGGGCTATCAGCGGCGCCGGCAGTCGGTCGCGAGCACCGGGAAATCCTGCGTGTAGGCCGGCGCCACGGAGGCCTGCCGGCCGATGAGCCAACGTCCCTCGGCCGTCTCGTCGACGCCGGACACGGAGTTTTCGTCGGCCTTCTTCTTTTTGCCGCGCCGGCTGTCCGGGGGCGGCGGCGGGTCGAGCCGCAGCCACTCGCCGTAGCGTCGCCGGCCGTCGATGTCCCACGACGGCCGCACGGACCAGCGGTAGTTCGTGCAGGGCTCGAGCGGCACGGCGATACGGTGCTCCGTGCTGCCGAGCCCCTCCTCCGCGTAGACGAGCTCGCGCGCGTCGTAGATCTCGAGGTCGAAGGCCGTGGCACCGAGCCCGGGCGGCGGATCCGGCAGGTCGAGCCGCCAGGCCAGCGTCGGCTGCCCGTCGTCGGTTTCGAAGCGGCGCGGGTCGCGCCGGTCCGCGCTGACCGTCTCCGTCTCGAGCGGGACCAGCGCGTGCTCGAGCGCGACCCGGTCGAACACCTCGGCCGTGATTTCCCGCGCGAGGTAGTGCCGGGCGAAATTGCTGTACGTGCGCCACAGCGCATTGTCGTCGGCCGTCCAGTTGCGCAGCGTGTCGCGGTCGCGGTAGTGCACGAACTGCCGGTACAGCTCGCGGCCGTCGCCCTGTCGCAGCGTCGTCGACGCGACGGTCGTGATCTCCGCCTCCTTGCCCTGCACGTCGATCTCGACGCCCTCGAAGCGCACGAACAAGAGCGCATCGGTGTCCTCCGGCAGCTCCGCGCCGGCGGCGAACAGTTTCGAGTCGATGCCCGGCAGGCGTCGCACGCCCCAGAACACGTCGAGCGCGAGGCCGTCGTCGGTCAGTACCTGGCTGTCCTCGCGCGCCAGTTCCTCGGTCATGCGGTCACGAAACTCCTGCACCTCGCGCTTCGCCGCGCCGGTCAGGCCGCCGAAGATCGCGCCGGGCAGCGCGAGTCCCGGGATCGGGATGTACACGGGTACGGGCCCGACCTCCTTGTAGATACGGCCGATGCGCGAGCCCCGCTCCATGCCGCCGACGAGCCCCGGCGTGTCCTTGCCGTAGGTGCCGGACAGGTCCTGGTCGGTGCCGGTCCAGTTTGAGATCACGACCAGCCTGCGTATGTCTCCGCGTCGCGCCTCCGACAGGTGCGTCGGCTCGGCCGCGGCCGCGGCGTCGTCGGCCTGCGGCAGGGCCGGCTGCGCTGACAACATCAGCAACACGGCAAGCGCCGGCGGCGCGCCTGGCGCGTGCCTGCCCCTCCGCCGTGTGCGGTTCGCCGATCCTGGCCTGCTTTTCATCCGCAGCGTTTCCCGTGTGATCCGCCTGCTCCGTCTTGCTTGCTCTTCATCCGCAGCTCTTCCCCCGTGATTCACCTGCCCAGTGTAGCTGGCGCTCAGCCGGCCGGCGCGGCCCCGGCTTCCGCCTCGGCCGCCTCGGCCTCCGCGGCCCGGCGCGCGCGCAGCGCAGCGAGTTCGCTTTCGAGGCGCGCCGCGTCGTACCAGTGGCCGTTGACCATGACGCCGCGCGGCCGGCGCAGCGTCGCGAGGTCCTCGCGCGGATCGGCGTCGAGCAGGACGAGGTCGGCGCGGGCGCCCTCCCGGACCACGCCCCACTCGCCCTCCTCGCGCAGGAAGCGCGCGGCATCGGCGGTCGCGATGCGAAGCACCTCGGCCACCGGAATCCCGGCCTCGACGAAATTCGCGAGCTCGTCGTGGATCGCGAAGCCCGGCAGCACGAAAGGATTGGGCGTGTCGGTGCCGAGCAGGAGCGGCGCGCCGGCCTCGTGCAGCAGCGCGAGAAACCGTCGCTGCATTGCAGCGGCCTTGCGCTTGCGTTCGTCCCACGGGCTCATGCGCGACGCGCTGTTCCGCCACCAGCCCTCGATTCCCGGCCCGAGGTAGGCCGCCTCGGGCCGCGCGAAGTAGCCCTCGGCGTCGGCGCCGTACGCGTAGCGCGTCGCGATCACGGTCAGCGTCGGCGAGTGCCAGACGCCGGCCTCCGCGGACTTGCGCGCGAGCGCGGCGAGGCGCGCCTCGTCCGCGCTCGCCCAGCGCCCGAAATAGCTGCCGTCGGCCGGGTCGTGCCCGTCGCCGAGCACGCTGTCCTGCACGTCGTCGAAGTGCTCGATGCTGTCGACCCCGAGCTCGATGACCGCCTCGACGTCGAGCCCGCCGGGCACGTGGGTCCAGACCTGCATGTCGCGTTCTTGCGCGGCCGCGACCGCGGCGCGATAGATCTCGGGCGTCAGTCCCTCGTAAAGCTTGACGGCGCGGTAGCCGGTCGTGCGCTGGCTCTCGACCGCGCCGACGGCCTGCTCGGGCGAAGTAAGTTTCAGGGAGCCGTCGCCCCAGATCGGCTCGGGACCGTCCATCAGCGGGCCGGACGTGTAGACGTGCGGCCCCGGCGTCGTGCCGCTCGCGGCCTTCGCATCGAGGATCAGCGTCTGCGCGGAACCCCACAGGTTGCGCACGCTGGTGACGCTGTTCGCGAGGAACATCGGCCCCTCGTTCTCGGAAAAATAGTGCACGTGCATGTCCGCGAGCCCGGGCATCAGCACGAGGCCGTCCGCTTCGATCCTGCGCAGTTCATCCGCTGCCGGGGGCGGCGTGGCGGCGACGCGGACGATGCGCCCGTCGCTGACCGTCACGAACGCGCGCTCGAGCGTGCCCGCCGGACCCATCGTCAGCACGCGGGCGCCGGCGAAGAGCACGTCCGCGTCCGCGGCAGTGGCGGGGGCGGCTGCGCAGAGACAGGCGAGGACGAGGGCTGGCCGGGCGAACATGGGCGCCTCCGGGCGAACGGGACGATCCCGCAGACTGCGACAAACCGCCGATCAGCGCAAACGCGACCGGGCGATTCAGGGAACCGGCGTCACGACCCGGGGGTAAGTCTCCAGCAGCGTGACCAGCGAGGCGAGCGAGCGCATCGCGCGGGCCTTGACGATATAGCCCGCGATGCCGAGTTCGTGGGCGCGCTCGATGTCGCCCGGCGCCGCCGAGGTCGTCAGCACGAAGACGGCAACGCGCCGCAGGCGCCGGTCGCGACGCAGCTCCGCGAGGAACTCGAAGCCGTTCATGCGCGGCATGTTCAGGTCCAGCACGACGACGTAGGGCGGCGCGAGCGGCGCCCGGTCGTCGCCGCCGCGCAGGATCTCGAGCGCCTGCACGCCGTCCTCGGCCTCGTGCGTCTCGACCTCGCTGCCGGCGTTGTCGAAGGCCCGCAGCAGCGCCTCGCGGTCGATCGCGTCGTCGTCGACGATCAGCACTTTCGGCACGGGGCCGCGCCCGTGAGGGGTATGGCTCACAGCGTCACCCAGCCGCCGGTCCGCGAACTGTCGACCGCGCCCTCGACGAAACGCAGGCTGCGCACGCCCGCGGCCGCGCCGGGGTAGTCGCCCTGCGGTGCGGCGCCGGCGTGCCTGCGCCGCAGGTCGGCGACGAAGCGCCGGTACAGGTTCGCGAAGGCCTCGAGGTAGCCTTCCGGGTGGCCGGCCGGCGTGCGCATGCCGCGCAGCGCGGCCTCGCCCGTGTAGGCGCCGCCGCTGCGCCAGCGTTCCCAGGGCCGGCCCGCGGGCTTGAGCAGCAGCGTATTCGGCTCCTGCTGGTGCCACTCGAGGCCGGCCTCGGTGCCATACAGCCGGAGCGTCAGCGCGTTCTCCTCGCCGCAGGCGATCTGCGAGCAGGAAAGTGTGCCGCGCGCGCCGTTCGCGAGCCGGAGCAGCACGCTCGCGTCATCGTCCAGCCGGCGGCCCTCGACGAAGGTGCTGAGTTCCGCGCAGACCTCCGCCAGTTCGCTGCCGCAGACGTACTCGAGCAGGTTCTGCGCGTGCGTGCCGATGTCGCCGATGCAGCCGCCGATGCCGGCGCGCTCGGGGTCGGTGCGCCAGCTCGCCTGCTTCTGGCCGTCGGCCTCGATCGGGTCCTTCAGCCAGTCCTGGTTGTACTCGACCTGCACCCGGCGCAGCGTGCCGAGCCGGCCCGCGGCGACGAGTTCGCGCGCCTGCTCGATCATCGGGTAGCCCGTGTAGGTCTGCGTCAGCAGGAACGGCAGACGGCTTGTCTCTACCGCGCGCAGGATCGCGCGCGCATCGGCGACGTTGGCCGCCAGCGGCTTGTCGCAGGCAACCGGGATTCCCGCTTCGAGGAACGCGATCGCGACAGGCGCGTGCAGGTGATTCGGCGTGACGACGATGACGAAATCGATTCCGTCGTCGCGCGCGGCCTCGGCTTTCGCCATCTCCCGCCAGTCGTCGTAGCTGCGCTCTAGTTGCCAGGCCTCGGCGCTGGCACGCGCGCGCGCCGGGTCCGAGGACATCGCGCCGGCGACGATGCGCGCCTCGCCGTCGAGTTCGACCGCGATCCGGTGCACCGCGCCGATGAAGGCGCCCTGACCGCCGCCGACGATGCCGGCCCTGAGCGGCCGGCAAGCAGCCTGCGCGCTCACGAGCGGTAGGCCTCGCGGCCAATGCCCTGCACCGGGATGCCCTGGGCCGCCATGACCTCGTGCTGCAGCGCGTACATCGCGGCCGCGGCCTCGTCGATCGCCTTCGTGAACGCGATCGAACCCTCGAGGATCGGTTTCAGCGCCGCCTTGTCCTGCATCCGCGCAGGCGGATATTCGTGCTCGACGACGAGGTAGATTTCCGCCGGGTCGATGTCCAGTAACTCGCGCGCGGCCAGCTGGTGGTCGAGCCAGTCGACCGTGCGGTTCTGCAGGTAGGCGAGCGGGTCGTGGCGCGCGGTGCCGGGCAGCTCGTGCTCGCAGATCGCGACCTGCTTCTTCCAGGCGTTGACCTGGTCGGCAGGGTCACCGGAGGGCCGGCCGTCCCGCCAGTCGCCGCGTTCCATCGTCTGGCCGCCGTAGCCCCAGGCGGAAATCCCCTTCGAGTCGATGACCTGGCCCTTGACGTGGAAGCCGTCGATCAGGAACGCGTAGCCCTCGTCCTTCAGGTACTGGAACATCGAGCGCGTGTCCTGCCCCATCAGCACCGAGTGCGACGGGTCGTAGTGGATGCGGAACTGCTCGCCCACCCCGTGCTTCTCGCAGATGCGGTGCAGCGCGATCCACGGGCCCGGCGCATAGGCGATGTTGTTGTGCCAGCGGTCGAGCGCGGTCCAGCCCGGCATCGGGCACTGCTCGACGCGGAAGGTGAGCCCGCGCGCCTTCGCTTCTTCAAGGAGCGGCACGATCTCGGCCTCGAACATCTCGAGGTTCTGGTCCATCTCGAGCTCGTAGTTGCGGCCGACGAAGCCGCAGACGGCGTCGGTCCCGAGCAGCACGGCGGCGTCGAAGACGCGAAGCATGAAGTCGTGCTTCAGCTGCCGCGCCGCCTTGTCCGCGACCAGCAGGTTGTCGAAGTAGGCGAGATCGGACAGGCCGACGCCGGTATCCTTCATCGCCGCCAGCACGCGCCTGGCGCGCCCCTCGTCGAAAGGCTCGCGCAGGTCGAGCGTGTTCGCGACCGGGTCGAGCAGCGCCTCGGCCGGCACGTCGCTGACCGACGGGTGCAGCGCCGCGGACAGCTGGATGTAGGGCGAGCCTACGTCGCGGGAGAACGCGAGCCATTCCTCGATCGCGAGGTCCGGGTCGGCGTCGCGTGCATCGCGTGGCGTCAGCTCCTGCAGGGCGGCGGTCAGCACGCTGATTTTCATGGGCTTCGGTTCGAAAGGCGCGGGCGCAGGCTTCATGGTGGGTTCCCGTTCCAACGGCAGCGACAGTGCTGCGCGGGTAACTCACTCAAGTAAAACATGCGGGCGCGCCGCAAACCAAGGTGTCAGCACGGACCGGCCGGAGCGGGAAGGCCCCCGCTCCGGCCGCCCCGCGGTCAGTGGTGGACCTGGCCTGCCGTGGCGAGGCTGCGGCGGCAGCAGCGCAGTATCGCGACGAGGATCAGCAGCAGGAGCAAGGCGATGATCACGCCGAGCCACAGCAGGTAGCGGCAGCAGCGCCCGGGTTTGTCGAGCGTCGGGTCGCTGCCGTCCAGGATGCCGTCGTTGTCGGAATCCGTGTCCTGGAAGTCGCGCTGCCCGTCGCCGTCGGTATCGGCGACGCCCTCGACCGAGTCGGGCACGTCGTCCCCGTCGGCGTCGTCGTCGCGGTAGTCCGGCAGTCCGTCGCCGTCCGTGTCCACGTCGTCCCCGCCCTCGACGGCGTTCGGGATTCCGTCACCGTCGCAGTCGGCGTTCGTGCAGGGTGGCAGCGCGGCGACGTCGAGGAAAAAAGCGGCGCGCGCCGTGCGTACGAATGGGTCAACGTCCGCGAGATCCGCCGCCGGCTCGCCGAAGATCGACTCGCCATCAAGCTTGCGTACGTCGTCGTCGACGTTCGCCGTGACCACGGCTTCGTAGACGCCGCGGCCGGCATAGGCGTCGAAGGTCGCGGACGTCGCCCCGGAGATGATATCCGTCCTGAACGCGAGCGGAACCGTGGACCCGTCCGGGCGACGCACGTAGCCCGTGTAGTCGACCGTGTCGTCCAGCGTACTTAGCCAGGAGGTCTCGAGCGATATTTCCGCCGTGGTCGCTGCCGAGCGCACGATTTCGGGCTTCACGTCGACGAAGAGGTCGGGCGCATAGTTTTCGACGTGCGCCTGTACGAAAGACGACTGCGGCGACGAGTTGCCGGCGGCAATGTCGAGTCGCCAGGCGCCCGGAGCAGGTGCGGGAATGCGGATGATCGTGTAATAGGTGTCGATCGTGATCACGTCGCTGTCGGCGGCCGTAAACGTATCGCCGGCAGGCGAGGTCAGCTGGAAGACGAGCGACCAGGTTGCCATGTCGTCGTTCCTGCCGGACAGGAAGACGTTCAGGCGCTCGGCCCCGTTCTCGACCGGGATTTCGAAAGTGTCGACGTAGGGGCTGCCGCCTGCGGCGCCCGCCGGCGCCGTGGCCGCCATTACGTTCGCGACGCTCTGCACGCGTTTTATCTTATCGAAGGGCAGCAGGTTCGACGCCTGCCGCTCGAGAGCCAGGGATTCGCCGCGGTAGCGTGCGAACAGCTCGGCGTAGATCGGCGGCAGTTCGTCCCCGTCGGGTGCGTCGAGGACGTCGCCGCCGGTCGAGACGGCGAGCGACCCCAGCAGCTCGCGGTCGGCGGCCGAGCCGACCGGGATCGAGAAGATCTGCACGTCCATGTCGCGCAGGCGATCGGCCACCACCTCCGGGTCCTCGCCGCGGTTGTTTTCCCCGTCCGACAGCAGGAACGCGGTGCGATTGCGCACCGGCGTGCCGGCCGCTTCGGCGACGAGTGCCGCGCGCTGGAACTCGGTGACGGAACTCTGCAGCGCGGTGCCGATGCCGGTGTAGCCGTCGGCGTCGAGGAGGTCGACGCGGTCCTTGAACGGGCCAGCGTCCGCAATCTCGAGCAGTTCCATCGGCCGCTCCAGTTCCGACCCCTCGTTGAACGAGATCATGCCGACGTCGACGTTCATGCCGGCCTGCAGGTCGATGAATGCGCGCGCGGCAGCCTTGGCGAAATCGAGGCGGGTCTCGTCGGCGCCTTCGCGCACTTCGGCCGACATGCTGCCGGAGCGATCGATGAACAGGATGACCTGGTCCGAGCCGACGATGCGCTCGTCGAATGCGAGGAAATCGCGGCAGTTCGCCGGCGGCGCCTCGACCGGCGTGCCGGCGGGCGGCGTCACGAACGGGTAGTTCGCGACCAGCGTTTCCCAGTCCGACTTTCGGTGTGCCGCCGTCTGCTGCGTGAGCTCGTAGTTCTCGGTTGCAGGATCCCAGCGCGGCAGGCAGCCGCCCGCGCCGTCGTCTATGCAGGCTGCGGGATTCGCGTGAACGCCGTCGACGTCGCCGACTTCGCCGAAGTGCAGCTCCACTTCGAGGTCGTCTGCGCCGTTGGCGAGGTCGGTGATGTCGAGGCTGAAATCGGCAGGCGAGATCGATTCGATCGGGAAACGGCCGCGATCGTCCGCGTCGGCTTCCAGCGTGATCTGCACCGCGCCGAGATCGCGGTAGTCGCCGGCCGTGCCGCCGGTGATATCGCCGTCGTCGATCGCGAAGTGCACGTCCCAGCGACGGTCGGCGGCGTGCACGACGTAGAAGCGGATGATGTGGCCGGCGCCCAGGCTGTCGGTCACGCGGAATCGGCCGGGCGATGCGCTCGTCGCTTTCGCTGTGTCGAAGCTGGTCGGGTCGAAAACGTTGAGCGGCAGATCCGGATCCATCGTCGCGTTGAAGTCCCAGACGTCGCCTTCGAGCTTGGCCCGGCTGCACATGTAATACGGCAACTGGCCGCGGTTCAGGTCGTGGTTGGCGGCGATGGACATTTCCGTCCAGCTCGTGTTCTGCAGGTTGGTGCTGTTGCCGGCCTCGTCCTTGAGGAACGAGGTGTCGGCCGGGTCGGCAGTCGTCTTGAAGTTCTTGCCGATGCAGCGGACGTTTTCGCCGTACTCGTCGAATATCCCGAAGGCGTGGTGCAGCATCTCGTGGGCGATGACGCCGTCGTCGATGTCGTCGCTGTACAGGTTGATATGGGCGCCGTCGCGGCCGAGATTGCTGCCGTCGCCGCGCAGGAACAGGCCGGAACGGCCCGTCTGCGGCAGTATCCAGATATCGCCCTTGGCCTCGTCCGCGGCGCCGCCGGTCAGCTTGACCTCGCCGAAGCGGATTTCGCCGTCCGTCACGTCGCAGACCATGTCCGCGGCGCCCCGGACTTCCTGCTTGACGAGGTCAATCTGTGCCTGGGTGGGCACGAAGCGGAAATTGATCTCGAAGTCCATCGCGCCGGTATCCGGGTCGATGGATCCGCCACCCGCGTAACCCTGGCCGGAGGGCAGAAGGACTAGCGCGACTAACAATCCTGGAAGAGTGCGGACCTGCATGACGGACTCCCTGGCCCGCGAGACGGACCATTGCGTGGCTCCTCGACCAGTTAGCGACAAAATCCGCGGGAAAACCTCACGTTCCCGGCGTTTCGCATTTCACGAGCCGCAAAAAAAACGGCGGCGCCGAAGCGCCGCCGTCCATTTTCCCGCGGGTCGCAACCGCATGGAGCGACCCGTGGAGCGCGCAGTCTCAGTCCGCCGAGCCCGCGCGGCCGGCCAGCATGCCGCCTGCGGCATCGCGATCGATGTCGAAGCGGTCGAGCGTCATGACCTTGGTCCAGGCCGCGACGAAGTCGTCGACGAACTGCTGCTCGCCGCCGTTCGCCGCGTACAGCTCCGCGATTGCGCGCAGCTCCGCGTGCGAGCCGAACACGAGGTCCACCGGCGTCGCGGTGTAGACGAGCTCGCCGCTCTCGCGGTCACGGCCCTCGTAGATGCCCTGCATGCTCTCCGACTTCTGCCACTCCGTGCCCATGTCGAGCAGGTTGACGAAGAAGTCGTTGCTCAGCGTGCCCGGCTGGTCGGTAAACACGCCGTGCTTCGAGCCGCCGGCGTTCGCGCCGAGTGCGCGCATGCCGCCGACCAGCACGGTCATCTCCGGCACGGTCAGCGTCAGCAGGTTGGCCTTGTCGACCATCATGTCCGCCGGCGAACGCGTGGCGCCCTCGCCGAAGTAGTTGCGGAACGCGTCCGCGCGCGGCCGGAGCACGTCGAAGGACTCGATGTCCGTCATCTCCTGCGTGGCGTCGGTGCGGCCGGGGACGAACGCGACCGTGACGTCGTGGCCGGCATCGGCCGCGGCCTTTTCAATGGCCGCCGCGCCGCCGAGCACGATCAGGTCGGCCAGCGAGACTTTCTTGTTGCCGCGCTGCCCGCGGTTGAAGTCCTGCTGGATGCGCTCGAGGCGTGCCAGCACCTGCTGCAGCTCGTCGGGATCATTGACGTCCCAGTTGACCTGCGGGGCGAGGCGCAGGCGTGCGCCGTTCGCGCCGCCGCGCATGTCGGTGCCGCGGTAGGTCGAGGCCGAGGCCCAGGCGGTGCGCACGAGCTGGGGCACGGTAAGGCCCGAGTCGAGGATGCGCTTTTTCAGGTTCGCGATGTCACGCTCGCTGACCAGCTCGTGGTCGACGGCCGGCACCGGGTCCTGCCAGATCAGCATCTCGTCCGGCACTTCGCTGCCGAGGTAACGGGCGCGCGGGCCCATGTCGCGGTGCGTCAGCTTGTACCAGGCCTTCGCGAACGCGAGCCGGAACTCTTCGGGGTTCTCCTGGAAGCGCTTCGCGATCTTGCGGTACTCCGGATCGAACTTCAGCGACAGGTCGGTCGTGAACATGATCGGTGCGTGTCGCTTCGAGGAATCGTGCGCGTCCGGCACGAGGTTCGATGCGGCGCCGTCCTTCGGTATCCACTGCGTGGCGCCGGCCGGGCTCTTCGTCTGTACCCACTCGAAGTTGAACAGGTTGTCGAGGTACTGGTTGGTCCAGCGCGTCGGGGTCGCCGACCAGGCGCCCTCGAGGCCGCTCGTGATCGTGTCGGCACCGTTGCCGCTGCCGCAGTCGTTGGTCCAGCCGAAGCCCTGCTCCTCCAGGTCCGCCGCGGCGGGCTCGGGGCCGATGCAGTCCGCGGGGCTTTTCGCGCCGTGCGCCTTGCCGAAGGTGTGGCCGCCGGCGATCAGCGCGACGGTCTCCTCGTCGTTCATGGCCATGCGCCCGAAGGTGTCGCGAATGTCCTTCGCGGCCGCCAGCGGGTCCGGGTTGCCGTTCGGGCCTTCCGGGTTCACGTAGATCAGGCCCATCTGCACGGCGGCCAGCGGATTCGTGAGCTCGCGGTCGCCGCTGTAGCGCTCGTCGGCCAGCATCTCGGTCTCCGGGCCCCAGTAGACGAGGTCCGCTTCCCAGTCGTCCTCGCGGCCCCCGGCAAAGCCGTAGGTCTCGAAGCCCATCGACTCGAGCGCGACGTTGCCGGTCAGGACCATCAGGTCGGCCCAGGACAGGCTGTGGCCGTACTTCTGCTTGACCGGCCACAGCAGCCGGCGGGCCTTGTCGAGGTTCGCGTTGTCGGGCCAGCTGTTCAGCGGCTCGAAGCGCTGCTGGCCGCCGCCGGCGCCGCCGCGGCCGTCAGCGACGCGGTAGGTGCCGGCGCTGTGCCAGGCCATGCGGATCATGAACGGGCCGTAGTGACCGAAGTCGGCGGGCCACCAATCCTGCGAGTCGGTCATGACGGCCTCGATGTCGGCCTTGACCTCGTCGAGGTCGAGGCTCAGGAAGGCCTCGGCGTAGTCGAAGTCCGGGCCCAGCGGGTTCGATTCCATGCCGTGCTGGCGCAGCGGGCTCAAATCCACCTGCTCCGGCCACCAGAACTGGTTGGACTTGGCCATGCCGGTCGTGGCCGTGCCGGCCGCCGCGAGCGACGAGACGGTCATTGCCAGCGCGGCAAGGAACGGTAGTGCGGGTCTGAACATGGTCGTACTCCTTTCGCGTCGAGTGCACACGTTGTTGTTGTGGCAGGACCGCCGGCCGGGATGGCGGCGCGGCGGTCCGGGTTCTGCGCGAGCGAGCCCCCCGAAGCACCCCCCCGGGCGCATGGCTCGACCTGCTGCGTATTGTCAAATTTAGACCGAGTCTAGCATAGATTTAGACTCGGTCTAATCGTGGCAAATGGCGATTGACAGCGCCCCGGGGGCGCCCGCAGGCCCGGCCCGCACTCCGCCGGGCGGGTAACCGGCGGACGGATACGCCGGCGCGTAACCGGATTCGGCAAGAGGATTCGGCAGCGCTACGCGGGACGTCTCCAGGCACGACCTGCTCCGTGTGCGGCCGACCGCAGCGGGACCCGCAGCGGCCTCGAATTACTGGCCATGCGCTGCCCGAACTGTCAGATTGGCTGCACCGTCGCAAGGCAGACACAGGAATTCGCATGCGCTGGCGCGGCTTGCTCGTCGTTACCGGTTTGATCGCTGCCGCGCTGCTGTGGTGGCGGTTCACGATGCCGTCCGCGCAGGACCCGCTGCCCGACGCGCCGCAGTCCTCGACCCGGCCCGCGTCGCCGGCCGCGCCCGCGACAGAACCCGACGCGCCCGCGGCGCCGGTGCACGACGGCGCAGCCGCGGACAGCACCTGCCTGACGCCGCTGCAGCTGCAGCACCACCCGGCGCTGATGGCCGAGCTGGACCGGCTGCGGAGCGTGATCGCGGGCGGGCCGGACGTCGAGGTCTACCGCGGCCTGCCGGAACAGCAGGTCGCCATCTTCGCCGAGCAGGGCGACTCGGCCGCGATGGTCGTCCTCGGCGCCATGCACGTCATGCGGGCGCGCGGACGAAGCGACAGCGACGCGGTGGCCTACCTGGCGAGCGACGACCCGGAGCTGCAACGCTACGTGCTCGAACGGCCGCTGTCCGAGGCGTCCGTCGGGCACTACATGCAGGCCAGCGAATGGTTCTACCGGGCGGCGCTGCACGGCCGCCTGCTGGCGCTCACCCACTTCGGCGACCAGCTCGGCACGCTCGGCCTGGGACCGGTGCAGCTCGGCTGGATCGACGAAGCGGCATACGAGGCGCTGTCCCCGTACGAACGGAGCGCGCTGCTGCCGACCAACGTCTACTCGGCCGCGGCCTTCGCGATCGCGCCGGGCCTGCGCGAGGGACCGCTGCACGAAATGGTCTCGGAGATCCGTCCGGGCTCCGAGCGGCAGTCCGCGCTGGTGGCCGAAGTAGCGGCCGACTACGAGAGGGACCGTGAGCGGCAGGGACTGCCGGCACCGGCGGTGCAATCAGCGCAGGCGCCGTCGCTCGATGAACTGAACGAGCTGCTGTGCGAGGAGTATCGCTAGTCCGGCCGGCGTGCGCGGAAGCTCAGCGCAGGTCGGACGCCGCCAGTTCGATCCGCGCGGCCGCGCCGTGGATCGCGGTCGACTGGCCGTCCACGTGTTCCGCGGTCAGCGCGTCGAACTGCGCGAGCGCGGTCGCGAGCTGGTCCTCGGCCGCCGCGATTGCGACCATCTCGCGCGGGTCGCCGGACCGGGTCGCCTTGAGCATGCCGTTCGCGGCGACGAGGAAGCCCCAGGCGTCCTGGTACTCGTGCGCCTGCGTGACGCTGCCGTCGCTGGCCACGCCGATCGTGTACTCGAAACCCGCGGTACGCGTCAGTTCGGCCACGGCGGCGAGCCGCGTGCGCACGCTGGTGTCGGGCGTGTGCGCGTCGAGCGCCGTCAGCAGGTTCGCGTAGGCCGCCTCGAAATCGCCGCCGGACTCGGTCGCCGCGACCAGCGCCGACAGTTCGTCGGCGAAGCCGGGCAGGCCGCGCGCCGCGAAGGCCGGGGCGAGATCGGCGTAGAGTTCGCTTTCCGGGTGCTTGGCGTGGGTCAGCGCCATGTCGTGCGCGCCGTTCCGCTGCAAGGCCGCGAAGGCCGCGAGGTGGCCGCGCAGCTCGCCGAGCCGCTTCAGGTACTCGACGTCGTCGACGGCCGGGTTTGCGCCTGCGCCGCCTTCGCCCTCGCCCTCGCCTTCGCCTTCGCCTTCGCCTTCGCCACCCTCGCCTTCGCCCTCGCTCGCGGCGGCAGCGGTGGCCGGCGCTGCGTTACCGGCCGGGTCTGCCGCGCTGCGCCGGGCCTGCTCGCCGCCGGCCTGATCGTCGGCCTGCGTCAGCGCATCGGCCGGCGGCTCCGGCGCGTCCGTGCAGGCGGCGCCGGTGGCGCCGACCAGTACCGATACGCCGGCGTTCAGCCAGATGCGTGCACGTTTCGTGATGCCCTTGTTGTTCACGTGAATCCGCTCCGGGTGGCAATTCGGGTATGCTCGCCGCGTGGATAACGCAAACGAGAATTGTTTGCAATCGAAAGGTGGCCGGCGATGATAGTCCGTCTCGCCGGCGTACTCGATGCCGCGACCGTCGACAGCCTGCGCCGGCTGGCCGCGGATGCCGATTTCGAAGACGGCCTCGCCACCGCCGGGCGGGCGGCGAGGCAGGTCAAGCGCAACCGCCAGGCGGCCGGCCCTGCCGCCGACGTCGTCAGCCGGACCGTCGAGGACGCGCTGCGCCGGCACCCGGTCTTCGCCGCCGCGGCGCGGCCGAAGCGATTCTGCCGGGTACTGCTGAGCCGCTACGAGACCGGGCAGGCTTACGGCCTGCACAGCGACGACGCGCTGATCGCCGGCGCGCGCACGGACCTGTCGTTCACGGTTTTTCTCTCGGCGCCGGACAGCTACGACGGCGGCGAACTCGTGCTGCACGGCGCCGACGGCGAGACCGCGATCAAGCTCGACGCCGGCGAACTCGTGCTGTACCCGTCCGGCGCGCTGCACGAGGTGCGCGAGGTGACGCGCGGCGAGCGGCTCGCCTGCGTCGGCTGGGTGCGCAGCCTCGTGCGCGGGCAGGCGGAGCGGGAGATCCTGTTCGATCTCGACATGGCCTCGCGCGAGCTCTACGCGCGCGACGGCAAGTCGGCCGTGTACGACCAGCTCGCGAAGGCGCGCGGCAACCTGCTCAGGCTCTGGGTCGAGGACTGACACGCGGTGAGCGGCCGGGACTACGACGCGATCGTCATCGGCGCCGGCCACAACGGCCTGACCAATGCCGCGTTTCTCGCGAAAGCCGGCCTGCGCGTGCTGGTCGTCGAGAAGAACGAGTACATCGGCGGCGCGACGGTCAGCCGCGAGCTGTACGACGGCTGGAAATACTCGAACTGCTCCTACGTCTGCAGCCTGTTCCGGCCGGAGATCTACAACGCGCTCGACCTGGGCCGGCACGGCCTCAAGGTCGTGCCGTTGACGGCCAGCATGACCTTCACCCAGGACGGCGACTACTTCGGCAGCTATTCCGAGCCGAACGTCCGGCGCCGGGAACTGATGCGGCACAGCCCGCGCGATGCCGACGCCGCCGTGCGCTTCGACGCCGACGTCATGCGCTGGTGCCGCCTGATCCGCGGCTTCCTGCTGCGCACGCCGCCCGACCCGGGCTCGCTGAAGCCGCGTGACATCTTCGAGTTCGCGTACCTGCTTAAGAAATTCCACGAACTCAGCGAGACGCAGATCTGCGAGTTCATCCGCTTCTTCACGATGTCGATCGCGGAATACCTCGAGAACTATTTCGAGAACGAGACGATCCTCGCGCACTACTCGGGCGGCAGCATCATCGGCACGGGCCTCGGCGTCTACTCGCCGGGCACGGCCTACGTGCTGCTGCACCACGCGATGGGCGACGTCGACGGCAACGTCGGCGCCTGGGGCTTCGCGCGCGGCGGCATGGGGGCCGTGTCCGGCGCGATCGCGTCGTCGTTCCGGGCGCTGGGCGGCGAGATCCGGACCGGCGCCGACGTCGAGCAAATCCTGGTCGCCGGGCGCCGGGCCACCGGCGTCCGGCTGGCGAGCGGCGAGGAAATCCGCAGCGGGATCGTCGTCTCGAACCTGGACGCCCGGCGCACGTTCACCCGAATCATGGATGCGGACGACGTGCCGCCGGCACTGCTCGAGCGCGCACGGAAATTCAAGATCCGCGGCTCGTCCGGCAAGCTCAACATCGCGCTCGACGGCATGCCGACGTTTCCCGCGCTGCCCGGGGGCTCGCCGCTGACGCTCGGCCACATGCACTTCACCGACACGCTGCGGCGGCTGGAGCGCGCCTACGACGACTGGAAGGACGACCGCTGGTCGGCCGACCCGTACTGCGATTTCCTCGTGCCGTCGCAGTACGACCCGACGCTGGCGCCGCCCGGCAAGCACATGGCCACCGTGTTCGTGCAGTACTGCCCGGTCGAACCCGAGGGCGGCTGGACGGACGAGAAACGCGCGGCCTTCGGGCAGACCGTCATCGACCAGGTGGCAGAGTACAGCCCGGATTTCAGGGATCTGATCCTGCATGCCGAGATCCGCACACCGCGCGAACTGGAGGACGAGGTCGGGCTGACCGAGGGCAACATCTTCCAGGGCGAGCTGACCTTCGACCAGCTGCTGTTCAACCGGCCCTTCCCCGGCTACGCGCAGTACCGGGGGCCGGTCAGGGGCATGTATATGTGCGGCTCGTCGACCCACCCGGGCGGCGGCGTCATGGGCGCGCCGGGCGCGAACGCGGCCCGCGAGATCCTGCGCGACCTGCGCCGGCCGGACACGACGCCCGCCGAGTACCCGGATGACTAGGCCGGACGCGATCGTCATCGGCGCCGGCCACAACGGGCTCGTGTGCGCGGCCTACCTCGCGCGCGCCGGCCTCGACGTGCTCGTGCTCGAGGCGAACGACGCGGCGGGCGGCATGGCGGCGGCGCGCCCGCTCGGCGACGGCTACCGCGTCCCGGGCCTGCCGCAGTGCGTGGCGCCGCTCGGCCGGGCGATTCGCAGCGAACTGGAACTCGAGCGCCACGGTTACGCGCCCGGGCGGCCGGTCGAAACGATCGTGCTCGACCCCGGTTCGGCGCACCTCGCCATCGGCCAAGACCGGGTCGCGGGCGACGGGCTCGCGCAGGCCGACGCGGCGGCCTGGCCCGGCTTCCGCCGGCAGTACCTCGCGTTCGCGGAGGCGCTGCGGCCGCTCATCGAGAACCCGCCGCCGCGCCTGAAGAACCTGCCGCGCGGCGACCGGATGACCTTCGCGAAGCTCGGCTGGAAGCTGCGCGTCGGGCTCGGGCGCGAGGCGATGTACGAGTTCCTGCGCGTCGTGGGCATGAACATCTACGACGTGCTGAACGACACGTTCGACGACGAGCGCCTGAAGGCGGCGATAGCAATCGACGCGGTGCTCGGCAGCGCGATGGGGCCGCGGACCCCGGGCACGGTGCTGACCTGGCTGCAGCGCCTTTACGGCGAACTGGACGGAGCCGCGACGATCCACAGCGGCAACCGGCTGGTCGAGGCGCTGACCCGCGCCGTCGAAGCGGCCGGCGGCCGCCTCCGCTGCAGTGCGCCGGTCGCGAGGATACTCGTCGAGGACGGTAAGGCGTCAGGGGTGCAACTGGAAGACGGCGAGACGATCGGGTCGGGCCTCGTCGTGTCGAACGTCGACCCCCGGCGCACGTTCGCGTCGCTGGTCGGCGCGCCGCGGCTCGACACGCTGTTCGCGAACCGCGTGACGCAGATACGCGGCAAGGGCGTCGTCGCGAAGTTGCACCTCGCGCTGGACGGCCTGCCGGAGTTTCGCGGCCTCGGCGCCGCGGCACTCGGCAACCGGCTGCTGGTCGCGCCGTCCATGCGGGACATCGAGCGCGCTTTCAACCACTGCAAGTACGGCGAGTGCTCGCCCGAGCCGGTGCTCGAGATCACGCTGCCGAGTATCCACGACCCGTCGCTGGCGCCGGACGGCCACCACGTCCTGTCGGTCAGCGCGGCCTTCATGCCCTACGACCTCGACGGCGGCTGGGAGGCAGGCCGCGAGGCCGCGGCCCGCGCCGTCCTCGCGCGCCTCGCGCAGTTCGCGCCGGGGCTCGAAGCGCGGATCGTCGCGCGCGAGTTCCTGTCGCCGGCCGACATCGAGGCCGGTTACGGCGCGGTGCAGGGCCACTGGCACCACGGCGAGCTGTCGCTGCACCAGTCCTTCATGCTGCGGCCGCTGTACGGCGCGGCGCGCTACGCGACGCCGGTCGACGGCCTGTTCCTGTGCGGCGCCGGCTGCCACCCGGGCGGCGGCCTCACCGGCCTGCCCGGGCGCAACGCGGCGCGGCGCATACTCGACACCGGGGGCAGACCATGAACATCGCGCGCGAGCATTTCCGGCAGCCGCTCGGCCGCACGCCGTTCCACGAGCGCATGGTCGCGCTTACGACCAGCGAGCACTGGGCGACCTGGAACGGCTACAAGGTGCCGCGCATTGTCGACAAGCTGTCGATCGAGTACTTCGCGGTGCGCAGCGGCTGCGCGGTCATGGACCTGACGCCGATGGAGAAGTACCGCATCGAGGGCCGCGACGCGCGCGCCTACCTCGACCGGCTCGTCGTGCGCGACCTGGCGAAGCTGCGGCCGGGCCGGGTCACCTACGTCGCGTGGTGCAACGACGAGGGCAAGCTGATCGACGACGGGACGCTGTTCCAGCTCGACGAGTCGCGTTACCGGCTGTGCTCGCAGCACCACCAGCTCGATTGGCTGCTGATGTCCGCGCGCGGCTTCGACGTCGGGATCACGGTCGAGACGCACGACGTCGCCGCGCTCGCGGTGCAGGGGCCGACCTCGTACTCGGTGCTGAGCGAGGCGGGCATCGCCTGTCTCGGGGACCTGAAACCCTTCGACGTCACGCGCAGCGACTGCGCCGGCATCCCGCTGACCGTCTCGCGCACCGGTTACACCGGCGACTTGGGCTACGAACTGTGGATGGAGCCGGGCGACGCGGAAGCCGTGTGGGACGCGATCTTCGCCGTGCGCGGCCGCTACGACGTGCACGCGATGGGCCTGAACGCGCTGGAGATGGTGCGCATCGAGGCCGGCTTCGTCATGCCGGGCTTCGATTTCAATACCGCCGAGGCGACCGTGCGCAACGACCACGATCGTTCGCCGTACGAGGTCGGCCTCGGCTGGGTCGTCAACCTCGACAAGGGGCATTTCTGCGGACGCAAGGCGCTCGCCGCGGAGAAGGCCAGGCCGCCCCGTCGCCGCCTGACCAAACTGGTCGTCGACGGCAACCGGCCGGTCGGCGAGGCGTTCGTCTACGCCGGCCGCAACGGCAAGCAGGTCGGCGAGGTCAGGTGCACGACCTGGTCGCCGATCCTGAAGGCGAACCTGGCGCTGGCGGACATCGAGTTCATCAACGGAAAACTGCCCGAGCCGCTCTGGGCACGCTTCGACTACCAGCGCGAACTGAAGTGGCACACGGCCTGGGCCGAGTGCCACGCGCAGTCGAAGCCGTTCTACGTGCCTGCGCACCGCTCGCTGACGCCGCCGGCACGTTACTGAGCGGAAAGCGTGGCGCACGAAGCCGAGTACGACGAGCACACGGTCGCCCTGCTGGAGCTGATCTGGGGCGAGGGTTACATGGCGCCGGGCGGCCCGGGCAACGTCGCGAAGCTGCTCGAGGGCACGGCGCCGGCCGGCAAGCGGATTCTCGACATCGGCTGCGGCATCGGCGGCCCGGCGCTCGAAATGGTCCGCACGCACGGGGCGCAGGTCGTCGGCATCGATCTCGAGGCGCCGCTCGTCGCGCGCGCCCGGCGCGCCGCGCGCGAGTCGGGCTTGCACGAACACTGCGCGTTCCGGGTCGTCACGCCGGGGCCGCTGCCGTTCGCCGACGCGAGCTTCGACATCGTCGCGTCGGCGGGCGCGGTGACCCAGACCGCGGACAAGCCCGCCCTGGTCCGGGAGATCCGGCGGGTGCTGCGCCCGGGCGGGCAGTTCCGCTGCTACGAGTGGACGGGGACGGGCGGCGAGCTGTCCGACGACATGCGCTACTGGCTCGAGCTCGAAGGGCTGACCTACGAGTTCAGCACGCTGGCCGGGCTCGGCGAACTGTTGCGCGACGCCGGCTTCGACAACGTCGAGACGATCGATGCGAGCGACTGGTACCGGGCGGAAGCGCGGCGCGAGCTGGCGCTGCTGCGCGGCGAACTGAACGGTCGCGCCATCGAGCTGCTCGGCGAGGAACTCGCCGCGCATTTCATCGAGGACTGGCGCGCGATGACGGTCGTCATCGACGCCGGCGAGATGCGCCAGGGCTACTGCCGGGCGACGCGCCCGGCGAGCAGCCAGGCGCCGAGCCCGAACACCAGGACCGCGAACCAGGGCTCGAACGGCCAGTAGGGCAGGTACAGCTCCGGCATGCGCGTCAGGGCGTGACCGTAGAGCAATTCTTCGGCGCGCGGGTACCAGTAGCCGCCGCTGCCCGCGACGACGACGCCGAGGGCCACGAACGCGTAGCCCGCCGGGTTGCTGGCGCCGCCGCGCCGGCGCCGCTTCTTCGTCCAGGCGGCCGCGCGCAGGCCCCAGGCCAGCAGTCCCGCCCAGTAGTAGGCGTAGTCGATCGGCTCGGGCGAGCCGTAATAGAAGAGTTCCCACCAGTAGACGCTGAACGCGTAGGCCCACAGGTAATAGATGCCGATCTTGTGCAGCCACTTCCAGGACGCGGGGGACATGCGCCGGCGCACCGGCATGAACGAGGTCACCGTCATCGCGGCGAGGAAGGCATAACCGGCGACGCCCTCGATCGCGTCGCGCAGGACGTACACGTCGTTTACGTAGTAGTCCGTGTAGCCGAACACCAGCCACAGGATGAAGTACGCCTGCCAGGCCATCGCGGCCGCGAAGGCGAGACCAATGTACTTGCGGTTGCGCGAAAGCCAGAGGCCGAACGGCCCGGGCCACAGGACCTGCACGGACGAGGCCGCGAACGCGAGGTAAAGCAGCGGAACCGCGCAGCGCACGGAGAGCTGGATCAGCGAGGACACGGCCGGCCCGTCCGCCGGCGAGGCGCGTACGGTGGCGATGAGCATGGCCAGCGACAGCGGGCTCACGATGAGCCAGAACAGCGGCCAGCCGTTGAGGGCGCGATGCTTCACGTGGCGGGATTATAGGTCGGCGTGGCGGTCCCGATGCAGACCGTTTCACGTCGTGGAGCGCAGTTGTCCCTCCGGCGACCCGGGCTGGCGTCGGCGCGGGCGATCACGCGCGGATGGGTATACTACGCGTGTGCAGATTCGCGCCCACCACCAGCGTGCCATCGACCGCCTGGCCGACGCCTATCGCGACGACGCGAGCTTTCGCGCACTGATCATCGGCGGCTCCGTCGCGAAGGGCTTCGCGCGTGACGATTCCGACGTGGATTTCCTGATCGTTGCGAACGATCAGGAATACGCGCAACGACTGGCCGCGCGCGACCTGTTCATCAACCGCCGGGATCTCTGCGACTACGACGGCGGTTACGTCGACGGCAAGATCGTCGGTCTCGCTTACCTGGAGCAGCTGGCGGAACGGGGCAATGAACCCTCGCGCGCCGCGTTCGAAGGGGCGTTCATCGCGTTCTCGGAGATCCCGGAGCTCGAGGCACTGCTGCAGCGCATCCCGGTCTATTCCGAGGAGGGCCACGAGGAGCGCATCCGGGCGTTCTACTGCATGGCCTTCATGCAGCACTGGCTGATGCACGAGGCCGAACGGCACGGCAACCGCTACGCGATCACGCGCGCGGCCAGCCAGCTCG
Source organism: uncultured Woeseia sp. (assembly GCA_937925605.1). GTDB lineage: Bacteria > Pseudomonadota > Gammaproteobacteria > Steroidobacterales > Woeseiaceae > Woeseia. The sequence continues at coordinate 23,260 of CALALV010000016.1, forward strand.
CGTTGTTCACCGGGCGGTTGCTGCTCGCGCACAACCGGCGTTTGTTTCCATTCCACAAGTGGCTGCCGACAGTACTCGCTTCGCTGCCCGAGAAGCCGGATGACCTGATGTCGCTGTTCGACGCGCTGCTCGAGGAACCATCCGGCGATCGCGCCAGCGCGCTGTTCGAGCGAGTCCGGGCGTTTCGGCACTGGGGCGTCAGCGATCTCGAGGCGTATACGTGGTTCATGACCGACGTGGAGTGGAGCTGGATGTCCGGTAGGACGGCAATGGAGGATTGGTAGGCGGGCGCCTGCACGATCCAGGCAAGGCAGCCCGTTCCGAAGCTGCGCTTGTCGGACAGTTGGATGCAGGCCGCTGAACCAGGTGAGACGGATGAGTATCTGGAAGAAAGCTGTCGACCTGGCGGCGCTCAACGCGGATGCCGAGGGACGCGCCAGCGGCGTGCTCGGCATTCGCATCACGGAAATCGGCGAGGACTTCGTTCGTGGCGAACTCGAGGTCGAGGCGCGTACGCACCAGCCTTTCGGCCTGCTGCACGGCGGCGTCTCCTGCGTGCTGGCGGAAACGCTCGGCTCGATCGGCGGGATGCTGAGTTGCGACGAGGGCTACGCCGTGGTCGGCGTGGACATCAATGCGACCCACATGAACGCCGTGCGTAGCGGCAGGATCATCGGCACGGCACGCCCGCTGAAGCTCGGGCGCCGGATGCAATTTTGGTCGATCGACATTGCGGCGGCGGACGGTCGGCCGGTGTGCGCGGCGCGGCTGTCTGTCGCGGTCGTGCCGGCCGCCGGCGATGCCTGATCGGGCTTTTCGCGGTGCACGACGATGAAATCACAGGTCGGGTTACCGGCGAGATTGACAGGCCTGTGTTCGCGTGCCGTGCCGACAACAAAAAAGCCAATCGCTGTCGGGCGACTGGCTTTTTGCGTGATTGGCGCGCCCGGAGAGATTCGAACTCCCGACCGCCTGGTTCGTAGCCAGAGACGCCATCATAACTTGTTGATTGATAAAGCCCGAGAGACGGCGTCCGTTGCAACTCACGCCCTACCGCGCACCACGATGCATAGCCGGTGTCGGAAATTTGTCGGAATCCGTGAACGGTGAGCAATCTGCGAATTTTGAGGCGTCACAGCTCGTCGAAGAAACTTGCCTCATCGACACTCGCATCCACCGGGGTAGAAGCGCGAGCGTAAGGACGTCGGTCCTTACCCCAAAAATCACCTCGAAGAATATAAGCATTCGCCGGCTTGCGATCCGTTGACTGGTACATGTGCGAAGCAACAGAAATCCACTCGTGATTTACGAGTACGTCAATCGATCGCCGAATCCGGGCCCGCGGAATTCCGGTGTAATGTTGAATCTTGTCGTAAGAAAGATATACCTGTTGAGCCTGATTGTGTCGGAACGTCAGAAGAGCGAGATATAGCTTGATGGCTTCCAGGTGCAAAGCGCCCCGTATTTTCATACCCGAGAATCTAGTCTTTCCTGAGAAATTCTGTTTTTGCAGCAAATAGCCGGATGGAATCTTGGCCCAACCGAGTTCGTCATAATCCTGCAGAACATATCCGTTTGCGTTGCTTACCTTGACGATCGATACCAAATCACGCTCTGCGAGCACGGCAATACCGTTGCGCACAGATTGGCGCGATACGTCGCACAGGTCCTCAAGCTCGTTGAAACTGAGCTTGGCAAAGCCGGCTGTTCCAATCTGCGGATTTGGTTTGAAGTTCGCAAACATGGCGATCGCCATGTAAATCTTCAGGGCAGCCGCATTCGGCCCGGCTGACTTTGCGTGAAAGTCTGATAGCAGGCCGGCCTGAATCCAAACGGACGGCATCTTGGCCCAAATACTCATGACTTGTCGCGACGCAATGCAACCAGGACAACCCAGAGGGCCAATGCGGATAGCGCAAATGCGCAAATAGCAATGAGAAAGAATGCGCCGCCGATCCCGATCGACTGCGCCCAAGAAATGACTGAATCTGCTGTTTCCATGATGAATATCTCGCGATGAAAAGCCGGACAATTTCGATTTTGCGACTTTCACGCAGTATATCTAGAATAAGTTATGAGAACGGTCGATGCGATTTCTTTCCTATCTTATTGTTTTATATATTTTTCTATGTCTTTCTACTTGGTCTTTATAATACCCGAATCGGTCTATAGGAGGACAAATCCTACTCCTCGCGTGGATCGCTCGTCTGGAATGAAATACGCCGGACCCAGCGATTCCGGCTTTCTTTCATGACATTTATCGACAGGTAGCGCGTTCGCTTCTCTCGCAGAACCTGCAACACATGATCTATGTATCGAGTTTTTGCCGGAATCCAGCAATCCCAGCGATCAGCGCCGCGCTCCTTGTTCAGTAGCGCCATTCCCTTTGGCTCCCGAAACACAGGAATATGCTGCTTACGGTAACTTCGATATTGCGGTGAACCATGCATATCGCGCGCCTGCGCATCAGATAGCTTCCAGTCGAGCTCCCGCGATGGCGCATCATCGCCATAAAGCCTGAGCTCGAAACCATGCCCTTCCTGGACTCTCGGTTCGATCCCGGTTCCGGTGATCGACAGAGCGATTTCGTAGAGATACAGCGGATCGTCAAGATCAAGCCGCCAGGTGCGTATTCCACTGATTCCGGCCACCTGTTCCAGCTGAAGCCGGCCACTTGTTC
>CALALV010000017.1 GCA_937925605.1 uncultured Woeseia sp.
GGTCCGTACCAGTGACACGACGCCGACCGCGACGACCAGCAGCACCGGCAGCAGCAGTTCGAGCCCCAACGATGGCCGGACCCGGCGCGGCGCGGCGTCCGGCTCGGCCGCGGCCGCGAGCGGCTTGCCGCCGGGCCGGATCAGCGCGCCGGTCTCTCGCGCGCGGCGCTCGGCCCGCCGCATCGGGCCGAAGTCGGGCAACACGCCGGCGCAGACCAGGAACGTGAAGGCCAGCAGCAGGATTGGGTAGAAGTTCCACGGGATCGCGCCGATGAAGACGGCCAGTCCCTCGCCGACGTCGGCGACGACTCCCCCCTGGCGCGCGATCAGGCTCGCGACGTACGCGCCCCAGGCCGTGAACGGCACGAGGATGCAGACCGAGGCTGTCGTCGAATCGAGAATGAAGGCGAGCTTCTCGCGCGGCACCCGCGCGCGGTCCGACATCGGCCGCATGACCGAGCCGGTCAGCAGCGGGCTGAAATAGTCGTCGACGATCACGAAACCCATGCCCCACGCACTCAGCTCGACCCGCCGGCGCCCGCCCGCCCTGCCGGCGAAGCGCTCCGCGAGCGCCTCGAGCACGGCGGCGCGCCGGAACAACTCGAACAGGATGCCGATCAGGATGACGATCTCGCAGATCCAGATGAAGTCGCCGTTGCCGAGTGCCCGCTGCAGCAGCGCGTTGAGGCCCGCCCCCGGCAGCGGGCCGATCATCAGCGTGCCGAGAAAGGTCCCGGCAAGCATCGACAGCAACGCGGAACGTGTCGTAAATGCGAGCAGCAGCGTCAGCGCCAGCGGCGCGAGCGACGCGATCCCCCAGTCGGCCATTACGATTCAGTGCTCCCCCGGCATCGGCGCTGACGATGCCGCCTTTCGGCGGCCGGCGCAATGCGGCGCGCGGCCGGCAAATGGTTTCAGGCGTGGCTATCGCTTGATTTGCGACCAGCGGACTTGGGAACATGCGGGTCCGCGGCCCGCACCGGGCCGCGGGCGTCGACGGGGGGATACGACATGTTACGAGCAGGCTGCGTGGCGCTGTGCGCCGCGCTGATGGCGGGCCAGGCGGCGCTGGCAGAGCCCGCCTACTACGTGCGCTACGACACAGGCGGCAGCGCGCATTACGGGGTGCTCGACGGCGAGCGCATCCTCCAGCTCGACGCCGCGCCGTGGCATGGCGGGCAACGCACCGGCGCCAGCGTCGCGCGCGCGGACGCGCGCCTGCTCGCCCCGGCCGAGCCCTCCAAGGTGTTCGCCATAGGCTTCAACTACATGAGCCATCGCGGCGACCGCGAGCTGCCGCCGCACCCGCCCGTCTTCCTGAAGCTGCCCACCGCGATTACCGGTCCCGGCGTCGAGATCGTGCCGCCGCCCGGCGCCTCCGACCTGCATTACGAGGCCGAACTCGTCATCGTGATCGGCCGCAACGCGAAGAACGTCACGGCGGACCAGGCGGGCGACTACATTTTCGGCGTAACCGCCGGCAACGACGTCAGCGAACGCGCCTGGCAGGCCGACGACCTGCAGTGGTTCCGCGGCAAGGCCTCCGACGGCTTCGGGCCGATTGGCCCGGCGATCGCGACCGGTCTCGACTACAACGACCTGCTCGTGGAGTCGCGGCTGAACGGCGAAGTGATGCAGTCGCAGCGCACGCGCGACTTTATCCACGACGCGCACGCGATCGTCAGCCACATCAGCCAGTACACGACGCTGCACGCCGGCGACCTGATCTTCACCGGCACGCCCGGCACGACCAGCGCGATGCAGCCCGGCGACGTCATCGAAATCGAGGTCGAAGGGGTCGGCGTGCTGAGAAACACGATCGGCGAATTCCGATGAAAATCACGAGCAACTCTGAATCGAGGGGACTAGCTACCATGCCTGCAAGCACCATCCTTCGCACGCTGGCCCTGGCGGCCGCGGGCTTCGCCGCCGCCGGCGCGGCACTGGCCCAGAACCACGCACCGAACCCGTACGAGACGGTCGAGGGCTGGGCAAAACTTCCGGACGGCCGCGAGTGGGGCGCGACCAGCGCCGTGTTCCCGGCCAACGACGGGCGGCACATCTGGGTCGCGGAACGCTGTGGCGCCAACCTTTGCGTCGGCAGCGACGTCGACCCGGTGATCCTGTTCGACCCGGACGGCAACCCGGTCAAGAGCTTCGGCGCCGGCCAGATCGTCTGGCCGCACGGCATCTTCGTGGACAGGGACGACAACGTCTGGATCGCCGACGCGGTCGGCTACGCGCCCGTGCCCGAGGGCGTCGGCCACACGGTCATGAAGTTCAGCCCCGACGGCGAATTGCTGATGCAGCTCGGCAAGGAAGGCGTGGCCGGCGCGGGTCCGGACACGTTCACGAAGCCGTCCGACGTCCTGGTCGCCGCGAACGGCGACATCTTCGTCGCAGACGGCCACGACACGAGTGGCAACAACCGCATCGTCAAGTTCGACAAGAACGGCAACTACATCGGCGAATGGGGTACCACCGGCGACAACGACGGCCAGTTCCGTGACCCGCACGCGCTCGCCATGGACTCGCAGGGCCGCCTGTTCGTCGCCGACCGCGGCAACAGCCGCATCCAGATCTTCGACCAGGGCGGCAAGCACCTCGCGACCTGGACGCAGTTCGGCCGGCCGAGCGGCCTGTACATCGATGCCAACGACATCCTGTACTCGGCGGACTCGGAGTCGAACGCCAGCCGCAACCCGGGCTGGAAGCGCGGCATCCGCATCGGCAGCGCGCGCACGGGTTTCGTGACGGCCTTTATCCCCGACCCGGAGCCCGACCAGGACAACTCCGGCACCAGCGGCGCCGAGGGCGTGGCGGCCGACGCCGCCGGCAACGTGTACGGGGCCGAGGTCGGCCCGCGGGCGCTCAAGAAGTACGTCCGCCGCTGACCGCGCCGCATGCGGCGGGGCCGGCGGCGCCGGTCCCGCCGTACCGCGGTCCCGTCGAACCCCCGGGGACCGGCGCTGTCATACACCGGACAGCGCGGGTCGCGGCCGGATGCTAGACTCGCGCTCCTCGAACCCGGACAGGAGTCACTGCATGAATGACAATGTCAATGCCCTCGGGCCGGTCGCACAGGCGTCGGTCGAGGCTCGCTCGGATTTCATCTGGAAGTGCTACGCGCACGTCGTCGGCGCGATACTCGCGTTCGCAGCGATCTCCGCGTACATGATCCAGAGCGGCATCTCGGCCAGCATCGCCGAGCCGATGTTCCGCAACTGGATCTGGGTGCTGGCCGCCTTCATGCTGGCCGGCTGGGGCGCGAGCCACGTTGCCCACCGCATCGACTCGAAGCCGCTGCAGTACGCCGCGTTCGCGGTTTTCGTGACCTTCGAGGCGCTGATCTTCGCGCCGATGCTGTACATCGCGCACACCTACCAGCCCGGCGTCATCGACAGCGCCGCTGGCGTCACGATTCTCGGCTGCGTCGGCCTGATCGCGGTCGCGATGATGACGCGCAAGGACTTCTCCTTCCTGCGCGGCCTGTTGCTGTGGGGCGGCATCCTCGCGATGGTCGGCATCGTCGCGAGCCTGCTGTTCGGCTTCCAGCTCGGTACCTGGTTCTCGGTGGCGATGATCGGCTTCGCCGGCGCGGCCGTGCTCTACGACACGTCGAACATCATGCATCACTATCCGCAGGACCGGTACGTGGCCGCCGCGATGTCGCTGTTCGCGTCCATCGCCCTGATGTTCTGGTACGTCCTGCGGCTGTTCATGAGCCGCGACTAAACCGCCCGGCGGGGAGCGCCTTGCGCGCTCCCCGCCGTGCATGCCCGCTCTACTCCGCGCTATACTTCGCGGACATGCACGCCGCGCATCCCGCCTCGCTGCACGACGGTCGGCCGCAATGACCCCCGCGGCGGCTCCCGGCTCCCTGCTCCGTCGCCTCCACGCCCTCTCGCTGTCGCTGCTGCTCGCCGTTGCCGGCCAGGCCGCCGCCCAGGACGCCGCCGACTTCGCGCCGGCCGTCGCCGGTTCCGCGCTCGACGAGCTGTCGGCGCAGCTCGCCGTCGACGAGCCCGACGCAAGCTTTCTCGACGAGGCCCGCGCACGGGCCGTGTCGATCAATGCCGAGGCCAGCGCCTGCTACCAGCAGGCCACCGACGACCGCGAGCGCCTCGCCGCGCGTTTCGAACCGCTGAAGGACGTCGACCCGAACGTCGACATCGCCGTTTTCGAACAGCGGACGCGCATCCAGAACGACCTGAACGCCGCGATCCAGCGGCAGACCCAGTGCGGCGCCGTGCGCGACAAGGCCGACGAGCTGCTGGATCGCATCGCGGCGACCCAGACGCGGCTGTCACAGCGCTTCCTGTTCAACCGCACGGACTCGGTGCTCGGCCTGCTCGCGCAATTGCCCGCGCAGTTGCAGGGCTGGCCGCGCGCGGCCCGCGAGGCCGTCGCACTGCCGCTCGCCGAGGGCGTCACGCCGGGCGCGCTGCTGTGGGTGCTGCTCGCCGCGGGCATCGTCGCCGCGGCCGCCGGCCTGTATCTCCGCTACCGCTTCACCGAGTGGCTGCAGCGGGACGGCGCCGACGCCGACGCGCCGCGCCTGCGCTACCTGTTGCCGAAGCCCCTCGCCCTGCACGCACCGCTGATGCTCGAGGGCCTGGCGCTGACCGGCGTGCTCGCGATGGGGCTCGCCGAGCCGTCCTTCGACCTCGCCGTGGTGCGACTGGCCACGGGCATTTTCCTGTTCGGCGTCGGCTGTGTCGTCATCGACTGGGCGACCGGCCCGCTGTCGCCGGCCGCGAGCGTCAAGGGCCTGCTGCCCGACCACGTCGCCCCGCTCCGGCTCCGGCTGCGGCTGTTCGCGCTGGTACTCGTCGCGAGCTTCGTCGTGCTCGGCACGAACTGGCTGTCGATACGGCTCGTCGATCCGCGCGTCGGCGGGCGCGCGACGATGATCCTGCTGGTCGCGCTGAGCCTGATGGCCGTGCTCGTTTACCTCCGCCGCATTCCCGGCCTGCGTCACCGCTTCCGGCTCGTGCGCTATGGTGGCCTGCTGGCGCTTGCGACCGGCGTCGCCTGCATCCTGCTCGGCTACCAGAACCTGGCCGGCTACCTCGTGCACGGCGTGACTCGCACGGCAATCGCGCTGCTGCTGCTGTGGATCCTGCTGTGGCTCGTCTACCAGGCGTTCGAGTTCCTGACCCAGCCGGAATCGCCGGCCGCGACCCGCCTGCGGCGCACTCTCGGCATCCGCCGGCACAGCTCCCGCTCCGGCATCGGCTTCCTGCAGCTGGTCGCCGATCTCGTGCTGTGGCTTTCATTCGTCGTCTACCTGATCTACGTCTGGGACGAATCGGGCACGACGCTCGACCGGCTGGTCGAGCTGATGACGATCGGCATCCCGGTCGGCGAGTTCACGATCGAACCCGCGCGCATCATCGGCGCGATACTCGTGTTCGTCGGCGTAATCGTGCTGATCGGCTGGATCAAGCGCTGGATCGACAGTCGCTGGCTGCAGCACATCGTCACCGAGCGCGGCGCGCGCGAGGCGCTGATCACGCTGATCGGCTACGTCGGCTTCGTCATCGCCGTGCTGATCGGGCTGGTGCAGGCCGGCGTCGACCTCGGCGGCCTCGCGCTCGTGTCCGGCGCCCTCGCCCTCGGCCTCGGCTTCGGCCTGCAGGAGATCGCGAACAACTTCGTGTCCGGCCTGATCCTGCTGTTCGAGCGGCCGATACGCGCCGGGGATTTCGTCACGGTCGGCAACACCGAAGGCTTCGTGCGCCGCATCCGCATCCGCGCTACTGAAATCGAGACGCTCGACAACCAGAACGTGCTGGTTCCGAACTCCGAGCTGGTCTCGGGGCGGGTGACGAACTGGGTGCTGCGCAGCCCGCAGGGACGCGTCCTGGTCCGGGTCGGCGTCGCCTACGGCAGCGACGTCGAGAAGGTGCGCGAGATCCTGCAGCAGGTCGCGAGCGAGCATCCCGAGGTCATCACGGACGGCCGCGCGCCGGCCCCGCGGGCGCTGTTCATGGGCTTCGGCGACTCGTCGCTCGATTTCGAGCTGCGCATTCGCATCGAACGCATCGAGCGGCGCTACTCGGTGCAGAGCGACCTGAATTTCGCGATCGACCGTGCGTTTCGCGAGGCCGGCATCACGATCCCGTTCCCGCAGCGCGATCTGCACATCGTCTCCTACCCGGACACGACGGTGCCGGCTGCGCAGGACGAACCGGAGCCGGCCGACGAGGACGACACGCTGCGCACGCGCATCGTCCAGCATCCCGAGCAGGTCACGCGCAGCCTGCGCGAGGACGTCCGGCTGGACGTGCCGCCCGAGGACGTGTGGGGCGCGTTGACGGACCTCGACGCGCTGAAGCGCTGGCTCGTGCAGGACGGCGAGTTCCACCCGTACATCGGCGGCAGCTACGCGCTCGACCTGCGGGACGAGTCCGCGATGAGCGGTCGTATCGACATCTTCATGCCGCAGCGGCGGATGCGCCTGGTCGCGGCCCCGCGCGAGAACGAGGAACCGCTGGCGACCGGCCCGATCACGATCGACTTCGTGCTGAGCGCGCTGGACGACGCGCAGCGCACCGAGCTCAGCGTCATTGTCGCCGGCATCCCGGCGTCCGAGGACTGGGAGATGGAGTACAAGCGCGCGGAAGATCGCTGGCAGAACGCGCTCGAGGAACTTAGGGACTACCTGGCGCCCAAGTAGCCTGTTCGCTCGGCGCTGCGGTGCGCAATACCGTCCCGCGCCACGCAATCGGGCTCATTCGACGGCGGGACGACGGGCCGAAGGCCGCGCCGGGAAAGCACGTGCGGCCGGCCGCGGGATGCCGGGGACCCGCCGGCGCCGGTCAGGCAAGCCCGGTCGGCAGCGGCACGAAGGCGACGGCAGCGCGCCGGCCTGCTCCGCTCAGTCGGCGGCGCGGATGACCTCGAGTCCGCCGACATAGGGCTGCAGTGCCGGCGGCACGGCGATGCTTCCGTCCGCCTGCTGCCCGTTTTCCATGACGGCGACCAGCGCCCTGCCGGCCGCGACGCCGGAGCCGTTCAGCGTGTGCACCGGCTCGGGGCGCCCGGTGTCCGGGTTGCGCCAGCGCGCCTGCATGCGCCGCGCCTGGAAATCGCTGAAGTTGCTGCAAGAGGAGATCTCGCGGTAGCGACCCTGCCCCGGCAGCCAGACCTCGATGTCGTAGGTCTTGGTCGCGCCGAATCCGATGTCGCCGGCGCACAGCGTCACGACGCGGTACGGCAATCCGAGCCGCTGCAGGATCTCCTCGGCATGCCCGGTCAGCGTCTCGAGCGTCGCCTCGGAGTCGGCCGGGCGCGTGACGTGCACCAGCTCGACCTTCTCGAACTGGTGCTGGCGGATCATGCCGCGCGTGTCCTTGCCGTAGGAGCCCGCCTCGGAGCGGAAACAGGGCGTGTGCGCGGCAAAGCGCTTCGGCAGCTCCTCCGGCTCGAGGATCGCGTCGCGGACCAGGTTTGTCAGCGGCACCTCGGCCGTCGGGATCAGGTAGTACGGCGTCTCGTCGCTGGTGCGGAACAGGTCCGCCTCGAATTTCGGCAGCTGGCCGGTACCGGTCAGCGCCGCCGCCTGCACGAGGTACGGCACGTAGGTTTCCTCGTAGCCGTGCTCCGCAGTGTGCACGTCGAGCATGAACTGGACCAGCGCCCGCTGCAGGCGGGCGAGGCCGCCGCGCAGCACGCTGAAGCGGGAGCCCGAGATCTTCGCCGCGGCGTCGAAGTCGAGCTGGCCAAGCCGGGCGCCGAGCTCGACGTGGTCGAGCGGCTCGAAATCGAATTCCGGCGGCTCGCCCCAGCGGCGCTGCTCCGCGTTGGCCGACTCGTCGGCGCCGTCCGGCACGTCGTCGTGCAGCAGGTTCGGCAAGCCGAGCTCGATGTCGGCGAGCTGGCCGCGCAGCGCGTCGAGATCCGCCTCGGCGGTATCAAGCTTGCTGCCCAGGTCCTTAACCGCGGCCAGCAGCGGCGTGGCGTCCTCGCCTTTCGCCTTTGCCTGGCCGATGCGCTTCGCGCTCGCATTGCGCTCGTTGCGCAGGTTTTCCACTTCGACCTGCAGCGCCTTGCGCCGCTTTTCGAGTGCGAGGTAGGCAGCGGCGTCGAACTCGAAACCGCGGCGTGCGAGGTTCGCGGCAACCTGCCCGGTCGCCTGGCGCAGTAATTTGGGATCGATCATCGGAACTCAGTCGTCATCGGGCGGGGATTCGGCGCGGCGTCGGGCATTGCGCTCGGCGAGCTCACGAAGCTTGTCGGCGATCTGCCGCTCGAGGCCGCGCGGGACCGGATGATAATACGTCCGGTCGGGCATGTCGTCCGGAAAGTAGCGCTCGCCCGCCGCGAAGGCGCCGTCCTCGTCGTGCGCGTAGCGATAGTCGCGCCCGTAGCCCAGGTCCTTCATCAGGCGTGTCGGCGCATTACGCAGGTGCAGCGGGACCTCGAGCGTGCCGAACTCGGCGACGTCCGCGCCCGCGGCCTTGAACGCCGCGTAGACGGCGTTGCTCTTCGCGGCGCAGGCGAGGAACACGACCGCCTGCGCAAGCGCCAGCTCGCCCTCGGGGCTGCCGAGCCGCTCGAGCGTCTCCCAGGCATCCAGCGCAATGCGCAGCGCGCGCGGGTCAGCATTGCCGATGTCCTCGCTCGCGATGCGCACGACGCGCCGGGCGAGGTAGAGCGGATCCACGCCGCCGTCGAGCATGCGCATCATCCAGTACAGCGAGGCGTCCGGGTCGGAACCGCGCACGGACTTGTGCAGTGCCGATACCTGGTCATAGAAATACTCGCCCTGGCGATCGAAGCGCCGCCGGCCGCCGGCAGCCACTTCGCGCGCCAGCGCGGCATCGATACGGCTGCCGTCGCCGAGCAGGTCGCAGGCGATCTCGAGCAGGTTGAGCAGCCGTCGCGCGTCCCCGTCGGCCGCGGCGAGCAGCAGCTCCCGGGCCTCGTCGTCGATCGTCACCGCGCCGCCGCGTTCCGCGGCCAGCGACGCGAGCGCCCGCTCGACGATGCCGGCGAGCGCCGGGGCATCCAGCGACTTCAGTACGTAGACGCGGGCCCGCGACAGCAACGCGTTGTTCAGCTCGAACGACGGGTTCTCGGTGGTCGCGCCGATGAAGGTCAGCGTGCCGTCCTCGACGAACGGCAGGAACGCGTCCTGCTGCGACTTGTTGAAGCGGTGCACCTCGTCCAGGAACAGGAGCGTCCGCCGCCCGTACTGCGCACGCTGTTCGCGGGCCTCGTCGACGGCCGCGCGTATGTCGCGCACGCCGGCCATCACCGCCGACAGCGCAATGAAATGCGCGTCGGCCGAGCGCGCGACGATGCGCGCGAGCGTCGTCTTGCCGGTGCCGGGCGGGCCCCAGAAGATCATCGAGTGCGGGCGGCCGCTCTCGATTGCGCGGCGCAGTGGCTTGCCACTGCCGAGCAGGTGCTCCTGGCCGTGGAAGTCCTCCAGCGAGGCCGGTCGCAGGCGGTCGGCCAGCGGCTGGCCGGCCGCGGCGCGCTCCGCTTCCTCGGCCTCGAACAGGTCCGCCACGGCTAGCGCGCCTGCCGGCGCTCGAGCAGCCAGTCTTCGAGCCGCAGGCTCCAGCCGCCGAGGCCGGCGAGCCCGAGGCCGAGACCGAGGGCGAGGCCGACCGCGTCGGCCAGGAAGTCCTCGAGCTCCGCCGAGCGGTACACGGTCAGGTACTGGCACAGCTCGATCAACGCGCCGAAGGCCAGCAGCCCGAGCGCCACCCGCCAGTAGGCAGACCGCCGGTACTGCCCGCTGAACCATGCGCCGAGCACGAGGAAAGCGACGCCGTGAATCCACTTGTCGAGCGCGACCACTTCGCGCACGGGCAGGTCGGGAAACAGCCAGACCGGCAGCAGTGCCCCGGCCAGTACCGCGAGCAGCAGGCACGCGCCGGCCAGCCGCCAGCGCCCGCTGAAGCGCAGCGGCAGCATCAGGGCTCGGTCCGGACCAGCGGCGTGCCCACCAGGTCCGCGTCGTCCGGCGGCTGGAAGTCGAAGCGCTCCGGCGCGAGTTCGGGGTTGATCTCGACCTCGAACAGGGCGACCAGCGTGCTCTGTCCGAGCGAGTCGACGAAGATCATCCGCGACAGCTGCCCGTCCGTGAAGCCGAGCTCGACGCTCTCGAAGCCGCTGTCCTCGCCGCGCGGCCGCAGGCGGACCCAGGCCGTGCCGCGGTCCAGCGTGCTGTCGCGGATCTCGAAGCCGTCGAGCGCGTCGCCGCCGCCGCCGAGCAGCAGCGCCGGGGTACTGCCGAGCACGTCCCGCTGCGGCTTGACCGTGACCTGTTCCAGGTCGGCGTCGTAGCTCCAGACGTTCAGGCCGTCGGCCACCAGCAGCTGCTCGTACGGCGTCTCGTAGCTCCAGCGAAAGCGGCCCGGGCGCAGGATCTCGAGCTGTCCCGCCGACTCCTCGACGAGCACACCGTCCGCGTCGAGCAGCGATTGCTCGAAGCGTGCCGACATGGAACGCACGTCGTCGACGAAGCCGCGCACCAGCGCTTCTCCGTCGACGGCCTCGGCGGCGTTCGCCATACCCGCGATCAGCAACCCGGCCAGGCAGCCGGCAGCCCGTATCAGCATGTTTTCAAGCTCTCAGTCCTTGGCCGGCGGCGGCACGAGGATCTCGCGCGAGCCGTTCGGCTGCAACGGGCCCACGAGGCCCGCGTTTTCCATTGTCTCGACCATGCGCGCGGCCCGGTTGTAGCCGATCTTCAGGCGTCGCTGCACGCCCGAGATCGAGGCCTTGCGGGTCTCCATGACGATCTGGACCGCCTGGTCGTAGAGCGGATCCTGCTCGCCGTCGTCGCCCTCCCCCGGCAGCACGTCGAGACCCGGCATTCCCGTGGTTTGACCGGACGGACCCTCGGTAATTTCATCGATGTAGCGCGGCTGGCCGCCTTTCTTGAGGTGCCGGACGACCGCGTGCACCTCGTGGTCGGCGACGAAGGCGCCGTGCACGCGCACCGGCAGCGAGGTACCCGGTGGCAGGTACAGCATGTCGCCGTGCCCGAGCAGCGTTTCCGCGCCCATCTGGTCGAGGATCGTTCGCGAATCGACCTTGGCCGAGACCTGGAACGCGATGCGCGACGGGATGTTGGCCTTGATCAGGCCGGTGATGACGTCGACGGAGGGTCGCTGCGTCGCCAGCAGCATGTGGATGCCCGAGGCCCTGGCCTTCTGTGCGAGCCGCGCGATCAGTTCCTCGACCTTCTTGCCGACGATCATCATCATGTCGGCAAGCTCGTCGATGATGACGACGATGAACGGCAGCGGGCTCAGCGTCGGGTGCTCGACCGGCTTGTCCTCGTCCTCGAGCGGCGGCGGCGTCCAGGTCGGGTCCTTGATCGGCTGGCCTGCCGCTATCGCGTCCTTCACCTTGCGGTTGTAGCCGCCGATGTTGCGCACGCCGAGCGATGCCATCAGCCGGTAGCGCCGTTCCATCTCGCCGACGCACCAGCGCAGGGCGTTCGCCGCCTCCTTCATGTCGGTCACGACCGGCGTCAGCAGGTGCGGGATGCCCTCGTAGACCGACAGCTCCAGCATCTTCGGATCGACCATGATCAGGCGCACGTGCTCGGGCTTCGCCTTGTACAGCAGGCTCAGCACCATGGCGTTGATGGCGACCGACTTGCCCGAGCCGGTCGTGCCGGCGATCAGCAGGTGCGGCATGCGCGACAGGTCGGCGACGACCGAATGCCCGCCGATGTCCTTGCCGAGCGCGAGGGTCAGCGGCGAGGCCATGTCGTCGTAGGCCTTCGACTTCAGGATCTCGCCGAGCGTGACCAGCTCGCGGTTCTCGTTCGGGATCTCGAGGCCGATGTAGGACTTGCCCGGGATGACCTCGACGACACGCACGCTCACGACCGACAGCGAGCGCGCGAGATCCTTCGCGAGGTTCGAAATCTGGCTGGACTTGACGCCCGGCGCCGGGTCGAGCTCGAAGCGCGTGATGATCGGCCCTGGCGACACCGAGACGACCTCGACGTTGATGCCAAAGTCTTTCAGCTTCAGCTCGACCAGCCGCGACATCGCTTCCAGCGACTCTTTCGAGTAGCCGGACTTCTGCGGCGGCGGATCGTCGAGCAGGGCGAGCGGCGGCAGCTCGCCGTCGGACGGCGGCTCGAACAGCGGCACCTGCCGCTCCTTCTGCGCGCGCACGCTCGGTTCCGCGGCCGGCAGGACCGGCTCGATGCGCGGCGGCGGCCGGTTCGCCTTGCGCTGCTGTTCTTTCTCGACGACGACCTGGCGACGTGCGAGTTCGCGCCGGCCCTCTGCCCGGTCCCGCAGTTCCCCGATCTTGCCGCGCAGGTAGTCCCAGGCGGCCAGCGTCGCGCGGCCGATGTGGTCCATGATGCGCAGCCACGAGATGCCGAGGAACAGCTGGATCGACGCCATCCACAGGAAGAACAGCAGCACGCTCGCGCCGAGCAGCTTCATGACCGCGGCGAGGTTCTGGCCGACCAGCTGGCCGACGATGCCGCCGGCGGTCTCGCGGAATCCGACCGGCGAGAAGTGCAGCGTCGCCAGCGCGCAGCTCGTGACCAGCGTCGCGACGAAGCCGGCCACGCGCAGCGCGACGTCGAGGCGGGTCAGGTGCTCCTGCGTGCGCTGCTCGCGGTAGATCATCCAGCCCGCGTAGAAGACCATCACCGTGAACAGGTAGGCGGGCCGTCCGAACAGGTTGAACAGCAGGTCGGACAGGTGCGCGCCGACCCGGCCGACGCTGTTGGTCACCTCGCCGCTGCTGCTCGCCTGCGAAAACCCGGGGTCGGCCGGGTCGTAGGTGAACAGCGCGACCCAGAGGATCAGCGCCAGCGCGCCGAACACGTACAGCGCGCCTTCGCGCAGCGTCCGGGCGACCTGGGCCGACAGGGGGCCGGCCGTGCGGGTCGCGGTCGTCGATCTCGCCATGGTGATGCTTGCCACAAGCTCGTTACAAGCCGCTGATTCTACTGGAAGCCGCGCGGCGGCGCGCGCCGGGGCGGGCGCCCGCCCGGTTTTGCCCGCGGATTCGGATTTTCCTACACTGGGGCCCGGCGGCGGCCCGTTCCGCCCGCCGCCGACGAAGGACTTGATTCCTGCCGCATTGGACGCACTGTTGCCCGTACCGGCCCCGCGCGCTCCGTACGGCGCAGACCAGAGGCGAAACGCACCCATGAGCAAATCCAGACACTGCCGCGTCCTGATCCTCGGCTCGGGACCGGCCGGGTATTCCGCGGCCGTGTACGCCGCGCGCGCGAATCTCGAGCCGGTCATCGTGACCGGCATCGAACAGGGCGGCCAGCTGATGACCACGACCGACGTCGACAACTGGCCGGGCGACGTCGAGGGCCTGCAGGGTCCGGAACTGATGCAGCGCATGCTGAGGCACGCCGAGCGCTACGACACCGCGATCATCAACGATCACATCAAGCGCGCGGATCTCAGCACGCGGCCCTTCCAGCTCGACGGCGACTACGGTACCTACACCTGCGACGCGCTGATCATCGCGACCGGCGCGACGGCCAAGTACCTCGGGCTCGATTCCGAAGAGGCCTTCAAGGGCCGCGGCGTGTCCGCCTGCGCCACCTGCGACGGCTTCTTCTACCGCGAGCAGCCGGTCGCCGTGGTCGGCGGCGGCAACACCGCGGTCGAGGAAGCGCTGTACCTCAGCAACATCGCCTCGAAAGTGACGCTGGTGCACCGCCGGGACGAGCTGCGCGCCGAGAAGATCCTGCAGGACAAGCTCTTCAAGCGCGCGCGGGAGGGCAAGGTCGAGCTGCTCTGGGACCACGTGGTCGACGAGGTGCTCGGCGACGACAGCGGCGTCACCGGGCTGCGCGTGCGCGGCACGAAGAACCCGGACGCCAGCCGCGACCTCGACGTCAAGGGCGTGTTCATCGCGATCGGCCACAGCCCGAACACCGGCCTGTTCGCCGAGCAGCTCGAGATGCGCAACGGCTACATCGTCGTTCGCAGCGGCCTCGACGGCGATGCCACCGCGACCAGCATCCCGGGCGTGTTCGCGGCCGGCGACGTCGCCGACCAGGTGTACCGCCAGGCGATCACGTCGGCCGGCGCCGGCTGCATGGCGGCGCTGGACGCCGAAAAATACCTCGACGCGCTCGCCGAGGCCCCCGCCAGCGACGCCGCCGCCTGAGCCGACCGTGGACGGCAGCCGCCAGCAGGCCGGTATTAGGGTCACGCGGGCGGAGGCGATTGCCGACGTCGACGCGGCCGACTGGAACCGCCTCGCCGGCGACCTGTGGCCGTTCCTGCGACACGAATTTCTCGCGGCCTCCGAAGCGTCCGGCTGCGTGTCGGTGGACAGCGGCTGGCAGCCGCGGCACCTCGTTGCGCAGAACGCGGACGGCCGCGTCGTCGGCGCGCTGCCGCTGTACCTGAAGGAGCATTCCTGGGGCGAGTTCGTGTTCGACTGGGCCTGGGCCAATGCCTATGCCCGGGCCGGCTTCGACTATTACCCCAAGCTCGTCTCCGCGACGCCCTTTACGCCGGCGACCAGCCGTCGCCTGCTGGTCGAGAACGACGCGGACGGTACGATCGCGGCCGCGCTGCTCGACGCCGCGATCGCCGAGGCCCGCGACGGCGGCCTGTCGTCGCTGCACGTGCAGTTCCCGACCGACGCGGAGCGCCCGGCGCTGACCCGCGCCGGGCTGAAGCTGCGCAAGGACTGCCAGTTCCACTGGCACAACCGCGGCTATGCCGACTTCGACGCGTTCCTGGCCGAGTTCAGCTCGCGCAAGCGCAAGAAGGCGCGCCGCGACCGTCGCGCGGTCGCCGAACAGGGCATCCGCTTCCGGCGGCTGGCGGGCGGGGACCTGGACGACGCGCTGTGGGAATCGGTCTACCTGCTGCTCAGCACGACCTTCCTGCGCCGCGGCTCCCTGCCCTACCTGGACCTCCGCTTCTTCCGGCGCTTCGCGGCCGCGCGCCCGAGCGACCTGCTCGTCGTGCTGGCGGAGCGGCGCGGCACGCCGGTGGCGGCGGCCCTGTTCTTCGTCGGCCGCGAGCGCCTGTACGGGCGCTACTGGGGCAGCGACGGTCACTACGACGCGCTGCACTTCGAGACCTGCTACTACCAGGGCATCGAGTACTGCATCGACCACGGCCTCGCCGTGTTCGAGCCGGGCACGCAGGGCGAGCACAAGGTGAGCCGCGGCTTTACGCCTATCGAAACCTGGTCCGCACACTGGCTCGCGCACCCGGAGTTCTTCGACGCGATAGCCCGCTACCTCGACGAGGAAGGTCGCCACATCGAGCGCTACATCGACTCGGTGGAGGCGCACAGCCCGTACCGTCGCGACGGGCGCCGGGGCGAACCTTGAGCGGCGCCCCGCCGCCGCGCATCGCGTGGCTGTCCGCGGACGATCCACCCGAGCGCTTCCCGGACATCGAGCGCGCCTGCCGCGAACCGGACGGCCTGCTCGCCGCCGGCGGCGACCTGTCCGGCGCGCGACTCTTATACGCCTACCGGCACGGCATCTTCCCGTGGTACGAGGACGGGCAGCCGATCCTGTGGTGGTCGCCGGACCCGCGCTGCATCCTGAGGCCCCGCGAGTTCCACGTCGCGCGGCGTCTGCAGCGCTGGCTGCGCGACTGCCCGTACAGCGTGCGCTTCAACTCCGATTTCGGCGCGGTGGTCGAGGGTTGCGCCGGCCGGCGCTTCGGTCAGCAGGGCACCTGGATCACGGCCGAGATGGCCGCGGCCTATGCCGACCTGCACCGCGCCGGCTGGGCGCACTCGGTCGAGGTCTGGCACGAGGACCGTTTGCTCGGCGGCCTGTACGGGCTGGCGATCGGCCGTGCCTTTTTCGGTGAATCCATGTTCAGCCGCGCGACGAATGCGTCGAAGATCGCGATGCTCGCGCTGTGCCGGCACATGGCCGGTCGCGGCATGAACCTGCTCGACTGCCAGGTCATCTCGCCGCACCTGCTGACGCTCGGCGCGGTCGCGGTCCCGAGGTCCGAGTTCCGGGTGCTGCTCGCGGCGGCCTGCGAGCCGCCGACCGCCGCCCGCGACTGGCCCGCGGACGCGCTGCCGGCACGCGCGCTGGCCGCGGCCTGACGGCTCCATGCTGCGTTGCAATGCCGCCTGCGTTTCTGCACAATGCGCGAGCCCGAAACAGCACGGACCCTATAGTTGGCCAAAGAAGAAGCATTGCAGATGGAAGGCGTCGTGACCGAGACGCTGCCGAACACGACGTTTCGCGTCGAGTTGCAGAACGGTCATGTCGTGACTGCGCACATCTCCGGCAAGATGCGCAAGAACTACATCCGCATCCTCACCGGTGACAAGGTCACCGTCGAGCTCACGCCCTACGACCTCTCGAAAGGCCGCATCGTCTATCGCGGCCGCTGAGCGGCCGCCGGCGGCCCGCCGGCCCCGGTAATCGACTTCCCCGGATTCCGCCCTCAGCTGGAAGGCTGGTGGGTCAGCTCGCGGCGCGCGGGCTCGGTCTTGAGTTCCAGCGTATCGTCGGCGCTGACGCCGATGCGCACGTGGCCGCCGTCCGCCAGCGAGCCGAACAGGAGCTCCTCGGCGAGCGGTCGCTTGATGTGCTCCTGGATGATCCGCGCCATCGGCCGCGCACCCATCTTCGGGTCGTAGCCGCGTTCCGCGATCCACGCGCGGGCTGCGTCGTCCAGTTCGAGCGTCACGTTGCTGGCCGAGAGTTTCGCTTCCAGTTCCACGACCAGCTTGTCGACGACGCGCGCGACCGAGTGCGGGTCCAGCGAGTTGAACTGGATGATCGCGTCCAGCCGGTTGCGGAACTCCGGCGTGAAGGTCTTGCCGATGATCTCCATGCCGTCCGAGCTGTGGTCCTGGGTCGCGAAGCCGATGGAGCGGCGGCTCATTTCCTGCGCGCCGGCATTCGTCGTCATGACCAGCACGACGTTGCGGAAGTCCGCCTTGCGACCGTTGTTGTCCGTCAGCGTGCCGTGATCCATGACCTGCAGCAGCAGGTTGAATACTTCCGGGTGGGCCTTCTCGATTTCGTCGAGCAGCACCACCGCGTGCGGGTTCTTCGTGACGGCTTCGGTGAGCAGGCCGCCCTGGTCGAAGCCGACATAGCCCGGCGGCGCGCCGATCAGGCGCGATACCGTGTGCCGCTCCATGTACTCGGACATGTCGAAGCGAATCAGCTCGACGCCGAGGATCATCGCGAGCTGGCGGGTCACCTCGGTCTTGCCGACGCCGGTCGGCCCGGCAAACAGGAACGAGCCGATCGGTTTCTCTTCCTCGCCGAGTCCGGAACGCGACATCTTGATGGCCGCGCTCAGCGCCTCGATGGCGCGGTCCTGGCCGAATATCGTCAGTTTCAGGTCGCGCTCGAGCGTGCGCATCGCGTCCTTGTCGGAGGCGGAAACGCTTTTCGGCGGTATCCGGGCCATCTTCGCAACGATGTTCTCTACCATCGTCACGGTGACGACGCCGGAGCGCTTCTCCTCGGGCTGCAGCCGCAGGTTGGCGCCCGCCTCGTCGATGACGTCGATCGCCTTGTCCGGCAGCTGCCGGTCGTTGATGTGCTTCGCCGCCAGCTCGGCCGCGGCGCGCAGGGCACCGTCTTCGTAGCTGACGCCGTGATGCTCCTCGAAACGCGACTTGAGACCGTGCAGGATCGCGATGGTCTCCTCGATGCTGGGCTCGGGCACGTCGATTTTCTGGAAACGGCGCGCCAGCGCGTGGTCCTTCTCGAAGATCCCGCGGTATTCGCCGTAGGTCGTCGAGCCGATGCAGCGCAGCTCGCCGTTGGCCAGCACCGGCTTGATCAGGTTGGACGCGTCCATGACGCCGCCCGAGGCCGCGCCAGCACCGATGACGGTGTGGATCTCGTCGATGAACAGGATCGCGCCGGGGTCGTTGCGGATCTCCGCGATGACCGCCTTCAGACGCTTCTCGAAGTCGCCGCGGTATTTCGTGCCGGCGATCAGCGTGCCCATGTCGAGCGCGTAGATCGTCGCGTCCCGCAGCACCTCGGGCACGCGCTCCTCGGTGATCATGCGCGCCAGGCCCTCGGCCAGCGCCGTCTTGCCGACGCCGGCGTCGCCGACGTACAGCGGATTGTTCTTGCGCCGCCGGCAGAGGATCTGCACGGTGCGCTCGATCTCGAGGTCGCGGCCGATCAGCGGGTCGATCTTGCCCTCGATCGCGAGCTGGTTGAGGTTCGTGGCGTACTTGTCGAGCGCGCTGGACTCGCCTTCCGGCTCGCCTTCGACCTGGGCCTCCTGCTCCTCGTCGCCGGACTCGCCCGGCAGGCTCGGCATGCCGTGCGAGATGTAGTTGACGACGTCCAGCCGGGAGATGTTCTGCAGCGCGAGGAAATACACGGCCTGCGACTGCTTCTCGCTGAAGATCGCGACCAGCACGTTGCTGCCGGTGACTTCCTTCTTGCCGCTCGACTGCACGTGAAAAACGGCCCGCTGCAATACGCGCTGGAAACCGAGCGTCGGCTGCACGTCGTTCTCGTCGTCGCTCGCCATGCGCGGCGTCGCCTCGTCAATGAACTCGGTCAGCTGCCGGCGCAGCTCGGCGATATTCGAGTTGCAGGCCTTCAGGATTTCGTGGACCCGGGGTATGTCGAGCAGAGCGAGCAAGAGGTGCTCCACGGTCATGAATTCGTGGCGCTTGTCACGAGCGTTCTGAAACGCTTCGTTCAGGCAAAATTCCAGTTCGCTGCTCAGCATGTTCGTACTCCCGGCCTCTTACCGGATCAGGCTTCTTCCATGGTGCACAGCAGCGGGTGTTGCTGCTGCTGCGCTATCGTCGTGACCTGGGCGACCTTGGTCTCCGCGATCTCGTAACTGAAGATACCGCAAACGCCCTTGCCTTTGGTATGCACCTCGAGCATGACCCGCGTGGCGGCGGTTCGTTCCATGCCGAAGACCGACTGCAGCACGCCCACGACGAATTCCATCGGTGTGTAGTCGTCGTTGACGAGAATGACCCGGTACATCGGCGGCTTCTTGAGCTTCGGCCGGGACTCCTCGACGGCGAGGCCATCGTCGTAGTTCGGGGACTGTTCGTTGTTTTCGGCAGACATGACAGGCAGTTAGCTGGAATTCGGGGCGACTTTACCGGGCGCCGCGAAACATTATATATGGGCCTCCGGCGCCGAACTCAAAGGCTGGTTCGCAGTTTTGTTAAGTTGCAGGGAGGCCGTCCTAGATGCCTGCCGCGTATGGGATTTTTGTTTCCGGGCTTGTTTGCGTCCGCGGCTAAACCGTATCATCGCCCTGCTGCGTTAATAACGTGACGAACGGGCTGCTACTCGCCGCCTGCGCGGCATTCCCTGGCAACGACGCGTCCCCATGAGCAGTAGTGCAAAGTGGCCTGATATCAGCAGCTTGGACCCCGAGCGCCTGCTCGCCTCGGCGTCGCGGACGCTGCCGCAATGGCTCACGCTGCTGCTCGTCGTCGTCATCGGCTGGCAGCTCGCACGGCTGGTCTGGTTGCTGGTGCCGGGCTCGGCGGCCGGCGACGCACTGCCGCCGCCGCCCGCCCAGCCGGCCGCCGCCGGCGGCAGCGCACCGGCCAACGTCCGGCTGATCGCCGCCGCGCACCTGTTCGGCGAGGCCGATCCCGAGCAGGCGCCGCAGGCCGTCGCGGAGACGCAGCCGCTCGAGGATCTCGAGGAAACCACGCTCAACCTGACGCTGAAAGGCACGATCGCCGCCGCTCGCGGGGACGGCTCGATCGCGATCATCGCCGACAACCGCAACGAGGAAAAGATCTACCGGCTGCGCGATACCGTCACGAGCGGCACGACGCTGCACGCCGTCTACACGGACCGGGTCGTGCTGAACCGCAGCGGGGCACTCGAGGTGTTGAAGCTGCCGAAGGAATTCCCGGAGAACGCCTCGCGGCCGCGGCGGACGGCGAGCGTCAACCGCACGGCCGTGCGCCCCGACGACAGCCGCTCGATCCAGGCGGTCGTTGCGCAGAACGTGACGAAGCTCGCGGACGTGATCCGCCCAACCCCGTATTTCGTCAATGGCCAGCAGCAGGGCTACCGGGTCTACCCGGGCCGCAACCGGCGCCAGTTCGCGGCGCTCGGGCTGCGGCCGGGCGACCTGATCAAGGACATCGACGGCGCGGCACTGACGGATCCGCAGCAGGCGATGCAGATTTTCCAGAGCCTCGGCACCGCGGACCAGGTGTCCGTGACGGTCGAGCGCAACGGGCAGCAGGAAACGCTGGTGCTGAACACGAACCAACTCAACCTGGACGAACAGGACTGACGGGAAGACTCTTGAAGACGACAAGAACGACAAAAAGGACGTCCGCCCGCAGGCTGCTGGCCGTAGCCGCGTTGCTGGCGGGGTCCCTGCCGCTTGCATGGGCGCAGCAGGCGACGATCACGCCGAACTACAAGGACGCGGACCTCAAGCAGATCATCGAGGCGGTCGGCGAAGTTACCGGCAGGAATTTCCTGATCGACCCTCGCGTGGACGGCCAGGTGACGATGCTGTCGTCGCAGCCGATGACGCCGGAGGCGTTCTACGAGGCCTTCCTGTCCATCCTCGAGGTGCACGGCTACATCGCGGTACCGTCGGACGGCCTGATCAAGATCCTGCCGAACGCGAGCGCCCGGCAGTACCCGGGCTTCCTGTCGACCGCGGGCGCCGGCGCCGACGACATCGTCACGCAGGTCATCCAGGTACAGAACGTCGGCGCCGCCCAGCTCGTGCCGATCCTGCGGCCGCTGATCCCGCAGTATGGCCACCTGGCCGCGCACCCGGGCTCGAACATGCTGATCATCTCCGACCGGGCGGCCAACGTGTCACGCATGATCAGCATCATTCGCCGCATCGACCAGTCGAACGACGAGGACATCGAGGTTGTGCCGCTGTCGCACGCCTCCGCCGCCGAGATCGTTCGCGTGCTGACGACGCTGACGCAGACGCCGCGCACCGACGGCATGCCGGTCACGACCAGCCTCGTCGCCGATGCACGCACCAACAGCGTGCTGATCGGCGGCGACCGCAGCGAGCGCCTGCGCCTGCGCGCCCTGATCGCGCACCTCGACACCCCTCTCGAGGACGGTGGCGACACGCAGGTCCGCTACCTGCGCTACGCGGATGCCGAGGAGCTGTCAGGCAAGCTGCAGCAGCACTTCGCGGCCCAGGCTGCCGCGAGCACCGGCGCCGGCGGCCCCGCCGGCGCCAGCACTGCCGGCCAGGTCAGCGTCTGGGCCGACACGCAGACGAATGCGCTGGTCATCAACGCGCCGCCGAAGATGATGCGCTCGCTCATGCAGATCGTCGACAAGCTCGACATCCGCCGGGCCCAGGTGCTGGTCGAGGCGATTATCGTCGAGGTCACCGCCGACAAGGCCTCGGAGCTCGGCGTGACCTGGGCTATCGACGGCAGCGGCAGCAACAGCGTCGTCGGGGTTACGAATTTCCCGAGCGCCGGAACCAACATCATCGACCTCGCCGGCCTGCTCGGCAGTGACACGGTGGCCAACCCGACCGGCCTGATCGGCCCCGGTTTCACGACCGGTGTCGGCCGCATCAGCGAATCCGGCACGAGTTTCGCGGCGATCCTGAACGCGCTCGAAGGCGACGCGGACACGAACATCATCTCGACGCCGACGCTGGTCACGACCGACAACGAGGAAGCCAGCATCAACGTCGGGCAGGAAGTACCGTTCGTCACCGGCTCGTTCTCGAACACGGGCGGCAACCAGGGCGGGCTCAACCCGTTCCAGACGATCAACCGCGAGGCGGTCGGCGTTAAGCTGACGATCACGCCGCAGATCAACGAGGGCGATGCCATCCTGCTGAAGATCGCGCAGGAGATCTCGAGCATCGCCGAGACGGCGACGACCGGCGCCGCGGACCTGATCACCAACGAGCGCACGATCGAGACGACGGTGATCGTCGAGGACGGCGGCATCCTCGTGCTCGGCGGCCTGATCGAGGACACGCTGCGCGAGAATACCCAGCAGGTGCCGATTCTCGGCCGCGTGCCGTTGCTCGGCGTGCTGTTCAGAAACCGCAGCGTGCAGAAGGTCAAGACGAACCTGATGGTATTCATCCGGCCGAAAATCCTGCGCGACGGCTCGCAGACGGCGCTGGAGACGGGCGCCAAGTACAACTACATCCGCGAGATCCAGCGCGGCGGCCGCGTGCCGCAGTTGCGCGGCGTCGAACGCCCGCTGATTCCGCCGATCGACACGCTGCGCGACGTGCCGCCGGATCCCGGCCTCTCGGACGAGGCCGAGGAGCAGAACTGACGATGGCCGTCGAGGACGCAGGCACGCTGAGCCTCGAGGAGGCGCTGCCGCCCGCCGCCGAGCCACCGGAGCCGGTCGCGGTCGCCGGCGACCTGCGGACCCTGCCTTTTTCCTTCGCGAAACGCCACGGCGTCCTGATCCGGATCGCGGACGACGGCGAGCCCGAGGTCCTGTGCCGGCCCGGCGCGACCCCGCTCAGTATCGCCGAGGCGCGCCGGGTCGCCGGGCGCAGCCTGCGCCTGCACCGGGTCAGCGCGGCCGAGTTCGACACGCTGCTGCAGCAAACCTACGAACAGGGCAGCCACAAGGCGATGCAGATGGTCGGCGATCTCGACGACCACACCGACCTGCTGCAGGTCGCGCAGGAACTGCCGGAGCCCTCCGACCTGCTCGAGAGCGACGACGACGCGCCGATCATCCGCTTCATCAATGCCGTGCTGACCGAGGCGGTCAAGGAAAACGCGTCCGACGTGCACATCGAGCCCTACGAGAACCGGCTCGGCGTGCGCTTCCGGGTTGACGGCGTGCTGCAGGAAGTCCTGCAGACCCGCCGCGCGCTGGCCCCGCTGGTCGTATCCCGCATCAAGGTCATGTCGAAGCTCGACATCGCCGAGAAGCGGCTGCCGCAGGACGGCCGGATCTCGCTCCGGATCGCCGGCCGCGCGGTTGACGTGCGCGTCTCGACCATGCCGTCCGGCCACGGCGAGCGGGTCGTATTGCGCCTGCTGGACAAGCAGGCGGGCCGTCTCGACCTGACCTCGCTCGGCATGGCACAGCAGTCGCTCGAGCTGATGGACAAGCTGATCCACAAGCCACACGGCATCATCCTCGTCACCGGCCCGACCGGTTCCGGCAAGACGACGCCGCTGTACGCCGGCCTCGAGCGCGTCAACGACAACAGCCGCTACGTCAGGACGGTCGACGACCCGATCGAGTACTTCATCGACGGCATCGGCCAGTCGCAGGTCAACACCAAGGTCGAGATGACCTTCGCGAAGGGCCTGCGCGCGATCCTGCGCCAGGACCCGGACGTCGTCATGGTCGGCGAGATCCGCGACCTCGAGACCGCGGAAATCGCCGTGCAGGCGAGCCTCACGGGTCACCTCGTGCTGTCCACGCTGCACACGAACACGGCCGTCGGCGCCGTCACGCGCCTGCGCGACATGGGCGTCGAGCCGTTCCTGCTCTCCTCGAGCCTGATCGGCGTCATCGCGCAACGCCTCGTGCGTGTTCTCGACCCGGACACGCGCGTGCCCTACGTCGCGCGCGACTACGAGTGCACGACGCTGCAACTCGATCCGAACGATCCGCCGACGCTGTTCCGGCCGGGCCTCGAGGGCAGCGCCGGCTACCACGGGCGCACCGGCATCTACGAGGTCATCGCGGTCGACGACACGATGCGCACGATGATCCACGACGGCGCCAGCGAGCAGCAACTCGAGCGGCACGCCCGCACGATGACCCCGAGCATCCGCGACGACGGACGCCGCCGCGTGCTGAACGGCGAGACGACGATCGAGGAAGTCCTGCGCGTCACGCGCGCCGACTGACGGCAACTGCTTACCCACGATGGGCGCCTACGAATTCGTCGCGATCGACAAGTCCGGCAAGGAGTCGAAAGGCCTGCTGGAGGGCGATACGCCGAAGCACGTCCGCCAGCTGCTGCGCGAACGCCAGCTGCTGCCCGTCAAGGTCACCGAGGTCGCGCGCAAGGAAAGCCGGCAGCGCAGCTCGTTCACGCTGCGCCGCGGGATCTCGGCGAGCGAACTGGCGCTGCTGACCCGGCAGCTGGCAACGCTGACGCAATCCGGCCTGCCGCTCGAAGAAGCCCTGCTCGCGGTCAGCCAGCAGAACGAGAACCCGCGCACGCAGAGCGTGCTGCTGGGCGTGCGCGCCCGGGTGATGGAGGGCCACTCGCTCGCCGACGGGCTCGGCGACTTCCCGCACGCGTTCCCGGAGCTGTACCGGGCGACCGTTTCGGCCGGTGAGCAGTCCGGCCACCTCGATGCCGTGCTCGAGCGCCTCGCGGAGTTCACGGAATCGCGCCAGGTGCTGCAGCAGCAGGTGCGCAACGCGCTGATCTACCCGATCGCCCTGGTCGTCACGGCCATCGCGATCATCAGCTTCATGCTCGCCTACGTGGTGCCGAAAGTCGTCTACGTGTTCGAGAGCTATAACCAGGAACTGCCGATCCTGACACGGATCATGATCGCCTCGAGCGACTTCCTGCGCGAGCACTGGCTGCTGTTGATCATCGCCGTGGCCGCCGTGGTCTTCGGCATCCGCCAGCTGCTGAAACGGCCCGGGCCCAGGCGCCGCTATCATCACCTGCTGTTGCGATTGCCGATCGTCGCCCGCCTGACCCGCGGCATCAACACCGCCCGCTTCACGCAGACACTGAGTATTCTCGCCGGCAGCGGCGTGCCGATACTCGAGTCGCTGCGCATCGCGGCACAGGTCGTCGCCAACGTGCCGATGCGCGAGGCCGTGCAGGAATCCGCGCTGCGCATCCGCGAGGGCGCGATGATCTCGAAGTCCCTCTCCGCCTCGGGCCTGTTCCCGCCGATGACCGTGCACCTGATCGCGAGCGGCGAGGCCTCCGGCCGGCTCGAGGACATGCTGGCGCGCGCCGCGACCAACCAGGAGCGCGAAGTCGACGGCCTGATCGCGACGCTGCTCGGCATCATGCAGCCACTGCTCGTCATCGTCATGGCGGCAATCGTGCTGCTGATCGTGCTCGCCATCCTGCTGCCGATCTTCGAAATCAACAACCTGATCGCCTGATCCGGCGGCGCTTTGTCCCGGCGCGGAAAACTGTCGATTGCGGTGTTGCACCCCTCTGGCATTGGCGGTATACAGGCAGGCATCGGTCCCGCGGGGGGCGGCTGGCCGAATGACGCTCAGGGACCAGGTGAGGATCGTATCCATGCCGAGGAAGCCACGCGAAACCGAGGCCGAGGAGAAGCCGGAGGATGACGAGGACGACGTCGAGGAATTCGACGGCGAGCAGACCATCGTCATGTCGAATGACGACGACGAGGATGACGACGACGACCTGGATGTATCCATGGAAGTGAACGTCGAGAAGCTCATGGCCGAGATGGAAAAGACCGGCTCCGACGACGTCGAACGCAAGCGCGAGATCCGTCGCCGCCTGGAGGAAATCCAGGAAGCGCGCAGCATCGAGGACACCTATTCGTTCGACCTGTACGGCGACGACTAGCGAAAATCGCGCGACCTGACCACAAGGTCTCCCAGCATCGCGCTGTGGTCGTGCAGGCGCCGCGCGATCACGTGAATCACCTTCCCTTCTACCTGCAGTTCGCCCTCGACCCCCATGAGCTGCGCATTCAGCAGCTCCCGCCGCTGCTCGTCCGCGATCTGTTTCCAGACGACCAGGTTCGCGTGCCCGGACTCGTCTTCGAGGGTCACGAAGGTCACGCCGCTCGCGGTGCCGGGACGCTGCTTGGTGATGACGAGGCCGGCGACGCGGACGCGGCGCCCGTGACCGAGCGCGGCCAGTTCGCCCGCCGCGCAGTAACCGAAAGCCGCGAGGCGGGCGCGCAGCAGGGCCAGCGGGTGACGCCCGAGCGTCAGGTTCAGGCTGCGATAATCCGCAACGATATCCTGACCTTCCGTCGGTTTCTTCAATAAGACTTGAGGCTCGTACCGGGCCATCGACGGGTACAGCGGGGTCGGCGCCTCGACGCC
>CALALV010000018.1 GCA_937925605.1 uncultured Woeseia sp.
ATGCGGCCCGGGTAGTCGCGGGCGCGCGCCACCAGGCGCGCGTCGTCTGCATTCAGGATCAGCGTGCCGTCGCGTCGCACCGCGCGGCTGACCACCCACTTGATTTCCAGCAGCTCGTCAACGCTCTCCGAACCGAAGTCGCCCAGGTGGTCCTCGGCCACGTTCGTGAGCACGGCCGCGTCCGCCCGCTCCACGCCCAGGCCGCGGCGCAGCAGCCCGCCGCGGGCCGCCTCGAGGATCGCGATCTCGACGCCCGGCTCGCGCAGCACGCGCCGCGCGCCGCCCGGCCCCGACCAGTCACCCTCCTCGACGATGCGGTCGCCGACGGCGATCCAGTCGGTCGAGCACAGGCCCGGCGCGAGGCCGGCGGACTGCGCGATGTGGCGCGCCAGCCGCACCGTCGTCGTCTTGCCGTTGGTCCCGGTCACGAGGCCGACCGGGATGTCGCGGAACGCGTCCCAGTCCAGCCGGTCCGGGTCGGGCAGCTCGCGCGCGGGCCAGGTCTGCGCGTGCCGGCCCATGCCGAGCGAGACCTCGTCGTCGTCCCAGAGCAGGGTCGCGCCGCGCGCCGCGGCAGCCGCGGCCAGCGCGAGCAGGGCGGGATTGGACTCCTCGTCGCGCTGTTCCCGGATGTCCGCGAGCGCCGCGTCGCGGTCGGGTGGCTCGCCTGCCCCGAGCGCAGCGCTCGCGGCCGCCGCGGCCAGCTCGCTCGCCGCCGTCGCCGCGTACAGTGCGTCGAGCGGCGCCGGGAAAGCCAGGCTCACGCCGCTCGCGAGGACGCGCTCCGCGGTCGCCCCGCGCGACCAGCCGAACTCCGCGCGCAGGGC
The DNA here is from genome assembly GCA_937925605.1 of uncultured Woeseia sp. Classification (GTDB taxonomy): domain Bacteria; phylum Pseudomonadota; class Gammaproteobacteria; order Steroidobacterales; family Woeseiaceae; genus Woeseia. The sequence continues at coordinate 828 of CALALV010000018.1, forward strand.
CGCAATCTCCCGCGACCAGGCGGCAACGAACCCGTCCCGCTGCCCGGCGTCCAGCGCCACGTCGAGCACGCTGCCCGCCGCGTCCTGCAGGACGTTGGGCCCGGTCAGCCGGCGCGCGTCGACGACCCGCATCAGGCGCTCAGTCACCGGCCTCGCGCGCGATGCGCACGCCGCGCTCGTCGCTGATGATCTCGAGTTCGGCATCGAGCTCGAAACCCTCGCCCTCGGGCAGGTCGAGCTCGGGCGCCGGCGCCTTCCTGCGCGGCGCATCGCTGTGCGCGCCGGAGTTGAAGTAGATGATCTGTTTCCAGCAGCGCTTGATATTGTCGCCGAGAACCAGCACGAGGTCGCCGGCCTCGGCCAGCTCGAGCGCCCGCTGCGTGGCCTCCTGTTCGTCGGGCACGACCTCGATCGCGCTGGCCGGCACGTCGCAGGCGAGCAGCTGGTCTTTCAGCATGACCGCGACCTCGTCCGGGCCGCGGCCGCGCTGGTTGTCGTCGCGCCGGCAGACGTAATGGTCGAAGTGCCCGGCCGCGATCTTCGCGATCTCCCGGATGTCCTCGTCGCGACGATCGCCCGGCGCGGCCAGCACGACGATGCGGCGGCCGTCAGGCTCGAAGCGATCGACGACGCTGCACATCGCGCGCACGGCCGCCGGGTTGTGCGCGTAGTCGAGAATCACGCGGAACGGGTGCTCGTCGTAGATATTCATGCGGCCCGGCGCCTGGAACCACGTCGAGTCGAAGGTGCGCAGCCCGTGCCGGATGTCCTCGAGCGAGATGTCCATGTTGTAGGCGAGCGCGGCCGCGAACATCGCGTTCTGCACGTTGTGCAGCGCGCGGCCCTCGATCGTCGCCGGCACGAGGTGAGTCCACAACAGCGGCGTGTGGCCGTGGTTGTCGTAGATGGTGATCATGTGGCCGTTCATGCCCTCCTCGAGCACAAAGGCCTGGCCGCCGGCGCGGATGTGCTGCTTCACGAGCGGGTGCGCCGGGTTCATCGTCACGTAGCAGAGCCGCTCCGCCTCCGTGTAATCCGCCATCTGCAGGCACAGCCGGTCGTCGGCGTTCAGCACGGCGGCGTCCTTCGCCACCTCGACGGGCACGCGCTTGATCTCGGCGAGCTGTTCGAGAGTGTCGATCCCCTTGAGCCCGAGGTGGTCGGCCGCGACGTTCAGGCAGCAGGCGACGTTGCACTCGCGGTAGCCGAGCCCGCTGCGCAGCATGCCGCCGCGCGCGGTCTCCATGACCGCGGCGTCGACGGACGGGTCGCGCAGGATCATCTGCGCCGAGGTCGGCCCGGTCATGTCGCCCGGGACCGAGAGCTGCCCGTCGATGTAGACGCCGTCGGTCGAGGTCAGGCCGACCGTGTAGCCGCTCATCTTGAGAATGTGCGCGAGCATGCGCGAGGTCGTGGTCTTGCCGTTCGTGCCGGTCACCGCGGCGATCGGTATGCGGCTCGGCTGGTCTTTCGGGAACAGCATGTCGATGACCGGTCCCGCCACGTCGCGCGACTTGCCCTCGCTCGGCGCGACGTGCATGCGGAAGCCGGGGCCCGCGTTGACCTCGCAGATGCCGCCGCCAATCTCGCGGTAGGACTTCGTGATGTCGCGGGACAGGAAATCGACGCCGCCGATGTCGAGGCCGATCGCCTTGATCGTGCGCTCGGCCATCTCGCGGTTGTCCGGGTGAATCGTGTCGGTGACGTCGATGGCCGTGCCGCCGGTCGACAGGTTCGCGGTCGAGCGCAGGTACACGGCCTCGCCCGCCGGCGGCACCGTGTCGCGGTCGTAGCCGAGCTGCGCCAGCAGCCGCTCGGCCTGGTGATCGAATTCCAGCCGCGTCAGCACCTTCTCGTGGCCGACGCCGCGGCGCGGGTCCTGGTTGACGATGTCGACGAGCTCCGCGATCGTGTGCCGGCCGTTCCCGACGACGTGCCCGGGCACGCGCTTCGCCGCCGCGACCAGCTTGCCGTTGACGACCAGCAGGCGGTGATCGAAGCCCTCGATGTAACTCTCGACGATCACGTTACGGCCGTGCTCGCGGGCCTTGTCGAACGCGACCTCGACCTCGTCGTCGTTCTTCAGGTTGATCGACACGCCGCGGCCGTGGTTGCCGGCAAGCGGCTTCAGCACGACCGGGTAGCCGATTCGCGCGGCCGCGCGCTTCGCGTCGGAGGAACTGCGCACGAGGTACTGGCGCGGCACCGGCAGGCCGAGGTCGCGCAGGATGGCGTTCGTCTCCTCCTTGTCGGAAGCGAGTTCGACCGCGATGTTGCTGGTGCGACCGGTCGTCGTCGCCTGTATGCGCTGCTGGTAGCGGCCGTGGCCGAACTGCACCAGGCTCTGCCGGTTCAGCCGGATCCACGGTATGCCGCGTTCCTCCGCGGCACGCACCAGCGACGCCGTGCTCGGCCCGAAGGCGCGGCGCTGCGCGTAGCGAATGAAGCGGTCGCGCTCCTCGGCGAAGTCCCAGTCCTCACCCGGCGCGCGCTCGGGCCTGAGCGCCTCCGGCAGCAGGCTGTGAATGAGCGTCAGCGCGAGCCGGCTCGCCTCGCGGCCCACCTCGGCGTCGAGGTACTGGAACACCATGTTGTAGTGGCCGGGCTGGCCGTCGATGGAGCGCGTGCGGCCGAAGGTCACCGTCGAGCCCGCGACGTTCTGCAGCTCGATCGCAACGTGTTCCATGACGTGTCCCAGCCAGGTGCCCTCGTCCTCGCGCATCCGGCGGACGAAGCCGCCCGGCTCGCGGTAGGAGCAGCCGTGCTCGTGCAGCCCCGGCAGGCACCCGAGCAGCGCCTCGACGAAGGCCGGCCCGAGCCGGCCGGTAGGCCACTCCTCCAGCGCGCCGAGGTCGAGCACGTGGCGGATGACAGGGAAGTGCGCGTAGACGTTCGGGCCTACGTAGACGTTCGTGGACACGATCTTCATGCAGGTGCTCCGTCTGTTGTTGTCGTCAGAGCGTCGGAGTCGGCGCGCCCGGCCGCGCGCAGGCACCAGTGTACACGCCCGCACGAGGCGGTTTGTCAGTCGCCGGCGCTCGCCTTGCGGGTCGCGAGATCGAAGCGGCCGCCGCCGATCAGGATGTGCAGGCGGATGTCGATCAGGCTGACCGGGTCGCCGCGGCGCGCGACGTCCATCGACGAGTAGGAGAGATCGCAGGGGTCGATGATCGTGATACCGCCCGAGCCGACGACTTCGAGCGTGTCGTCGGGCCCGATGAATGCAGCCGTGTCCTCGTCGAGGCCGATGCCGACCGCGAACGGGTTGTAGGCCAGCGCCGTCAGCAGCCGGCCCAGCCGGTCGCGCTGGCGGAAGTGCTGGTCGATCATGAACTTGTTCGTCAGGCCCAGCCCGGGCGCGAGCGTCGCCTTGTCCGGGCTCGGCGTGCTGCCGGTGCTGCCGCCGGCGATCATGTGTTCCGGCATGAACGCGGCGCCCGCCGAGGTGCCGGCGACGTGCAACCCGGCAACGTTGCGGCGGCGAATCGTCTGCGCGACCGGCGTGCCGCCAAGCGTCGTCGACAGCCTGAGCTGGTTGCCACCGGTCATGAACACGCCGTCGGCCTTCTGCAGGTAGTCGAGCCAGGACTCGTCGTAGCAGTCCTTGCGCGTCTCGATGGCGAGCACGCGCGCGTGGCGGATGCCGAGCTTGCGGAAGAGTTTCTCGTAGTTGCGCCCGGTGTCCTCGAGTTCGGAGGCCGTCGGGATGATCGCGATGCGCGCCGGCTTGCCGCCGCAGATGTCGACGAAGCGGTCGAGGACCTCCGGGTTGTTCAGTTTTTCCTCGGCGCCGCCGATCGGGACGATGTAGCCGCGGCGCGCGGGCGATTCGGCACTGGACGGGCTCACGGTGCGTCCTCGAAGCGGCCGAGGACGCGCTGCTCGTGATCGTAGCGATGCCAGATGCCGGCAACCATCACGCAGGCTACGCGGTCGTCGTCGTCGAGCACGAGCAGGTCGGCCGCCGCGCCTTCCGCGATATGCCCGCGGTCGCCGAGCTTCAGCAGCGCGGCGACGTTGCTCGTGAACGGCGGCAGCGCCTGCTCGAGCGGCACGCCCGCGGCCAGCAGGGCCTTAAGCGTCGCGCCGAGCGCGGCCGGGTCGCCGATGCCCATGCGCAGCATCCGGCCCTCGTCGTCGAACACGGGCAGGCAGCCGCCGCCGTCCGAGCTGACAGTCACGCGCCCGGCCGGCGCGTCGCTGTCGAAGTAACGCAGCAGCGCGGTCTCGGCCGGCCAGCCGTCCTCGTCCTCGGCCACCGGGAACGCCGTGACGTCGATCGTCACGCCCCGGCCCGCCAGCTCGAGCGCCTCGTCGAACAGCGCCCGGCGCCGGTTCACGTGCGTCGGGTTGAAGACGCGCGCCGGCAGCTCGCTGGTCGCGAGCGCCTCGCGCACGAGTTCGAGCCCGCGCGGCCCGTCGCCGAGGTGCAGGTGCAGGATGCCGGCCTTGCCCGTGATCAGCCCGGCGACGTGGGCGTCGCTCGCGATGCGCAGCAGCTCCGCGAGCGTCGGCTGGCTGGAGCGATGGTCGCTGATCGCGAGCTCGCCGACGCCGATGACCGGGTCCAGGTGCACGATGTCGTCGCGCACGCTGCCGGTCAGCGTGACCGGCGGCACGTGGTAACCGCCGGTGTGGCACCAGGCGCCGAGGCCCTCCTCGCGCAGCGCGCGGGTCTGGGCGAGCAGCGCGCGCGTGTCGCGCGTCGTGTCATCCGTACCGAGCAGGCCGACGACGCTCGTGACGCCGGCCGCCGTGTAGCGGCTCAGGCCGGGCGGTGGCACGCGGCTCGCGAAACCCGATTCGCCGCCACCGCCGGTCACGTGCGCGTGGCCGTCGATGAAACCCGGCACCAGCCGGCGGCCGCCCAGGTCGGTTTCGGTCGTGGCCGCGGCGCGCAGCGCGTCGCGGGACTTGCCGATGGCCAGCACGCGGCCGCCGCCCAGCAACAGGTGGCAGACGCCTTTGTCGTCCGGAGCAAAGACGTGCGCGTTCGACAGCAGTTCGAGCAAGGAGTATCCCCGGGGTGCGAGACAGGAGGACGCGGGGCGCGTAGTTTACACTAGCCCGGTTTTCGCTGTCAGGCCGCGAGCCATGGACGAGCTGCCCCTCGGGCGCGAGACCGGATACGCCGATACCTACGATCCCGCGCTGCTGTACCCGATCGCGCGCGCCGACGGCCGCGCGACGCTGGGCCTCGGCGAGCCGCTGCCGTTTCGCGGGCGCGACCGCTGGACCGCCTGGGAGCTGAGCTGGCTGGATACGGCCGGCTGCCCGGTCGCCGCGGTGCTGTACTGCGACGTGCCGGCCGACTCGCCGCGGCTCGTCGAGTCGAAGTCGCTGAAGCTCTACCTGAACGGCTTCGCGATGACCCGCTTCGACTCGGCCGACGCCGTGCGCGATTCCATCGCCGCGGACCTGCGGCAGGCGACCGGCAGCCCGGTCGCCGTCCGGCTCGTGACCTCGTCCGCCGCCGCCGAATGCCGCATCGCGGCGTTGCCGGGCGACGGCATCGACCACCTCGACGTCCACTGCGAGCGCTACGACTGCGATGCGGAGCTGCTGCGCGCCGACGGGCCCGCGGTGGAGGAGACGCTGCACTCGCACCTGCTGCGCAGCCTGTGCCCGGTGACCGGGCAGCCGGACACCGGCAGCCTGCTGCTGCGCTACCGCGGCCCGCGCATCGACCGCGCGAGCCTGCTCCGGTACATCGTGAGTTTCCGCCGGCACAGCGATTTCCACGAGCTGTGCGTCGAGCGCATCTTCCGCGACCTGGTCGCCCGCTGCCGCTGCGAGTCGCTCGTCGTCTACGCGTTGTACAACCGCCGCGGCGGCATCGACATCAACCCGTACCGCTCGAGCGGCGACGAGGAACCGCCGCGCCTGCGCAGCTGGCGGCAATAACGGCCGCCGGGCTCAGTCGCCGAGGTCTTCCGGCGACAGCGCGTGACCCCAGTCCCGCTTGGCCTCGAGGTAGCCGCGGTTCGCGGCACTGATGCCGGTGACGTGCTTGACCCGGGTGATGCCCGTCAGGCCGTGCGCGTTCAGGTCGTCGATCTTCTTCGGGTTATTGGTCAGCAGCCGGAAGCGGCGCTCGCCGAGAAAGTACTTGAGCAGCGTCGCCGCGTCGGAGAAGTCGCGGGAATCGTCCGGCAGGCCGAGCGAGCGGTTCGCCTGGTAGGTGTTCTCGCCGGAATCCTGCAGCAGGTAGGTCGCGGCCTTGGCCCACAGGCCGATGCCGCGGCCCTCGTGCCCCGACATGTAGACGATCAGCCCGCCCGCCGGATCTGTCGAGATACGCTCGACCGCCGCCGAGAACTGCGGCCCGCACTCGCAGCGCATCGAGCCGAACACGTCCCCGGTAAGGCAGCTCGAGTGCACGCGCACGAGCGGGTTCTCGGCCGCCGCCAGGTCGCCGAAGACCAGCACGCTGTTGACCGCCATCGACGAGGCCATGATCGCGAAGGACTGCTGGCCCTGGCGCTCGCGCAGCTCGTCGGCGAGTTCCTGCACCTGCGACAGCTCCGTGTGGCGCACGCTCGCGTACCAGTCGGCGCGGTATTCGCGGCCGTGCAGGTCGAGCGGCAGCGGGATCGGGCCCAGGATGCTCAGCGTGCGCGTGCCGGGCGCGACGTCACCGCCCTTCGGGACCGCCTGCCCGTCGGCGTCGATGCGCTTCAGCTTGCCGTCCGCCAGCAGCCGCTGGCGGACCTTCGGATCGATGTAGGTGAACATGGCGGTGAAGCCTACCACCTGCCGCGAGGGCGCGCCGTTACGCGCTTCCGTGCCACTTGCTGACCGACCAGTCATCAATTAAGCTACTGACTGACTGGTCATCAAGGTGTCCGCGTGGCTGCTCCCCGCTTCCGCCGCCGCAAGGCCGACCGCCCCGCCGAGCTGACGGCGGCGGCGATGAACGAGTTCGCCGAGAACGGCTACGACGCGACGCCGGTCGAGGCCGTGGCCCGCCGCGCCGGGGTCAGCAAGGGGCTCCTGTACCTCTACTTCAAGACCAAGGAAGACCTGTTCAAGGCGGTCGTCCGCAGCTTCGTCATGCCGCGGGTCGAGCGCCTCGTGCGCGCCATCGACGACACCGAGCTCGGCGTCGCGGACTTCCTGCGTGGGCCGTTCCTCGAGGTCGCGCGCGAGCTGCCGCGCTCGAAAGCCCGGCACCTCGTGCGGCTGCTGATCGCCGAGGGCCACAAGCACCCCGACCTCACGCGCTGGTACTGGGAGAACGTCGTGTCCCGCGGGCTCGGCGCGCTGCGCCGGCTGATCGCGCGCGGCGTCGCCTCGGGCGAGCTGCGTCCGTCCGCGCTCGAGCGCTACCCGCAGCTGCTAGTGTCGCCGGTCATGCTGTCGGTGGTATGGATGCTGGTCATGCAGCCGCACGCGAAACTCGACACGGACGGTTTCATCGAGGCGCACGTCGACCTGCTGTTGTCCGCGCTGCTCGCGGAGGAATCGCCATGAACGTCCGCCTGCTGTTGCTGGTGCTGGCACTCGCCGGCTGCGACGCCGCCGAGCCGAACCGCATCGTCGGCCAGCTCGCCTCGGACCGCGTCGAACTCGCCGCCGAGTTCGCGGAGCCGGTGACGGCGCGGCACGTCGCGGAAGGCGATCTCGTCAGCGCCGGCACGCTGCTGCTGAGCCAGGACACGACGCGCATCGACGCGCGCATCGCGGAAGCCGATGCTGCCGTCGCCGAGGCCCGCGCGCGGCTCGCCGAACTGACCCGCGGTCCGCGCCGTGAACAGATCGAGGCCGCGCGCGCGAACGTCGGCGGGGCGCGCCGCGAGCGCGCTTTCCGCGAACGGGAGCTCGAACGTATCCGCGAAATTCTCGAGCGCGGGCTCGGCGCGCCGGACAGCGTCGACCGCGCGCAGGCGGCGCTCGACGCCGCCGATGCGGCGCTCGACATCGCCGTTGCACGCCTGGACGAACTGCTGACGGGTACGACCGTCGAGGAACTCGGGCAGGCCGAGGCGCGCCTCGAGCAGGCGCAGGCGCGCGCAGCGCAGCTCGCCGTCGACCGCGGGCGGCTGGCCCTGCGCGCGCCGGCGGACGGCGTGCTGGACAGCTGGCTGGTGGAGCCCGGCGAACGTCCGCAGCCCGGCACGCCGCTCGCCGTGCTGCTGACCGGCGCCCAGCCCTACGCGCGCGTCTACGTGCCCGAGGGCATCCGCGTGCGGGTTGCGCCGGGAACGCGCGCCGAGGTCCGGGTCGACGGGCTCGCCGAGCCGCTCGCCGGCCGCGTTCGCTGGGTATCGGCCGATGCCGCGTTCACGCCCTACTTCGCGCTGACCGAGCATGACCGCGGCCGGCTGAGCTTCGCCGCCAAGATCGATCTCGAGACGGACGGCGAGCGCCTGCCCGATGGCGTGCCGGTCGAGGCGGTGCTCGTCACCGACTGACGTGACGGCAGGCGGCGACACCGCGATTCGCGCCCGCGGCCTCACGAAACGCTTCGGCGAGCTCACCGCCGTCGACGCGCTGGACCTCGACGTGCCGCGCGCGCGCATCTACGGCTTCCTCGGCCCGAACGGCTCCGGCAAGTCGACGACGATCCGCATGCTCTGCGGCCTGCTGACGCCGACGGCCGGCGAGGCACGCGTGCTCGGTATCGACCTGCCTGCCGACGCGCGTGAACTGAAGCCGCGCATCGGCTACATGACGCAGCGCTTTTCGCTGTACGCCGAACTCTCCGTGCTCGAGAACCTCGAGTTCATCGCCGACGTCTACGCAGTCGCGCGCCGCACGCGGCAGGCGCGCATCGACGAACTGCTCGAGCGTTACGCGTTCACCGACCGTCGCCGCCAGCTCGCCGGTACGCTCAGCGGCGGCCAGCGCCAGCGGCTCGCGCTCGCCTGCGCGGTGCTGCACAAGCCCGAGCTGCTGCTGCTCGACGAGCCCACCAGCGCGGTCGACCCGAAGAGCCGCCGCGACTTCTGGGCCGACCTGTTCGAGCTGGCGAACGCCGGCACCACGATCCTCGTCTCGACTCACTACATGGACGAGGCCGAGCGCTGCCACCGGCTCGCGATCCTCGACCGCGGCCGCAAGGTCGCCGACGGCACGCCGGCCGAGCTGCAGCGCTCGACCGGCATGCACGTGATCGAGGTGCTCGCCGACGACGCGGTCGCCGCGCAGCACGCGCTGGTCGGGGACGCGCGCATCGCGAGCGTTACGCAGCTCGGCGTGCGCCTGCGCGTACTGCTGCCCGAGGCGCTCGATGCGCCCGTGGCACTGGTCGAGCAGCGACTCGGCGACGCAGGCATCGACGCGGAGGTTCGCCCGGTAACGCCGTCGCTCGAGGACGTGTTCGTCGCCGTGACGCTGCCGCAGAGCGACAGGATTGCCGCGTGAACGCGCTGATCCGCCTGCTCGCGGTCATGCGCAAGGAATTCCTGCAGCTGCGCCGCGACCGCATCACGTTCGGCATGATCGTCGGCATACCCGTGATCCAGATCCTGCTGTTCGGCTACGCGATCAATTTCGACGTGCGCAACCTCGAGGCGGCGGTCGCCGACCAGGCGAACAGCCACCTGTCGCGGCAGTACCTCGACGCGCTGGCGCAGACGCAGGTCGTGCGCATCGCGCACCGCGCCGACACGCCGGAGGCGCTCGAGGACATGCTCCGGCGCGGCGAGATCTCGGTGGGCATCTACGTGCCGGCGGGTTTCGACCGGCGGCTCGCCGACCCGCTGCGGCCGGCGGCGCACCTGCTCGTCGACGGCGCGGACCCGACGATCCTCGGCATCGTCAACCGCCTGCGCGCGATGCCGTTCGCCACCGACGGCACGACGGCCACGATCCTGCCGGCCGCGTTCGAGGTCCGCCCGTACTACAACCCGGAGGGCCGCACGGCCGTCAACGTCGTGCCCGGCCTGATCGGCATCATCCTGACGCTGACGATGATGCTGTTCACGGCGGTCGCGATCGTGCGCGAACGCGAGCACGGCAACCTCGAACTGCTGATCAACACGCCGGTCAGCACGACCCAGCTGATGGTCGGCAAGATCGTGCCCTACATCCTGATCGGGCTGGTGCAGCTCGCGCTGATCGTCGCGGTCGGCAAGCTGCTGTTCGACGTGCCGGTGCGCGGCTCGCTCGCCGACCTGTACGTCGCGGCCGCGGCCTTCATCGCCGCCAATCTCGCGCTCGGCCTGTTCCTGTCGACGATTGCTGCGAGCCAGTTCCAGGCCATGCAGCTGACCTTCTTCATCCTGCTGCCGTCCATCCTGCTGTCGGGCTTCGTGTTCCCTTTCGACGGCATGCCGGCCTTCGCGCGCTGGATCGGAGAGGTGCTGCCGACCACGCACTTCATCCGCATGACCCGCGGCATCATGCTGCGCGAGGCAAGCGTCGCCGAGCTGTGGCCCGAACTCGTGGCGCTGCTGGTGTTCGCGCTGCTGGCGCTGACGCTGGCGGTCAGGCGCTTCTCGCGGCGTCTGGACTAGGTACCCGGCCAAGGCCGGACCGCGCGACCGCGGACAGGCCGGCCGCGGCGCCGCCCGCCTCCCCGGCCGCCGCGACTGCGGAGAACCCCTATGGGCGCGCCGCGGATGCCGTGCTAACAAGGGCGCCAGTAGAAACCGGTGCCGGCAGATCCGGCAGGAGACAGACCATGAACCGCAGGATCCTGTTCGCCGTCACGGCCGCGGCCGCCCTGCTCGCCGGCTGCGATCGCGACCCGATTCCGGAGGTCGGCTTCCGGCTGCCGGACGGAGATGCCGTCGCCGGCCGCGAGACCTTCCTGTACATGCAGTGCAACCAGTGCCACACCGTGTACGGCGAGGAGCTGCCCGAGATCCCGTTCGCCGACCCGCCCTACGTCATGCTCGGCGGCCCGGTCACGCAGGTGCGCACCTATGGCCAGCTCGTCACCAGCATCATCAACCCGTCGCACGACCTGGCGAAGGGCTATGCCGAGGAAGTGGTGTCCGAGGAAGGCGAGTCGAAGATGTACAACTACAACCGCTACATGACGGTGCAGGAGCTGATCGACATCGTCATGTGGCTGCAGCCGAAGTACGACGTCGTCGTGCCGGAATACCGCTACCGCGTCTACCCCTGATGCCCGTCGCCGGCCGCGTGCCGCGCGTGGCCGGCCGGCGCGTCCGCCTGCTGCGGGCCGGCGGCTTCGCCGTGGCCCGCGTGCCTGAGCGGCAGCGCCAGCGCGACGCCTGCGCCGCGGAGGAACTGCCGGCGCGACAGGGCGCTGCGGTTGGTCGAGATTCCGGTTGTCGCTCGCTTCTTCATGATCAGTCCTCGGTCGTGCGATCAAGACAATTGCTAGGGAAATAAGGAAATGAGGAAAAGGGATTGAGTCAAGGGTTAC
>CALALV010000019.1 GCA_937925605.1 uncultured Woeseia sp.
GGGCGCCGGCGCCGCCACGCGGTCGATGCGCTCGGCGGCGGCCACGAGCGCGCGCGTGCGCGCGTGCTGCGGCCGAGCGAACAGCTCGCGCGTCGGCCCCTCCTCGGCGGCGCGGCCGCCGTCCAGCACGAGCATGCGTTCGCAGTTGCCGGCGACGACGCCGAGGTCGTGGGTGATCAGCAGCAGCGCGGTGCCGTAACGGCCGCGCAACTCGCGCAGCAGCGCGAGTATCTGCGCCTGCACGGTGACATCGAGCGCCGTCGTCGGCTCGTCGGCGATCAGCAGGTCGGGCTCACACAGCAATGCGGCGGCCAGCATCACGCGCTGGCGCATGCCGCCCGACAGCTCGTGCGGATAGGCGCGCGCCTGGCGCGCCGGGTCCGGCAGCCCGACCTGGCGCAGCGCGTCGTCGATACGGCGCTCCGCCGCCGCGCCGCGCGCGAGGCCGTGGGTCTCGAGCACGGCCGCGAGCTGGCTCGCGATCCTGAGGTAGGGGTTGAGCGCCTGCAGCGGGTCCTGGAAGACGATCGCCATGCGCCGCGCGCGGTAACGCGCGAGCACGGACTCGTCCGCGCCGAGCAGCTCCTCGCCCGCGAAGCGCACGCTGCCGGCGAGCTTCGCGCGCGGCCCGGTCAGGCCCATGATCGCGAGCGCGGCCTGCGTCTTGCCCGCGCCCGACTCGCCGACCAGCGCGAGCGACTCGCCCGCCGCGACCGTGAAGTTCAGGCCGTCGAGCACGGGCCGCGCGCGCGGGTAGCGGAGCGTCAGTTCGCTGACCTCGAGCAGGCTCATTCGTCCGGCTCCCGCGGGTCGATCAGGTCGCGCAGACCGTCGCCGAGGAAGTTGAAGCAATAGAGGATGAACGCGAGCATCGCGGCCGGCAGCAGCAGCACCCAGGGTGCCTGCTCCATGTGCGCCACGCCGTTCTCGACCAGCGCCCCGAGTGACGTGCGCGGCTCCTGCACGCCGAGCCCCAGGAAACTGAGGAAAGACTCGATCAGGATCGCCTGCGGCACGGTCAGCGTCAGGTAGACGACGACGACGCCGAGCAGGTTCGGCGTAATGTGGCGGGCGATGATGCGCGGCGTCGACACGCCGGTCAGGCGCGCGGCCGCGACGAATTCCCGCTCCTTCAGCGCGAGCGTCTGGCCGCGCACGATGCGCGCCATGTCGAGCCAGTTGATCGCGCCGATCGCGACGAAGATCAGCAGGAAGTTCCGCTCGAACGTGACCATCAGCAGGATCACGAAGAAGATGAACGGCAGCGCGTACAGCGCGTCCACGAGGCGCATCATCAGCGAGTCGATGCGCCCGCCGAGGTAGCCCGCGACGGCGCCGTAAACGACGCCGATCACGAGGCTGACGAGGCTTGCGACCAGCGCGACCGCCAGCGTCACCCGCGTGCCGCTCATCGTGCGCACGAACAGGTCGCGGCCCAGGCTGTCGGTGCCGAACAGCCTGAAGTTCTCGAACGCGGGCGGCAGCAGCCGCGCGTCGAAGTCGGCCGCGCGATAGCTGTGCGGCGACAGCCACGGGCCGATCAGCGCCACCGCCGCGGTCAGCAGCAGCAGCAGCGTCGTCACGCGCACGACGCGGCTCTCGACGAAGCGCTGCAACAGCATGGCGATGACGGCCATCATCGCTGGCGAATCCTCGGGTCGAGAAAGCCGTACAGGATGTCGACCAGCAGGTTCAGCACGATGACCAGCGCCGCGTAGAAGATGACGATGCCGAGCACGAGCGTGTAGTCGCGGTTCTCCGCGCCGGTCACGAACAGTCGCCCGAGGCCCGGCACGCCGAAGATCTGCTCGACGACGACCGAGCCGGTCAGCACGCCGGCGATCGCCGGCCCCATGTAGGACAGGAGCGGCAGCAGCGCCGGCTTCAGCGCGTGCCGGGTCACGATGCGGCGGGTCGGCAGGCCCTGCGCGCGCGCCGTGCGCACGTAGTCGCTGGCCAGCACCTCGAGCATGCTCGCGCGCATCAGCCGCATGATGTAGGCGACCTGCGGCAGCGCGAGCGCGACGACCGGCAGCAGGTAGCGCGCCGGCCCGCTGCTGCCGCTGAACGAGGCGGGCAGCCAGCCGCCCCAGACGGCGAAGAACAGCACGAGCACGGGCGCGAAGACGAACACGGGCAGCGAGATGCCGCTGATCGCGATGCCGGACAACAGCCGGTCGCGCAGGCCGCCGTGGTGCAGCGCCGCGGCGATACCGGCCGGCATGCCGACCGCGAGCGCGAGCAGCATCGCGAGCAGGCCGAGCGCCAGCGTCGCGGGCAGCGTCGCCGCGATCAATTCGTCGACGTCGCGGTCGCGGTAACGGTAGGACGGGCCGAGGTCGCCGCGCGCAAGGCCCGCGAGATAGCGGCCGAACTGCACCGGCAGGGGTTCGTCGAGGTGGTAGTAGCGTTCGACGTTGTCGCGAATCTCGGGCGGCAGCCGGCGCTCGTCGTCAAAGGGCCCGCCCGGCGCCAGCCGCACCATCGTGAACGCGATGGCGATGACGAGCAGCAGGGTCGGAACGGCCGCCAGCAGGCGGAACAGTGCAAAGCGTATTGCACCGGTTTTCTGCATGCCCTCACTCGCCGTCCGGCGGCCGCGCGCTAGTTGTCGTCGTTCGGGTCGCGCAGCCTGAGGTCACGACTGTAGTGAATATCCAGCACGTTGTCTCGCCAGCCCGCGACGCGCGGACTGACCAGGTGTTTGCTGACCGCGAAGTACAGCGGGATCACCGGGTGATCCTCGAGCATCGTCTTCTCCGCTTCCTCGAGGAACAGCCGTCGCCGCTCCGGGTCGGTCTGCTGCGCCGCGCTCTTCATCAGCGCGTCGAAGCTCGCGTTGGCGTAGCCGGTCAGGTTCGACGGGTCCGCGGACTCGAAGATCGACAGGAACGAGGTCGCGTCCGGGTAGTCGCCGTTCCAGGACAGGCGCCAGATCTCGGTGTTGCTGCCCTCGAGGATGTTCGACACGAGCACGCGGAACTCCTCGTTGACCAGCGTCGCCTCGAAGCCGAGCACGTCGCGCCACATCGCCTGCACCGCGAGCGCGATCTGCTCGTGCGTCTCCGCGGTGTTGTAGCGAATCTCGATCTCGAGCGGGTTGTCCGGTCCGTAGCCGGCCTCGCGGTACAGCCGGCGGGCCGTCGCGTGCCGCTCGTCGCGGGGCATGTCCGCGTAGTTGAATCGCCGCGGCTCGTAGTTGATGACGCCGGGCGGCACCCAGCCCCAGGCCGGCAGCTCGCCGCGGCCGATGACCTTGTCCGTGAGCGTTTCGCGATCGATCGCCATCGACAGTGCGCGGCGCAGCGTCGGCTGCTCGCCGAGCTTCGCCGTCTCGAGGTTGAAGCCGTAGAAATAGGTGCCGAGGAAGCGCGCGATGCGCAGTTCGTCCGGGCGTTCGGCGCGCAGCTGGGCGATCGCCTCGGGCGGGACGTTCTGCGTCACGTGCAGCTCGCCCGCGCGGTAGCGGTAGAGCTCGGCGCTTTCCTCGGCCGTGACGTGGTGGCGCACGCGCTCAATCGCGACGTCCGCGGCATCGCGGTAGTGCGGGTTGCGTTCCAGCTCGATCCAGCTGCCGAGCTGGCGATCGGCAAGCCGGTACGCGCCGTTGCTGACCAGGAGCCCCGGCCGGGTGAAGTCGCGGCCGTGCTGCTCGACGCTGGCGCGGTGCAGCGGGTAGGCCCCGGGCATGGCCAGCAGCTGCAGGAAGTAAGCCTGCGGGTAGGCCAGCCGGATCTCGAGCCGCCCGTCGGCCAGCGCGCGCACGCCGAGCTCCGCGGGCGGCAGGCGGCCGGCGACGATCTCGTCGGCATTTTCTATGGCGCCGAGGTGCTTGGCGTAGAACGCAGCGGTCGCCGGGTCGACGAGGCGCCGCAGGCTGTAGACGAAGTCCTCGGCCGTGACCGGCTCGCCGTTGGACCAGCGGCCGTCCTCGCGCAGCGTGAAGGTGTAGACGAGGTAGTCGGCCGACACCTCGTGCCCGGCCGCGGCCGCGGGCACGAGCTCGCCGTCCGCCGAGAACGCGACCAGGCCCTCGAACAGGTCGCGCAGCGGTGTGAAGGCCTGCGTCGTGTTCGCGACCTGCGGGTCGAGCGTGGCTGGCTCGGGGCCGATGCCGCGATGCAGGATCCCGTCGTCGGCGGAACCGCCGCAGCCGGCCAGCGCCGCCAGCAGCAAGGCGAGCAGGGTCGTCGCCAGCCGGCTGGCGACGCGCGGCCGGGCCGTGGGCGCGCCCTCAGGCACTGCGACGGTAGCTCTGCTTTTTCAGGTGAATCAGCAGCAGCGAGATCGTCGACGGCGTCACGCCCTCGAGCCGCGAGGCCTGACCCAGTGTCGCCGGGCGGACGGCTTCGAGCCGCTGGCGTGCCTCCGTCGACAAACCGGTGACGCTGCCGTAATCGATGTCCGCCGGCAGCGGCAACGACTGCTGTTTCGACTGGCGCGCGATCTCGCGACGCTGACGCTCGATGTAACCGGCGTAGCGGGCATCGACCTCGAGCGCGAGCTCGACTTGCTCGCGCTGTTCATCCGCCAGCCCGGCAGCGGCGTGGCCTCTGCCGACCGGCGACAGCGCGACGAGGCCCGCGTAGTCGAGCTCCGGGCGCTTCAGCAAGTCGAGCGCGCGGGTCTCGCGCGCGAGCGGTGCGCCGAGGCGCGCGACGTCGTCCGCGGTCAGCGCTTCGGGGCGCAGCAGCAGGCCGTCGAGCCGCGCGCGCTCGTCGGCGATCGCGGCCTGCTTGGCCTCAAACGCCTGCCAGCGCACGTCGTCGACCAGCCCGAGGTCGCGGCCGACCGGCGTCAGCCGGGCGTCGGCATTGTCCTCTCGCAGCATCAGCCGGTACTCGGCGCGGCTCGTGAACATACGGTAGGGCTCGCTGACGCCGCGCGTGACGAGGTCGTCGACTAGCACGCCGAGGTAGGCCTCGTGGCGCGCGGGCGACCAGCCTGGGTTGTCGCGCGAGCGGCGCGCGGCGTTGACACCGGCGAGCAGGCCCTGGGCCGCGGCTTCCTCGTAGCCGGTGGTGCCGTTGATCTGGCCGGCGAAATACAGGCGCCGGATGAAGCGCGTCTCCAGCGTCGGCTGCAAGTCGCGCGGGTCGAAGTAGTCGTACTCGATCGCGTAACCGGGCTGCGTGATGACGGCGCGCCCGAAACCCGGGATCGTGCGCACGAACGCCTCCTGCACTTCGGCGGGCAGGCTGGTCGAGATGCCGTTCGGGTAGACGACGTCGGTGCCGAGCCCCTCCGGTTCGACGAACACCTGGTGCGCGCTGCGCCCGGCGAAACGCACGATCTTGTCCTCGACCGACGGGCAGTAGCGCGGGCCGACGCCCTCGATGCGGCCGCTGTACATCGCCGAGCGCGACAGCGCGCCGCGCACGATGTCGTGAGTCGCCTCGGTCGTGTGCGTGATCCAGCAGGACAGCTGCCGCGGGTGCCGGTCGCGGCGCCCGAGGAACGAGAACACGGGCCGCGGCGTGTCGCCCGGCTGCTCCTGCAGCGCCGCGTAGTCGAGGCTGCGGCCGTCGAGGCGCGGCGGCGTCCCGGTCTTGAGCCGCGCGACACGGAACGGCAGTTCGCGCAGCCGGCTCGCGAGGCGGATCGCCGGCGCGTCGCCGATGCGGCCGCCCGGGCGCTCGGTCTCGCCGATCAGTATGCGGCCGCCGAGGAAAGTGCCGACCGTCAGCACGACCGTGTGTGCGTCGATGCGCGTGCCCTCCGCGGTGACGACGCCGGTGACGCGATCCCGGTCGACCCGCAGGTCGTCGACGGAGGCTTCCAGGATGTCGAGCCCGCGCTGCCCGGCCAGCAGCGCGCGGATTGCCTGCCGGTACAGCTCGCGATCGGCCTGCGCGCGGGTCGCGCGCACGGCGGGGCCCTTGCTCGCGTTCAGCGTGCGGAACTGGATGCCGGCGAGGTCGGCGGCCTGCGCCATCGCCCCGCCGAGCGCGTCGATCTCGCGCGCGAGATGTCCCTTGCCGATGCCGCCGATCGCCGGGTTGCAGCTCATCTGCCCGAGCGTGCGCTTCGCGTGCGTGACGAGCAGCGTGCGCGCGCCGGCGCGCGCGGCCGCGAGCGCGGCCTCGGTGCCGGCATGACCGCCGCCGACCACGACGACGTCGTAGGGCTTGCGCTTGGACATAAGTAAATCAGGGCGTTACGCGGAGGAGCAGCGATTCTAATGCGCCGTTGCCGCCGGTGCCAGAACGCTTTACATGGTTTCGCCCAGCCGGGAAACTAGGCGCCCGCCCTGGAGACCGCGCTATTCCGAATCCCGCCCTCATCGCCGCCGTCCTGCTCGGCACAGTCGCCGGTCTCGGCAGCGCGGCAGAGCCGGCTGCGGACGGCGTCGAGCTCGAGGACTGCCGGATCAGCGCCGGGCCGGGCTACCCGGGCCTGAAGGCCCGCTGCGGCATCCTGCTGCGGCCGCTCGACCCGGACGACGACAACAGCCCGCTCATCGACCTCAACGTCGCGGTGATCCCGGCGCTGACGCTGGAACCGGAGGCGGACGCGTTCGTGCCGATCGCGGGCGGGCCCGGCGGCTCGACGATCGAGTTCTACGCGGCCTGGTCGGGCGCGTTCGAGAACGTGCGTCGCGACCGCGATATCGTGCTGCTCGACCAGCGCGGCACCGGCTCGTCCGCGCCGCTCGACTGCGAGCTCGACGAGGACGTCGTCGCCGGCGAATACAGCGCGGAGGAAACCCTTGCCGCGACGCGCGAGTGCCTCGCGAGACTGCCGCACGACCCGCGCTACTTCACGACCAGCGTCGCCGTGCGCGATCTCGAGGCGCTGCGCGTGGCGCTCGGCTACGCCGCGTTCAACGTGTACGGCTCGTCCTACGGCACGCGGGTCGCGCAGCATTACGCGCGCCGCTACCCCGGCTCGACGCGCAGCGTGATCCTCGACGGCGTCGTGCCACCGACGCTGCCGCTCGGTCCCGACATCGCGATCGAGGCCCAGCGCGCGCTGGACGCGATTTTCGCGCGCTGCGCCGAGAGCGCCGAGTGTGCCGCCGCGTTCCCGGAGCTCGAGACGCGCTTCGCGGTGCTGAAGGCGCTGCTCGAGGCGGAGCCCGCGACGCTCGAACTGCCGCACCCGACGACCGGCCGCCCGGTCGAGGCACGCTTCGGCGCGCCGGAACTGGCTGGCGCAGTCCGCCTGCTGAGTTACCACCCGAGCTCGATCGCGCTGATCCCGCTGCTGGTCGCCGAGGCTGCCGATGGCAATCTCGCGCCGCTCGTCGCGCAGCACCTGCTGAGCAGTAGCGCGATGGCCGATGCGCTGAGTTTCGGCATGCACAATGCCGTCGTCTGCACCGAGGACGTGCCGTTTATCGACGTGTCGGACGAGACCCGTGCCGAGCTCGCGCAAACCTACATCGGCCCGCTGATGCTCGACGCCCTGCAGACGATCTGCTCCGCCTGGCCGGCCGGCGTCATCGACGCCGACCTGCGTGAGCCGCTCGAGGGCGAGCTGCCGGTGCTGCTCCTGTCCGGCGAGGCGGACCCGATCACGCCCCCGGCCTACGCGGAGCTGGCGGCGGCCGGCCTGCGCAACGCGGCGCACCTGGTGGGCCGCGGGCAGGGTCACGGCCTTGCGCCACGCGGCTGCGTGCCGCGCCTCCTCGGGGAGTTCGTCGCCAGCGCCTCGGTCGCGGAGCTCGACACGGACTGCCTCGACCGGCAGCACGCCATGCCGTTTTTCCTCGACTTCACCGGGCCGGCGCCGTGATCCAGGTGCACGGGCTGAAGAAGTCCTTCGGCGAGGTCACGGCCATCGACGGCGTCGGCTTCCGCGCGGCCGACGGCCGCATTACCGGCCTGCTGGGCCCGAACGGCGCCGGCAAGTCGACGACGCTGCGGGTCCTGTACACGGTGCTCACGCCCGACGCCGGCCAGGCGACGATCGACGGCATCGATGTCGTTGCCCGCCCGCTCGAGGCCCGCGCGCGACTCGGCGCGCTGCCGCACGGCTCGGGCCTGTACCCGCACCTGACGGCACGCGAAAACATCCGCTATTACGCGCGCCTGTACGGAATGACGCGCGACGCGGCCGAGGCGCGCATCGAGCAGCTGGTCGAGGAGATCGACCTGCGCGACTTCATCGACCGTCGGACCCAGGGCTTCTCCCAGGGCCAGCGCACCAAGGTCGCGCTGGCCCGGGCGCTGGTGCACGACCCGCAGAACGTGGTTCTCGACGAGCCGACCAACGGCCTCGACGTCATGGCGACGCGCAGCCTGCGCGAGCTGATCCGGCGGCTGCGCGACCAGGGCCGCTGCGTGCTGTTCTCGAGCCACGTCATGCAGGAGGTCGCGGCGCTCTGCGATGACATCGTCATCATCGCCGGCGGCCGCGTCGTGCTCGACGACAGCCCGGACGGCATCCGCAAGGCCACCGGCTGCGACGACCTCGAGGAGGCCTTCGTGCGCGCGATCGGCCGCTCGGTGGTCGACTGATGGGTACGCTCGGCATCGTTTTCGGCAAGGAGGTCCGCGACAACCTGCGCGACCGCCGCACGCTGCTGTCGGCTCTGCTGATGGGCCCGCTGTTCGGGCCGATACTGTTTGCCGTCATGATCAACCTGTCGCTCAACCGGGCGCTCAGCAACGGCGAGGAAGCGCTGGAGTTGCCTACGATCGGCGCCGAGCGCGCACCGAACGTCGTCGAGTTCCTGCGCAGCCGGAATGTCGACGTCGTCGCCGGGCCGGACAGCCGCGAGGAGGCGCTGGCCGCCGTGGCCAGCGGCCGCCACGACGTGGTCATGATTATCCCGGAGGAGTTCGCGACCGAACTCGCCGACGGCGTGCCCGCGCGCATCGAGGTGATCTCAGACCAGGCGAACACGACGGCCGAGCGCGAGGCGCGGCGCGCGACCCGGGCGCTCGCCGCGTACAGCCAGGAGCTTGCGGGCATGCGGCTGATGGTGCGCGGCGTGAACCCGGCCCTGTTGCGCCCGCTCAACATCGACGAGGTCGACGTGTCGACGCCGAGCGGCCGCTCCGCGATCCTGCTCGGCATGCTGAGTTACTTCTTCCTGTTCGCGCTGCTGACCGGCGGCATGAATCTCGCGATCGACGCGACCGCGGGCGAGCGCGAGCGCGGCTCCCTCGAGCCGCTGCTCTCGCTGCCGGTGACGCGCGACCAGCTCATCTACGGCAAGATCCTCGCAGCCTGCCTGTTCATGGCGCTGTCGCTGTCGCTCAGCCTCGTCTCCTTCGCCGCCACGCTGCATTTCCTGCCGCTCGAGCAACTCGGCATGACGCCGAACTTCGGTCCCGCGGTCGTGGTCGCGGGGTTTTTCCTGCTGCTGCCCTTCACGCTGCTCGGCGCCGCGCTGATGACGCTGGTCGCGTCGTTCACGCGCAGCTACAAGGAGGCGCAGACCTGGCTGTCCGGCGTGCTGCTGGCGCCGACGCTGCCGATCCTGGTCGTGTCCATCCTGCAGGTGCGGCCGAGCACCGAGCTGATGCTGATCCCGTCGCTGTCGCAGCACCTGCTGCTGAACGGACTGATTCGCAACGAGCCGACCGACTTCCTGCACGTCGGTGCGTCGGTCGTATCGACACTGGCGCTCGGGCTGCTGCTGACCTACCTGTGCGCGCGGCTGTATCGCCGCGAAGGACTGCTGGGCTGACCCGGGCCATGAAGTTCTGGCGGGCTGCGGAATTCACCGGGACGCGCGCCTGGGAGGCGCTGACCATCGCCGAGATGGACGGCATCACGACCCGGCTGCACTGGACCGACGCGCCCTACCATTGGCACGTCAACGACGGGGAGGAGGTGTTCGTCGTGCTGGACGGCACGGTCGACATGCATTGCCGCGTCAACGGCAGCGAACGGGTCCGCCGCATGCGGGCGGGCGACATCTTTTTTGCCGGGTCGGGCACCGAGCACGTCGCGCACCCGCAGGGCGTGGCGCGCATCCTCGTGATCGAGCGCGCCGGCAGCGAGTAGCGTCGACGCCCGCGGCTACTTGCCGATACAGAACTCCGCAAAGATGCGCCCGAGCAGCTCGTCGCTCGTGACCTGGCCGGTGATGCGGCCCAGCTCGTCCTGCGCGAGCTTGAGCTCCTCGGCCAGCAGTTCGCCCGCGCGTTCGCGCTCGAGCGCGAGGATGCCCGTCTCGAAGTGAGCACGCGCCGCGGCAAGTGCCGCCAGGTGCCGCTGACGGGCCGTGAACGCGCCCTCCCCCGTGTCGCCGAGGCCGGCGAGTTCGGCCAGCCGGGCGCGCAGCTCGTCGAGGCCCGCGCCGGTCTTTGCCGAGACGCACACGGCGTCCGCGGGCAGGTTGTCGCGCGCCGCAGCATCGAGCAGGTCGAGCTTGTTCAGGACCTCTATCACCGGCAGGCCGTCCGGCAGTGGCTCGGGCGGCGCCCGCTCCTCGTCCGGGGCACTGGCATCGACGATCAGGAGCGCCGCGTCGGCGCCCGCCAGCGCCTCGCGCGCCCGCCGTATGCCCTCCGCCTCGATCCGGTCAGGGTCCTCGCGCAGGCCGGCCGTGTCGACGAGCTCGACGACGACGCCGTCCAGGTCGATGCGCTCCCTGAGGATGTCGCGGGTCGTGCCGGCGACCTCGGTGACGATCGCCGTGTCCTCGCCGGACAGCGCGTTCATGAGGCTCGACTTGCCCGCGTTCGGGCGGCCGACGATCACGACCTGCAGGCCGTCGTTCAGCAAGCGGCCGGTCGCCGCGCGGCGCGCCAGCTCGTCGAAGTGCGCGGCGACCGCGGCGATGCGTTCGCTCAGCTCGCGATCGGACAGGAAGTCGAGCTCCTCGTCGGGGAAGTCGATCGCGGCCTCGACGTAGACGCGCAGCAGCGTCAGCTCCTCGACCAGCGCGTCGACGGCCTGCGAGAACGCGCCGGCCAGCGTGCGCAGCGCGGCCCGCGCAGCCTGCCGCGTACCGCTGCCGATCAGGTCGGCGATCGCCTCGGCCTGGGCCAGGTCCAGCTTGTCGTTCAGGAAGGCGCGGCGCGAGAACTCGCCGGGCTCGGCGTGGCGCGCGCCCAGCGCGGTCGCCGCCGAGACCAGCTCTGCGACGACGACCGGGCCGCCGTGCGCGTGCAGCTCAAGCACGTCCTCGCCGGTGAACGAGGCGGGAGCCGGGAACCAGAGCGCGAGCCCGACGTCGACCAGCTCGCCCGCGGCGTCGCGGAAGCGTCGCAGCGCGGCCTGGCGCGGCGCCGGCAGGCGGCCGAGCAGGCGTTCGCCGATCGCCGCCGCCTGCCGCCCCGACAGGCGGACGACGGCGACGCCGCCGCGGCCGGCTGGTGTGGCCGGCGCGACGATCGTATCGTCGGCGTACGCAATGCTCGTGCTCATCGCGCCGGCAGACGACGGAGGCCGTCATGGCAGGACAACGGATCAGCTTCGAGAACGCGGACGGGCAGCCGCTCGCCGGCATCGTCGATCGCCCGGCCGGGCCGGTGACGGGCTGTGCCCTGTTCGCACATTGCTTTACCTGTTCCAAGGACCTGAAGGCGGTCCGTTACCTGTCCGCGGCCCTGAACGCGGCCGGCATCGCGGTGCTGCGCTTCGATTTTACCGGTCTCGGCCAGAGCGAGGGCGAGTTTGCGGACTCGTCGTTCTCGGCGAACGTCGACGACCTCGTGCGCGCGGCCGGCTGGATGCGCGACCACGACCTGCCGCCCGGCCTGCTGATCGGCCACTCGCTCGGCGGCGCCGCCGCGCTCGCCGCTGCGCCGGCGATCCCGGAAACCAGGGCGGTCGCGACCATCGGCGCGCCGGCGCGCCCGGCGCACGTGAAAAAACTGTTCGCGGCCCACGCCGGCGACATCGCGGAGCGCGGCGCGGCGCAGGTCGAACTCGGCGGCCGGCCGTTCACGATCAGCCGGCAGTTCGTCGACGACCTCGAGCGGCAGGGGCTGCCCGGGAGCCTCGCCCGCCTGCGCAAGCCGCTCCTGGTCATGCACGCGCCGCTCGACACGACGGTCTCGATAGACAATGCCGGCGAGATCTTCATGGCGGCGAAACACCCGAAGAGTTTCGTGAGCCTCGACGATGCCGATCACTTGCTGAGCCGCAGCGAGGACGCCCGCTATGCCGGGCGCGTGCTCGCGGCCTGGGCCAGCCGTTACCTGGCCGAACCCGGGCTGCCGGCCGAACCGCAGAGTGCGCGCAATGCCGTTGTCGCGCGCACACCGGCCGGCGGCTTCCGCACGGATCTCGTCGCGTCCGGTCACCGGCTGGTCGCCGACGAGCCGGAGTCCTACGGCGGCACGAACCTCGGGCCGACGCCCTACGACCTGCTCGGCGCCGCGCTCGCGAGCTGCACGACGATGACGCTGCAGATGTACGCGCGGCACAAGAAGCTCGACCTCGACGTCGCGACGGCGCGCGTCACGCACGACAAGGTCCACGCCGGCGACTGCGAGGACTGCGAGAGCCGGGACGGCAAGATCGACGAGTTCCGGCGCGAACTCGTGCTCGAGGGCGAGCTGTCTGCGGCCGAGCGCGAGCGGCTGCTGGAGATCGCCGACCGCTGCCCCGTGCACCGCACGCTGCACGGCGAGATCCGCGTGCGGACGCGGCTGGCCGAGGACTGAGCGCCGCGGGTCAGTCCTTTTTCTTTTGCGCCTTGCCCGAGGCCTTGCGGTCTTCCTGCTCGACGACCTTGTTGATCTGCCACTGCTGCGCGATCGACAGCAGCGTGTTCGTGACCCAGTACAGCACCAGCCCGGACGGGAAGAACGCGAAGAAGGCCGTGAACACGATCGGCATGATCTGCATGACCTTCGCCTGCACCGGGTCGGCCGGCGCCGGGTTGAGCTTTTGCTGACCGAGCATCGCCGCGCCCATGATGATCGGCAGGATGAAGTAGGGGTCGCGGCTCGACAGGTCGGTGATCCAGCCGGCGAACGGCGCCTGGCGCATCTCGACCGACTCGAGCAACACCCAGTAGAAGGCGAGGAAGAACGGCATCTGGATCAGGATCGGCAGGCAGCCCGCGGCGGGGTTCACCTTCTCGCGCTTGTACAGCTCCATCATCTGCTGCGAGAGCTGCTGCCGGTCGTCCTTGTAGCGCTCCTGCAGCGCCTTCATGCGCGGCTGCAGCTTGCGCATCTTGGCCATCGAGCGGCCGCTCTTTTCGGTCAGCTTGTAGAAGGCGAGCTTGATCAGGATCGTCACGATGATGATCGCGACACCCCAGTTCTTCACCCAGTCATAGACGATGCTCAGCAGCCAGAACAGCGGCTCGGACAGGATCGTCAGCAGCCCGTAGTCGACGGTCAGCTTGAGCGTCGGCGCGATTTCCTCGAGCTGCTCCTGGAGCTTGGGGCCGACGAACAGCGTCGTCTCGAAACGGTGCGACTGCCCTGCCGGCACGGTCAGCGGCTGGCCCACGGTGCTTGCGCGCGCGACGTTGTTCGCGGCGCGCACCGCGTAGCTGAAAGGCTCGCCCGCCGGCGGCACGACCGCGCTCAGGAAGTGATGCTGGATCGTCGCGACCCAGCCGTTGGACGTCGAGAGCTGCACGCCGCCGCCGGTGATGTCGTCGCGGTCCAGCTTCTCGGACTTTTCGCCGTCGTAGATGATCGGCCCGTCGAAGGAATACGAGTCGACGTCGAACATCGAGCGGTCCGGGTCGTAGGAACGCCGCTGGAGCTGCGCGTACTGCGCGCCGGTCCAGTCCGCGGCCGACGCGTTGTCGAGCTCCTGCACTACGTCGATACGGTAGCTGCCGCGCGTAAAGCGGTAGCGCTTCGTCACGGTCACGCCGTTGCCGTCGTCCCAGGTCAGCGGCACCACCAGCTCGTCCGCGTCGCCGAGCGCATAGCTGTCGCGGTCGGCGCGGAACAGCGCCTTCTGGTTCGGCGCCGGCGCGTCCGGGTCGCGGGTCAGCAGCCCCGTCTGCAGCAGGCCGAGATTTTCGCGGCGCGTGCTGAGCAGCGTGACCGGCTCGTCCGGCCGCTCCTTCGCGACCGGGTAACGGAACAGGTCGGCACGCTGCAGCGTGCCGCCGCGGGTGCTGATCTCCAGCGCCAGCACGTCGGTCGTCACGCGTATGACGGCGTCGCCCCGATCCGCGTCGGCAAGTGCCGGCAGTTCCGCCGGGGACGCGGGCTCGTCGCTGGCCAGCGACGGCACCGCGTCGTCGCTGATTTCGGGCAGGGAGTCCGACGCTGCCGGCATGGCCGGCGCCTCGGCCGTCGGCGCATCGACCGCCGGCGGCGGCGGCGCGTAGTCGCGGTTCCAGGCCTCCCAGGTGAGGAAGGCCATCAGGCCGAACGTGGCCCAGACCAGCAGTCTCTGATTGTCCATGTGTCCCCTGTTCCTGCCCTGCTCGTGCCCTGCTCGGGCCCCGGTCCCGCTGTCAGTCCGGCGCGCTCGCCGGGTCGGCCGCGAGCCGCGCCCAGTGGGCCGCGAGGCTCTCGAACAGCTCCGCGTTGCGGCGGTTTTCAGCGCCCGGTTTGTTCATGACGACGATGTCGAGGCCGCGGAGCGCGGCCTGCTGCCGGCGAAACGACTCGCGTATTATCCTTTTCAGCCGGTTTCTTGCTACTGCCCGGCGGCAGTTTTTCTTGGCGATCGCGAGGCCGAGCCGGGCAGCACGCTGGCCGTTCGGTCGGTAGAGGACGGTGAAGCAGTGATCGCGGCTGCGCCGCGCGCGATCGAAGACCCGGCTGAACGCCTGGGCTTCGGTCAGCCGGCGGTCACGGCCGAAGCGCGCACCCGGACGGGCTGAGTCGCTTGTCCTGTCGGCGGTCGACGTGTGCTGGCCGGCGTCGCGGGGATTACGGCGTGAGCTGTGCGCGGCCCTTGGCACGGCGGCGCTTGAGAACGAGGCGGCCGGCTTTCGTGGCCATGCGCGCGCGGAAGCCATGGGTACGTGCCCGCTTCAGTTTGCTGGGCTGGAACGTGCGTTTCATTTGCCTGTCTCGTGGTCTGTGCTGGCGGCCGGGCAGCGGTCGGACGGCGCCCGGCCAAAAAAGAGCCGGCAAGAGTACGCGGGGGGTATTTGCCTGTCAACAGAAGGCGTTGCAGGAGCGGCGCGGTGCGCCGGTCGGAGCTCGCTGGCGCGCCTTTTTCTATCGGTATAGACTGGCCCGTCCCGCGGCCGCCCGGCCGTGGCGACCAGGCGACCGGGGACTTCCTTGCAGGGCAATTCGACGCTGTGGAACCGTTGTGTCCGCGAACTCCAGGCGGAGCTCCCGGAGCAGCAGTTCAATATCTGGATCCGGCCGTTGCAAGCGGTCGAATCCGGCCAGACGCTGCGCCTGCTCGCCCCGAACCGTTTCGTCGTCGACTGGCTGAAGCAACACTACATCGAGACGATCCACCGGCTGGTCGACGGGGTCGACGACTCGGTGTCGGTCGTCATCGAGGTCGGCTCGCGGCAGGCCGCCGGCGTGGCCCCCGGGACGAGCGCGGGCCCGCGGCCGCAGGCGCGGCCGCGCGACCCGCTGGCCAGCACGCTGAACCCGTCTTTCGTGTTTTCGAGCTTCGTCGAGGGCAAGAGCAACCAGCTGGCCCGGGCGGCGGCGAGCCAGGTCGGCGAGAATCCCGGCAAGGCCTACAACCCGCTGTTCATCTACGGCGGCGTGGGGCTCGGCAAGACGCACCTGATGCAGGCGATCGGCAACGCGATGCTCGCGCGTAACCCGAATGCGCGGGTCAGCTACGTGCACTCCGAGCGTTTCGTCGGCGACATGGTCAAGGGGCTGCAGCACAACACGATTTCCGCGTTCAAGCGCTCCTACCGCTCGCTGGACGCGCTGCTGATCGACGATATCCAGTTCTTCGCCGGCAAGGAGCGCTCGCAGGAGGAGTTCTTCCACACGTTCAACGCGCTGCTCGAGGGCCAGCGGCAGATCGTGCTGACCTGCGACCGATACCCGAAGGAGGTCAACGGGCTCGAGGAGCGGCTCAAGTCCCGTTTCGGCTGGGGCCTGACCGTGGCGATCGACCCGCCCGAACTCGAGACATCCGTGGCGATCCTGATGCAGAAGGCCGAAGCGGCCGGCGTGGCGCTGCCCGAGGAGGTCGCGTTTTTCATCGCCAAGCGGATCCGGTCGAACGTGCGCGAACTGGAAGGCGCGCTGCGCCGGGTCATGGCGAACTCGGAATTCACGGGCAAGCCGATCAGCCTGGATTTCGCGAAGGAGGCCCTGCGCGACCTGCTGGCGCTGCAGGAGCGGCTGGTCTCGATCGAGAACATTCAGAAGACCGTCGCCGACTACTACAAGCTGCGCGTCGGCGACCTGCTGTCGAAGAAGCGCAGCCGCTCTGTGGCCCGGCCGCGCCAGGTGGCGATGGCGCTCGCGAAGGAGCTGACCAACCACAGTCTCCCGGAGATCGGCGACGCGTTCGGCGGCCGCGATCACACCACGGTGCTGCACGCCTGCCGGCGCATTGCCGGGCTGCGCGAGACAGAAAAGCGCGTGGACGAGGATTACTTGAATTTGTTGAGAACTCTGACAGGATAATGTGGATAACCCGTGCACAGTTTTGTCGCGCGTTTTTATCCACAGCTAACGCACAGTTTCGGGATCGGTCCTGCACCGGGTTCCGGGGCGGGATTTCGTGCGTAAGTTGCTGTTTCTAAACGTGCTTTTCGGCTTATCCACAGACCGGGGCCGACTCTACAATAACTAAAATAGATTTATTTCCAATATTTATTAACAGGTGGGATAGATGAAGTTACGCGCGGCTCGCGAGACCTTGCTGAAGCCCCTGCAGGCCGTTATTGGGGTCGTCGAGCGTCGCCAGACGATGCCGATCCTGGCCAACGTGCTGCTGGTGGCGAAGAACGGGACGCTGTCGATCACGGCTACCGACCTGGAGGTCGAGCTGGTGGCGACGGCCGAGGTCGACATCGAGAGCGGCGGCGAAGTAACCGTACCGGGCCGCAAGCTGCTCGACATCTGCCGGGCCCTGCCGGATGGGGCGGAAGTTGCAGTCTCGCAGACCGGCGACAAGCTGGCGGTACGCTCGGGTCGGAGCAAGTTCTCGCTTGCGACGCTGCCGGCGGCCGAGTTTCCGACGGTCGAGGACATCGATGCGACGCAGACGCTGGATGTCCCCCAGGGGATCCTCGTGCGGCTGCTGGAGAAAACGCATTTCTCGATGGCGCAGCAGGACGTACGTTACTACCTGAACGGGCTGTTGCTGGAGACCGGCGGCAAGCACCTGCGGGCGGTCGCGACCGACGGTCATCGACTGGCGCTGTGCCAGCAGGAACTGAAGGGAGCGAAGCTCAAGGAGCAGCAGGTCATCGTGCCTCGCAAGGGCGTGTTGGAACTGCAGCGGCTGCTGACCGGCGAGGGGGCCGTGACGATGGAGCTGGGCAGTAACCACGTGCGCGTCCAGCTGGACGGGATCCGGTTTACCTCCAAGCTGATCGACGGGCGGTTTCCCGAGTACGAGCGCGTCATCCCGAAGGAGACCAGCAACCGGCTGGCCGCCGACCGTGGGGCGCTGCGCGGTGCGCTGCAGCGCACCGCGATCCTGTCCAACGAGAAGTACCGTGGCATCCGGCTGATCATCCGCGACAGCGGAGTCACGATCCAGGCGCACAACCCGGAGCAGGAGGAAGCCGAGGAGGAGCTCGAGGTCGAGTACTCGGGTGAGGACATAGAGATCGGCTTCAACGTGAATTACCTGCTCGACGCGCTCGGGGCCATCGAGTCCGACAGCGTCTCGGTCGCCGTGCAGGACAGCAATTCCAGCTGCCTGCTGCGCGAACCGGACAGCGAGGACACGCGCTTCGTCGTCATGCCGATGAGGCTGTAGGCCCAGGCGGTCGGGTGCCGCTGCGGCGTTTTTCCTGCCAGGACTTTCGCTGCCTGGTCGCGGCCGAGTTCGAGCCGCATCCTCATTTCACGCTGGTGTCCGGGGCCAACGCCTCGGGCAAGACCAGCCTCCTCGAAGCAATTGGCTTCCTGGGCCGGGGGCGCTCGTTCCGGGGCGCCGGGGTCCGGGACGTCGTAAGGCACGGCGCGGCGGAGTGCCTGGTTACCGGGATCGTCGAAACGGGCGGGCGCGATCATCGGCTCGGGGTGCGCCACGGCCGTGGCGGTCTCGCGCTCAGCGTGGACGGCGATCACTCGGGCGGGCTCGCGGCGCTGGCCTCGGCGCTGCCGCTGCAGGTCATCGATCCCGACGTGCACCGGCTGGTCGGGGGCGCCCCGGACGAACGGCGGCGATTCCTGGACTGGATGGGGTTCCACGTGGAACAAGGCTTCCTCGAGAGCTGGCGGCGCTTCCGCCGGGCGCTGAAACAGCGCAATGCCTTGCTGAGGGAGGGCCAGGGCGGCCTGGACAGCTGGGACGAAGAATTCGCCCGGGCTGGCGAGGCGCTGCACGAGGCGCGGGCGCGGATCGTGGCAACGGCGCTGCCGACGCTGGAGAGCGTCGCGGGGCGATTGCTCGGAGTGAGCGTGGGTTTCGAGTACATGGCCGGCTGGCCGCGTGACCAGCGCCTGGCCGCGGCGCTCGCCGGGCACCGCGAGCGCGACCGCCAGGCCGGCACCTCGCAGTACGGTCCGCACCGGGCGGACCTGCGGCTGCGGGTCGACGAGCGGGTGGCGCGCAAGCTGGTCTCGCGTGGGCAGCAAAAGCTGCTGGCCTGCGCGCTGGTGCTGGCCTCGATCGAGGTGGCGGCCGGGGCGCTGGGGCGGCCGCCATTGCTGTTGCTCGACGACCCGGCAGCGGAGCTCGATGCGGCCGCGCTGGGCCGCCTGATGGACGCGGTCGGCGCGCTCGGCACGCAGGTCGTGGCCACGGCGCTGGCGCCGGAGGCGGTCCCGGTGCCGGCAGAGCACGCGAAGTTCCACGTGGAACAGGGCGCCCTGCGACCAGCCTGAGCCACTCTCGCGGCGGCGCTCCGGCCGCGCGCCCCCCGGGCCTTTTCAGCACCCCGGACAGGTCCTTGCGGCAGCGCAAAATGCTACAATGGCGGGCTTGTCTCGCGAGGGCTACGAATGGCCGACAACATCGAATATACCTCCAGCAATATCAAGGTCTTGAAGGGTCTCGAGGCCGTCCGCAAACGGCCCGGAATGTACATCGGCGACACCGACGACGGGACCGGCCTGCACCACATGGTCTTCGAGGTCGTCGACAACTCGATCGACGAGGCCCTGGCCGGTTATTGCGACACGATCACGGTGGCGATCCATGCCGACGAATCGGTGACGATCAGCGACGATGGCCGCGGGATCCCGGTCGATATGCACCCGGAGGAGGGCCGCTCGGCCGCCGAGGTCATCATGACCGTGCTGCATGCCGGCGGAAAATTCGACGACAATTCCTACAAGGTCTCGGGCGGCCTGCACGGCGTCGGCGTCTCGGTCGTGAACGCGCTGTCGGAAAGCCTCGTGCTGACCATTCACCGCGACGGCAAGGTGCACCAGCAGGAATACCGCTACGGCGAGCCCGTGGCGCCGCTCGCCGTGGTCGGCGACACGGACAAGACCGGCACGACCGTGCGCTTCAAGCCCAGCGACAAGACCTTCACGAACATCGAGTTCCATTACGACATCCTCGCCAAGCGGCTGCGCGAGCTGTCGTTCCTGAACTCCGGGGTGCGGATCGAGCTGACGGACGAGCGCAGCGAGAAGCACGACGTATTCCAGTACGAGGGCGGCATCCGCGCCTTCGTCGAACACCTGAACCGCAACAAGCAGTCGATCCACCCGACCGTGTTCCATTTCCAGGTAGAGCGCGACCACGTCACCGTCGAGGCGGCGCTGCAGTGGAACGATGCCTACCAGGAGAACATGTTCTGCTACACGAACAACATCCCGCAGCGCGACGGCGGCACGCACCTGGCCGGCTTTCGCAGCGCGCTGACCCGCACGCTGAACAGCTATATCGAGAAAGAGATCTCCGGGCGCAAGGAGAAATTCACGCCGTCCGGCGACGACGCCCGGGAGGGCCTGACGGCAGTGCTGTCCGTGAAGGTGCCGGACCCGAAGTTCTCGTCCCAGACCAAGGACAAACTGGTTTCATCAGAAATTAAAGGTATCGTGGAGTCGGCGATGGCCGAGCGCCTCGAGGACTTCCTGCTCGAGAACCCGGCGGAGGCCAAGGCGATCGTCGGCAAGATCATCGACGCGGCCCGGGCCCGCGAGGCGGCTCGCAAGGCGCGCGAGATGACGAGGCGCAAGGGCGCGCTCGACATCGCCGGGCTGCCGGGCAAGCTTGCCGACTGCCAGGAGAAAGACCCGGCACTCTCCGAGTTGTTCCTAGTCGAGGGCGACTCGGCAGGCGGCTCCGCGAAGCAGGGCCGCGACCGCCGCACGCAGGCGATCCTGCCGCTCAAGGGCAAGATCCTGAACGTCGAGAAGGCGCGCTTCGACAAGATGCTGTCGTCGGCCGAAGTCGGCACGCTGATCACCGCGCTCGGTTGCGGCATCGGCCGCTCGGACTTCGACCCGGACAAGCTGCGTTACCACCGGATCATCATCATGACCGACGCGGACGTCGACGGCTCGCACATCCGCACCTTGCTCCTGACGTTCTTCTACCGGCAGATGCCCGAGCTGATCGAACGCGGCCACGTCTACATCGCCCAGCCGCCGCTGTACAAGATCAAGAAAGGCAAGCAGGAGGTGTACGTCAAGGACGACGCCGAGCTGACCGCGCACCTGCTCGCCTCGGCGCTGGACGGCGCCGGCGTGCACGTCGCGGCCGACGCGCCGGCACTGTCCGGACAGGCGCTCGAGACGCTGGCCAAGGAGTACATCGCCGTAGAGCGCATGATCGAGCGGCTCGCGAACCGCTACGACGAGTCCGTGCTGCGCACGCTCGCAAAGCTGGACACGGTGGACCGCCAGCTGACCGATATCGACAACCTGGACGCGTTCGACGCCTGGACGCGCGGCCTGTCCGAGGCGCTGCCCAAGGCCGACCCCGGCCGCGCCGGCAACGGCAAGTCCGTCAACTACAGCGCGACGCTCGAACGCGGCGACGCGGACGGCGAGGGCGTGCGTATCGCGATCCTGCGCGAGCAGCACGGTATCGGCACGACCCGCTACCTGCCGCGCGAGTTCTTCGAGACCAACGAGTACCGCCACATCATGGAGCTGGCCGGCAAGCTGCGCGGCCTGGTGGGCGAGGGCGCGTGGGTCGCGCGCGGCGACAAGCGCGAGAACATCTCGAGCTTCCCGGAGGCCGTGCGCTGGCTCATGGCCGAGGCGCGCAAGGGCCAGTCCGTGCAGCGCTACAAGGGTCTCGGCGAGATGAACCCGGACCAGCTCTGGGACACGACCGTGAACCCGGAGACGCGCCGGCTGATGCAGGTGAAAATCGAAGACGCCGTCAAGGCCGACGAGATCTTCACGACGCTGATGGGCGACCAGGTCGAGCCGCGCCGCGAGTTCATCGAGCGCAACGCGCTGACCGTGTCGAACCTGGACGTCTAGCGACCCTGCCTGGAGCGAACCCTGCCGGAGGCGTCGAGCCCGGTCGCAGGGCGAACCCACCTCGAGGGCGCCGCGCGGGACGTGTCGCAGCTCGTCGCCCGGCGACCCCACGTCGCGCGACACGTTCCGAGCGTGCCGACCCGGGCGCCCGCCAGACCCGCGTCGCGCGCGACGCGCTGACGGCGCAGAACCTCGGCGCTGGCGAACCCGGCTCGCCACCGGGCGCGCGAACTGCAGCCGAGCCCGGCTGTCAGCGGCCGTCGACCGGCTGATACGCCTCGCTGATTTCAGCCATCTTGCCCTCGATCCAGGCCTGCGCCTCGGCGTTGATCGCCTTCGGATCGCGGCCAGCGGTTTCGATCGGCGGACCGATGCAGAAGCGGATCAGGCCGGGCCGCTTGGTCAGGCCGCGTCGCGGCCAGAAGTCGCCGGCATTGTGCGCAACCGGCACGACCGGGCAGCCGGCCTCGGCGGCGAGCGCCGCGCCGCTGATGCCGTACTTCTTCGTCTGCCCGGCGGGCACCCGGGTGCCCTCGGGGAACACGGTGACCCAGGTGCCCTCGGCAAGCCTGTCCTTGCCCTGGCGGATGACCTGCGTGACCGCCTTGCGGCCCGCACCGCGATCGATGGCGATCGGCTTCATCAGCGCGAGCCCCCAGCCGAACAGCGGGATCCACTTCAGCTCGCGCTTCAGCACCCAGGTCTGCCGCGGAAAGGTCGTGAGCTGCGCATAGGTCTCGAACACGGTCGAGTGCTTGCACAGCACGACGCTGGCCTGCCGCGGAATGTTTTCGCGACCCTCGATGACGTAGTCGAGGCCGCAGAAGAAGCGCCCGGCCCACAGCATGCTGGCTCCCCAGCCGCGCGCGATCGAGAAACGCACGTCGTGGCTGAACGGCGCGAGGAACACGACCGTCGTGCCGGCGATGACGGCCGAGGCAAAAAACCAGAACTGGAAGACGAGCGAACGTATCAGCAGCAAAGCGTCGGTCCCCGGCTCATCGGGTGCCTGCCAGGTGTCTTGCGAAGGCGAGCAGGTCCGGGTAAGTGTCCACGCGCCGGCCGGACTTTTCCAGCGCCCGGCGGGTCGCTTCGCCGTTGCCGGTCAGCACCAGCACCGGGCGCGCGCCGGCGGCGACGGCCGCGTCGAGATCCCGCAGCGTGTCGCCGACGAACGGCACGCCGGCGAGATCCCTGCGCATGCGACGCGCGAGCTGGAGCAGCAGCCCGGGCGCGGGCTTGCGGCAGTCGCAGCCCTCGTTCGGCCGGTGCGGGCAGATCGCGACGCGCACGACGCGCCCGCCGTGGCGTGCCGCCAGGCGCCTGAGCTTGCGGTGCATCGCCGCCAGCGCGCGGCGGTCGAACAGGCCGCGCCCGAGGCCGGACTGGTTGGTCGCGATGCAGACGTCGTAGCCGCTGCGCGTCAGCAGGCCTATCGCTTCCATGCTGCCCGGCAGCGGCTGCCATTCCGCCGCGCTCTTCACGAACTCGCGCGACTCCCTGTTGATGACGCCGTCGCGGTCGAGGATGACGAGACCGCGGCTCAAATCAGCCTCGCGCGATCGCGAGCCGGGAGATGTCGGCGATGCGCAGGAACTGCGCGCGCAGCGCGGCCAGCAGCCGCAGCCGGTTGACGCGCACGGCGTCGTCGTCGGCCATGACCATGACGTCGTCGAAGAAGCGATCCACCGGTCCGCGCAGGCGCGCGAGGTCTGCGAGTGCGTCCGCGTAGCGGCGCGCCTCGGTGTTGGCGGCCAGCCGATCGCCCGTCTCGCGCATGGCCTCGAACAGCGCGCGTTCCGCGTCGTGCTCGAACAGGCCCGGGTCCGGATCGCGCTCGTCCTCGTGCGCGGCCTGGCGCAGGATGTTCGCGATGCGCTTGTTCGCGCTCGCGAGCGCTTCGGCGTCCTCGTGCTCGACGAAGCCGGCCAGCGCCGCAAGCCGGGCGTCGATGTCCGCAAGCGAGACGAGCCCGCGGCAGCGCACCGCGTCGAACATCTCGGCGCCGTAGCGCCCCGCGTCCAGGTACCAGCCGCGCTGGCGGTCCACGATGAAGTCATACAGCTCGTCGGCCGCGCCAGGCGCGGCGTCGGCGGGCTGCAACTCGAGGCCGGCGCGCAGCAGTGCCGGCAGGTCGAGTTCGAGCCCGTGCTCGACGACGATGCGCACGCAGCCGAGCGCCGCGCGCCGCAGGCCGAACGGGTCGCGATTGCCGGACGGCTTGCGCCCGGACGCGAACGCGCCGCACAGCGCGTCGAGCTTGTCGGCCAGCGCCAGCGCGCGACCGGGCGCGCTGGCCGGCAGCGCATCGCCGGCGAAGCGTGGCAGGTACTGCTCGCCGATCGCCTCGGCAACCGCCTGCGGCTCGCCGTCGGCGCGCGCGTAGTAGGCGCCCATCGTGCCCTGCAGCTCCGGGAACTCGCCGACCATGCCGGTCAGCAGGTCGCACTTCGCGAGCAGCGCGGCGCGTTCGCAGACGAGCGGGTCCGCGCCGCTCGCGGCCGCAATGCGCGCGGCGAGCAGTGCGATCCGGCGGCTGCGGTCGGCCAGCGTGCCGAGGCCGCGCTGGTAGACGACCGCGTCGAGCGCTTCGCTGCGTGCGGCCATCGTCTGTTCGCGGTCCGTGTTCCAGAAAAACGCTGCGTCCGCGAGCCGCGGCCTGATGACCCGCTCGTTGCCGTCGCGCACGAGCCCGGGCTCCGGGCTGTCGATATTCGCAACCGTGACGAAAGCCGGCAGCAGCGCGCCGTCTTCGCCGGTGATCGGGAAGTAGCGCTGGTGGCCGGTCAGCGTGGCGACGATGACCTCCCGCGGCAGTTCGAGATAGGCCGCGTCGAAGCGGCCGGTCAGCGCCACGGGCCACTCGGTCAGCGCCGCGACTTCGTCGTACAGGTTGGTATCGCCGACCGGCGTGCCGCCGGCCTCCGCGGCGGCCTCCGCCACGGCGGAAACGATGCGCTCACGGCGCGCGTCGAGGTCCGCGACGACCCGGCCCTCGTCGTACAGCTGCCGCTCGTAGCCGGCCGCGCCCGAGAGTTCGATGCGTGCCGAGCCCATGAAGCGGTGGCCGCGGCTTTCGCGGCCGGCGGCGATGCCGAACAGCTTGCAGTCGACGACGTCGCCGCCGAGCAGGAACACGAGCCAGTGC
The DNA here is from genome assembly GCA_937925605.1 of uncultured Woeseia sp. GTDB lineage: Bacteria > Pseudomonadota > Gammaproteobacteria > Steroidobacterales > Woeseiaceae > Woeseia. Next base: position 24,544 of record CALALV010000019.1, read on the forward strand.
ACCGGCCGCACGAATTCCTCGCTGCCGGCGCCCCAGCGCATGCGGCGCGGAATCGGCAGGCCGGCCAGCGCCTGCTCCACGCAGCCCGGCAGTACCCCGGTGGCCGGCAGGCCGGCCTCGGTCGAGCGGTGCACGAGCCATTCGCCCTTGTCGGTCCGCTCGCGCGCGAGCGCGTCCACCGCCACGCCGCACTTCTCGGCGAAGGCGAGCGCGGCACGGGTCGGCTTGCCGTCCTTGCCGAAAGCGACCTTGACCGGCGGGCCCTTCTGCTCGGCCTCGCGGTCCGGCTGGCGGGTTGCGAGCCCGCTGACGGTCACGGCCAGGCGCCGCGGCGTGGCGAAGGCCCTGAGCTCGCCGTGCGCGAGACGGGCCCCGGCGAGGGCCTCCGCAAGCCCTGCGGCGAATGCGTCGGAAAGCGGCCGCAGCGCTTTCGGCGGGAGCTCCTCGGTGCCGATCTCGACCAGCAGGTCCGCGTGTTCGCTCATTGCGCGGCGGCCTCGCCGGCGACGCTCGCGCACATCGGGAACCCGAGCGCCTCGCGGCTGGCATAGTAGCTCTCGGCGATCGCGCGCGACATGTCGCGGACGCGCAGGATGAAGCGCTGGCGTTCGCTGACAGAGATCGCGCCGCGCGCGTCGAGCAGGTTGAACGTGTGCGACGCGGCCAGCATCTGCTCGTAGGCCGGCAGGGCGAGCCCGGCGTCGATGAGCCGCCGCACTTCCGCTTCCGCTTGGTCGAACTGCGCGAACAAGCCGGCCGTGTCCGCCTGCTCGAAGTTGTAGCGCGACTGCTCGACCTCGTTCTGGTGATAGACGTCGCGGTAGCTGATGCGCCCGAGCGGTCCGTCCGTCCAGACGATGTCGAAGATGCTCTCGACGTCCTGCAGGTACATCGCAAGCCGCTCGAGGCCGTAGGTGATCTCGCCGGTTACGGGCCGGCACTCCAGGCCGCCGACCTGCTGGAAGTACGTGAACTGCGTGATCTCCATGCCGTTCAGCCAGACTTCCCAGCCGAGCCCCCAGGCGCCCAGCGTCGGCGACTCCCAGTTGTCCTCGACGAAGCGGATGTCGTGCACCGCGGTGTCGATGCCGATCGCGCGCAGCGAATCGAGGTACAGGGCCTGGATGTCGTCCGGCGACGGCTTGATAACGACCTGGTACTGGTAGTAGTGCTGCAGCCGGAACGGGTTGTCGCCGTAGCGGCCGTCCGTCGGCCGCCGGCAGGGCTGCACGTAGGCGGAGCTCCACGGCTCCGGGCCGACGGCGCGCAGGAAGGTCGACGGGTGGAAGGTGCCGGCCCCCATGGCCATGTCGTAGGGCTGGGCGATGACGCAGCCGCGCTCCGCCCAGTACTGCTGCAGCTTGAGAATGAGGTCCTGGAAGCTCCGGCAGCCGGGCTTGCGCTCGTCGTTCATCGGTGGGGCTCGGGGCCTCGAAAAATCGGCCGCGCAGTATAACCCGCGTCCCCGGCGCCCGCATGCCGCGCGCCGCGCCGGAACCGTGCAACGGCGGGCACTTTGCACTATGCTGGTGCGCGCTTTTCTTGCTCTGCCCCAAGATGGTGCGGGCGTCGACGCCCCGCTTCGGCAAAACCGCCGTTATTTCAACAGCCTGCACCGTCGCCGCTGCTGGCATGGAACCTGCACCGCCATGGGCCAACGCGCGGCCAGCCGCGCCCGACACATCCACGCAATCCGAGGAGATTCCCATGACCGCCGCCGAGGTACTGGCCCTGATCAAGGACCGCGAGGTCCGTTTCGTCGACTTCCGCTTCACCGATACCAAGGGCAAGGAGCAGCACGTGACCGTGCCGGCCCACACCGTCGACGAGGAGCTGTTCGAGGACGGCAAGATGTTCGACGGCTCGTCGATCTCCGGCTGGAAGGGCATCAACGAGTCCGACATGATCCTGCTGCCGGATGCCGCCAGCGCGGTCGTGGACGTGTTCGCCGAGGAGACCACCGTCAACCTGCGCTGCAACGTGATCGAGCCGTCGACGATGCAGGGCTACGACCGTTGCCCGCGCTCGCTGACCGAGCGCGCAGAGGCCTACCTGAAATCGACCGGCATCGCCGACGAGGCCTACTTCGGCCCGGAAAACGAGTTCTTCGTATTCGACGACGTCCGCTGGGGCGACTCGATGCAGGGCGCGTTCTACTCCGTCGACTCGACCGAGGGCGCCTGGAACAGCGGCAAGACCGACGCGGACGGCAACATCGGCCACCGCCCGACCGTCAAGGGCGGCTACTTCCCGGTGCCGCCGGTCGACTCGCTGCACGACATCCGCTCCGCGATGTGTCTCGCGCTCGAGGAGATGGGCCTCAGCACCGAGGTGCATCACCACGAGGTCGCGACGGCCGGCCAGTGCGAGATCGGCGTCAAGTTCAACACGCTGCGCAACAAGGCCGACGAGGTCCAGGTGCTGAAGTACGTCGTGCACAACGTCGCGCACGCCTACGGCAAGACGGCAACCTTCATGCCCAAGCCGCTGGTCAACGACAACGGCAACGGCATGCACGTGCACCAGTCGCTGGTCAAGGACGGCAAGAACCTGTTCGCGGGCGACGGCTACGGCGGCCTGTCCGACACGGCGCTTTACTACATCGGCGGCATCATCAAGCACGCCAAGGCGCTGAACGCGTTCACGAACCCCGCGACCAACAGCTACAAGCGCCTCGTGCCGGGCTTCGAGGCACCGACGATCCTGGCCTACTCGGCCCGCAACCGCTCCGCATCGATCCGCATCCCCTACGTCGCGAACCCGAAGGCGCGCCGCATCGAGGTGCGCTTCCCCGACTCGATGGCGAACCCCTACCTCGCGTTCAGCGCGATGCTGATGGCCGGGCTCGACGGCATCAGGAACAAGATCCACCCGGGCGACGCGATGGACAAGGACCTGTACGACCTGCCGCCCGAGGAGGAAAAGAACCTGCAGCTGGTCGCGTTCTCGCTCGAAGAGGCGCTGAAAAACCTGGATGCGGACCGCGAGTTCCTCAAGGCCGGCGATGTGTTCACCGACGACCTGATCGACGCCTACATCGCGCTGAAGATGGAAAACGTGACGCGCCTGCGGATGACCACGCATCCGGTCGAGTTCGACATGTACTACAGCCTCTAGGGAGCCGCCGCGCGGGCGACATAATGTCGCCCGCGCCGCTGGCCAGCCGCGATTGGGCGCTGCTATGCTTGATCCATGCCACTTCGCCGACTCGCCATGCTCGTCCTGCTGTCGGGCTTCTGCGCCGCCAACGCGCAGGAGGTCTACAAGTGGGTGGACGAGGACGGGGTCACGCACTACTCGGATCAGCCGGTGCCGGGCGCCGAGCGCGTCCAGATCACGACCCGTCCGGGCGCGCGCGCAGCGCCGCGCCCGACCCGGCCCGCGGCCGCAGCGCGCGCCAGCGAACAGCCGCCGGAACCCGAGCGCCCCTTCTCCTACGAGTCGCTGGCTTTCGCCTCGCCCACCGCGGAGCAGACGCTGTGGAATATAGGCGGCACACTGGACGTCCGGCTGAACCTGCAGCCGGGCCTGCGCAGCGGCGACCGGGTGCGGCTGTATTTCGACGGCGAGGCGCAGACGATCAACGGCCTGCAGGCGCAGCTGTCCGAGGTATGGCGCGGCACCCACAACCTGCAGGCGGAGGTGGTCGACCAGAACGGCGCACTGATGATCCGCTCGGAGCCGATCCGCTTCTACGTGCAGCAGACCTCGATCCTGAATCCCTAGGCCAGGGCCCGGGCCCCACCGCGAGCTGCGCGCCGCCAGGGTCCGCGCGGGCGGAACCGATGCTGCCGCAAGACATACTCGACAATCTCGACACGGCCGTCGTCGTTCTCGACGACCGCCTGCTGCTGGCGCAGCTGAACGCCGCCGCCGAGAACCTGCTCGGCATCAGCCGCAACCGCGCGCTCGGCAAGCCGCTGCTGCCGCTCGTCGACGACGACGAAACGCTCAAGCACGTGCTGGCCAGCAGCCTCGCGACCGGCCAGACATACGCGCACGAACTGTTTCTCGCGCCGTCCGAAGTGCACGCACAGCGGCGCATGATCGAGTGCCGGGTCTCGGCGCCGGATGCCCGCGACGGCCGGGCATGGTTGCTGGTCGAGCTGATCGACGTTACCCGGCGCATGAAAATCACGCGCGAGAACGCCCTGCTTATCCAGCACGGCGCGGGCCGGCAGATGGTTCGACAGCTCGCCCACGAGATCAAGAACCCGCTCGGCGGGCTGCGCGGCGCGGCGCAGCTGTTGCAGCGGCAGCTCGACAGCGACGAGCTGCGTGAGTACACGGGCGTGATCATCTCCGAGGCCGACCGGCTCGTCGCGCTCGTCGACACGCTGCTCGGTCCGGGCGGCCCGCCGACCAAGCTTCCTGCGAACATCCACGAGCTGCTCGAGTACGTCGCGCGGCTGGTGACCACCCAGGCCGGCGACGGCGTCCGCCTGCAGCGCGACTACGACCCGGGCCTGCCCCCGCTCGCGCTCGACCGCGACCAGATCGTGCAGGCGCTCATGAACCTGATGCAGAACGCCTGCAGCGCGCTCGAGAACCGCGGCACGCTGACGCTGCGCACGCGCGCGACCAGCAACTTCACGATCGGCGAACACCGCCACCCGATGATCGCGACCATCGAGATCGAGGACGACGGCCCGGGCATCCCGCCCGAGCTGCAGGACTCGGTGTTCTACCCGCTCGTCACCGGCCGCCCCGACGGCACCGGCCTCGGCCTGCCGGTCGCGCAGGACCTGATCAGCCGCCACGGCGGCCTGATCGAGTTCGACTCCCGCCCGGGGCGGACCGTGTTCTACGTGCGCCTGCCGCTGGCGGGCGCGGAGGAGCCAGCCAATGGTTGACGGCGATCTGCGCGTCTGGGTCGTCGACGACGACCAGTCCGTGCGCTGGGTGCTCGACAAGGCCCTGCGGCAGGCCGGCATCGAAAGTCGCTCGTTCGAGCGCGCCGAGCCGCTGCTCGAGGCGATTGCGAGCGACAGCCCCGACGTGCTGCTGACGGACGTGCGCATGCCGGGCATGGACGGCCTGCACCTGCTCAGGCGCCTCAACGACGAGCGGCCCGAGCTCCCGATCATCGTCATGACGGCACACTCCGACCTCGACAACGCGGTCGCTGCCTACCAGGGCGGCGCTTTCGAGTACCTGCCGAAGCCCTTCGACATCGACGAGGCGATCGAGCTGATCCGCAAGGCCACGGGCCGCCGCGACACCGGGCCGGCCGCGCGCGCCGGCGAGCGCCCCATCTCGGCCCTGATCGGCCAGGCCCCGGCGATGCAGGAGGTCTTCCGCTCGATCGGCCGGCTCGCGAACTCCAGCATGACCGTGCTGATCACGGGCGAGTCCGGGACCGGCAAGGAGCTCGTCGCGCGCGCGCTGCACGAACACAGCCCGCGCGCCGACCGCGCGTTCGTCGCGCTGAACACCTCGGCCATCGCCGCCGAGCTGCTCGAGTCGGAATTGTTCGGTCACGAACGCGGCGCGTTTACCGGCGCCGATGCACGCCGCATCGGGCGCTTCGAGCAGGCCGACGGCGGCACACTGTTCCTGGACGAAATCGGCGACATGTCGCCGGCGCTGCAGACGCGCCTGTTGCGCGTGCTGGCCGAGAGCGAGTTCTACCGCGTCGGCGGCCAGGCCTCGATCCGGGTCGACGTGCGGGTCATTGCCGCGACCAACCAGGACCTCGCACAGGCCGTGCAGCAGGGCCGCTTCCGCGAGGACCTGTATCACCGGCTGAACGTGATCCGCATCAACACGCCGCCGCTCAGGCAGCGGCGCGAGGATATTCCGCTGTTGCTGCGCCATTACCTCGAGGACGCGGCGCGGGAGCTGCGCGCGCCGGCGAAGGCGCTGGACGACTCGGCACTCGCGGCGCTCTCTGCCTACGACTGGCCCGGCAACGTGCGCCAGCTCGTCAACGCCACGCGGCGCCTGACCGTCACGGCGCCGGGCAGCGTGATTACCGCCGACGACCTTCCCGAGGACCTGGGCGGCCGCGCGACGCGCAGCCCGGAGTGGACCGCGGCGCTGCAGAGCTGGGCCGAGGCGCAGCTCAACGACGTCGACGGCCGGCCGCTGCTCGACGAGGCGCTGCCGGCGCTCGAGCGTACGCTGATCCGCGCCGCGCTGGCGCACTGCGGCGGGCACCGGCAGCAGGCGGCGCGGCTGCTCGGCTGGGGCCGCAACACGCTGACGCGGAAGATACGATCGCTGGAGCTCGACTAGTCCGGGGACGCGCGGGTCGATCCACGTCGCGCAGGGCGCGCTCGTTCTAGAGGGCGAGCGAGCCGCTCAGCTCGCTGACCGACTGCAGGCCGTGGCGCGCGAGGTAGTCGGCGATCCCGGCATTGATGCGGCGGCACAGCAGCGGCTCGTAGAACAGCGCCGTGCCGACGCCGACCGTGCTAGCGCCGGCGATCAGGAACGCGAGCGCATCCTCGACCGTCGTGATGCCGCCCTGGCCGATGATCGGGATGCCAAGCGGCCCGGCGACGTCGTACACCTGGTGCACCTTGAGCAGCGCGATCGGCAGGATCGCCGGCCCCGACAGCCCGCCCTGCACGTTGCCGATCACGGGCGTGCGGCTCTCGACGTCGATCGCCATGCCCATGATCGTGTTGATGACCGCGAGCGCGTCGGCGCCGGCCTCGATGCAGCGGCGCGCGTTCTCGCGAATGTCGGTCTGGTTCGGCGACAGCTTCGCGATGATCGGCTTGCCGGTCGCCTTGCGGCAGGCGGCCACGACCTTCGCCGACATCTCCGGGTAGTTGCCGAAGGACACGCCGCCTTCCTTGATGTTCGGGCAGGAGATGTTGATCTCGATCGCGTCGATCGGAGAGTCGTCGAAGCGCGCGGTGACTTCCGCGTAATCGTCGATGGTCGAGCCGCATACGTTGGCGATGAAGCGCGTCTCGGAAAAATCGAGCGTCGGCAGGATCTCGTCGACTACGCGGTCCATGCCCGGGTTCTGCAGCCCGATCGCGTTCAGCATGCCCATCGGCGTCTCCGCCACGCGGTGCGGCGGGTTGCCCAGGCGCGGTTCGCGCGTCGTGCCCTTCAGCACGATTGCGCCGACGTCGCGGTTAGAGAAGCCCTCGATCCGCGTGTACTCCTCCCCGAAGCCGACGCAGCCCGACAGCAGCACGATGGGCGACGCGAGCGGGATGCCGCAGAAGTCGACGGCGATCGGGTTCGGTTTCGGCTGCGCTGCCAAGGCGGTCTGCGTGCTCGTTGCGGCGGGAAGCCGTATTGTACGCAACATGTTCCACGTCGTGCTCTACCAGCCGGAGATCCCGCCGAACACCGGCAACATCATCCGCCTGTGCGCGAACAGCGGCGCCGTGCTGCACCTGGTCGAGCCGCTCGGCTTCGAGCTGAGCGACCGCCGCCTGCGCCGCGCCGGGCTCGACTACCGCGAGTACGCGGAACTTGCGACCCACGCGGACCTCGACAGTTGCCTGGCGGCGCTCGGCCGTGCGCGCGTGTTCGCGCTGAGCACGCGCGGCAGGCGCCTGTACACGGACGTCGCCTACGCGCCGGGTGACGCGTTCCTGTTCGGGCCGGAGACCCGCGGGCTGCCGCAGCCGGTGCTGGATGCGCTGCCGGCTGAACGGCTGCTGCGCCTGCCGATGCAGGCCGGCAGCCGTTCGCTGAACCTGTCGAATTCCGCCGCGGTGCTGGTCTACGAGGCCTGGCGGCAGCAGGGCTTCGCCGGCGATGCGCTCGCCGGCGAATGACGCGGGCCGGCCCTACTCGGCTTTCAGCGAACGCCGCATCAGCGCCCGGACCGCGTCGCGCGGCGACTTGCCCTCGTACAGCACGTCGTAGACCTGCCGGCAGATCGGCATCTCGACGCCGGTCGCCTCGGCGACTTCGTGTACCGCTTTCGCCGCGAGCACGCCCTCGACGACCTGGCGGATCTCCCGCTGCGCCTCGTCGATCGTCCGGCCCGCCGCGAGCAGCAGGCCCATGCGCCGGTTGCGCGACAGGTCGTCCGTGCAGGTCAGGACCAGGTCCCCCATGCCCGCGAGCCCCATGAAGGTCTCCTGGCGCGCGCCGAGCGCGACCCCGAGCCGGGTCATCTCGACCAGGCCGCGGTTGATCATCGCGATGCGGGTATTGGCGCCGAAGCCGAGGCCGTCGGAGATGCCGGCGCCGATCGCCAGCACGTTCTTGACTGCGCCGCCGACCTCGACTCCGAGCATGTCGCCCGAGGTGTAGGCGCGGAAGGTCTCGTTGGACAGCGCGGCGGCGAGTTCGGCAGCGAACGCGTCGTCGTCGGCCGCCACGGTCATCGCGGTCGGCAGCCCGTCGCCGACTTCCTTGGCGAAGGTCGGCCCGGACAGCACCGCGAGCGGTCGGTCGGTGCCGAGCACCTCGCCGACGACCTGGTGCGGCAGCTTGCCGGTCGTCAGTTCGAAACCCTTCGTGGCCCAGCAGACCCGCGCGTCGGCCGGCAACAGCGGCGCGACCTGCTCGAGCGTCTCGCGCAGCGCGTGGCTCGGCACCGCGATCAGCACGATGCCGGCGCCGGCGAGCGCCTGCTCGAGGTCCGCCACGGCGACGAGCGTCCGCGGGAAGCGCGCGCCCGGCAGGTAACGTTCGTTCTCGCCGTCCCGGGACATCGCGGCCAGCTGTGCGCCGTCGCGGCCCCAGAGCCTGACGTCGGCCCCGCCGCGCGCGAACTGCAGCGCGAGCGCCGTGCCCCAGGAGCCGGCGCCGACGACCGCGATGCGCGATGATGTCGCGGGCGTGCTCAGTTGACGCTCTCGCCGGAGCCGCCGCCGGCGGCGGCCTGCTGCTGCTGCGCGGCCGCCTGCTTGCGGCTTTCCGCGTACAGCACGTCGAAGTTGATCGGCTGCAGCAGGAACTCGGGGAAGCCGCCCTTCGAGACGATGCCCGCTATGGCCTCGCGGGCATACGGGAACAGCGTGCCCGGGCAGAAGCTGCCGACGACTGCGTCGAACTCCTCCTTCGCGTAGCCCTCGATCTGGAACAGCCCCGCCTGGTGCAGTTCGATCAGGAACAGCGTCTTCTCCTCGTGTTTCGCCTCGACCGTGATCGTCAGGACGACCTCGTGCAGGTCGCCCGGCGCCGGCGCGTGCGAGCTGCGCAGGTTCAGGTTGGTCTTCGGGTTCCAGTCGCCCGACGTGAATACCTCGGGACCGCGCGGCGATTCGAAGGAGAAATCCTTGAGATAGATCTTGTGGATCGCGACGCGTCTTTCACTTGCTGCCTGTTCTGCCATGTGTCTTTTCCGGATGTGTTTCTGGGTTGAATGCCCGCGCTGCGCGGGTGCTGGATCTCAGTCGCGTCCCAGCAGCCGGTCGAGTTCGCCGGACTCGTCGAGCTCGTACAGCTCGTCGAAGCCGCCGATCGCCCGGTCGTCGATCAGTATCTGCGGCACCGTGTGCCCGCCGCTCTTCGTCTCCATCTCCGCGCGTTTGGCCTTGTCGTCGAACACGGAAATGTCCTCGTACTGCACGCCTTTTTTCGCGAGCAGCGTGCGGGCCGCCACGCAGTACGGGCAATAGGCCGTACCGTACATCACTACTTTTGCCTGCGCGGCCACGGCCGTGCTCAGCGGCTCTTGCGCGACTTCTTGCCGCCGACCACCGGCAGGCCCGCCTGCGACCAGGCGTTCATGCCGCCGCGCAGGCTGTAGACGTTGTCGACGCCTTCCTTGCGCAGCCGGTCGGCGAGTTTCGTCGAGGTCATGCCGGCGTCGCAGACCGCGACGATCGGCTTGCCCTTCAGTTTCTCGAGCTTGTCCTGGTGGGCCGACAGCTCGTCGAAGGGCACGTTCTTCGCGTTCACGATGTGCGCGCGCGAGAACGCCTCGGCGTTGCGCAGGTCGACGACCGCGGCGTCGCCGTTGATCAGCCGCACGGCCTCCTGTGGCTCGACGCTGATCAGCCCGCTGGCCTTGCGGCGCAGCTCGGTGAAGACCAGGAAGAAAAAACTGAGGATGAGTCCGGAGACGAGCAGCGGGTGATTCGCCGCGAATTCGAGGTAGCGATCCATAGAGTCGAAACTGGTTGCCGGGTTGCTGCGGGCACGGCGCGCGCCGTTTCAGCCGATGCGCGAGTATACCAGCCCGCCCGCCGCGCGGGCCGGCCTGTCGCGCCCGCGCGCGGCGGACTAAACTCCCCGCCCATGGTTTCCCCGGTCCGCCTGCTCCTGAGCCTCGCCTGTCTCGCGGCCTGCGCTGTCGCCGCCGCACAGCAGCCCGGCCAGGCTCGCATCAAGGAGCAGGAGCTCGAGGCCGTGCGCGCCGAGATCAGCCGCCTGAAAGAGAGCATGGACGCGCGTGCCGCGGAGCGCGACCGCCTGACCGGCGAGCTGCAGGAGGCCGAGGTGCGCATTTCCGAGACCCGGCTGCAGCTGCGCGAGATCGAGCGGCAGCGCAGCTACAGCGAGAAGCGCAAGCAGGAGCTGGAGGCGCGGCTGGCCGACATCCGCGCGGAGCTCGGGCGCGAAGCCGACGCGCTGGCGGCGCAGGTGCGGGCCGCGTGGGCCGGCGGCAGCCAGGAGCGGCTGAAGCTGCTCTTGAACCAGCAGGACCCGGCCGCGCTCGGCCGGCTGCTCGCCTACTACCGCTATTTCAGCGAGTACCGCGGCGCCAACATCGAGCGCATGAACGCGCATATCGCCGAGCTCGCCGCCGTGCGCGACGAGGTTGCCGCCGAGGAGAACCGGCTGGAGCGCCTCGCGCGCAGCCGCTACGCCGAGCTGCAGGCGCTGAACGACGCGCAGGAGGAGCGGCGCGAGCTGCTCGCCCGGATCGACGAGCGGCTCGGCGCGGAGGGTGCCGAGATGGAGCGGCTCGCGGCCGAGGAGCGCGACCTCGCGCGGCTGATCGCGGAACTGACCAGCATCCTGTCCGACTACCCGATCACGTCCGAGGAGCCGTTCAGCGCGCTGAAGGGCAAGCTGACCTGGCCGGTGGCCGGCAACCTGCTGCACGAGTTCGGCCAGCCGCGCGGCGCCGGCGGTCTCGCGTGGAACGGGGTCGTGCTGGCGGCGCCGCTCGGGCGGGAGGTGCGGACGATCTACCACGGCCGCGTCGTGTTCGCGGACTGGCTGGCCGGCCTCGGCCTGCTGGTCATCGTCGATCACGGCGAGGGTTACCTGACGCTGTACGGCTACAACGAGTCGATCCTCGCGAACACGGGCGACTGGGTCGCGCCCGGCGACGTCATCGCGACGGTCGGCGACTCGGGCGGCCAGCCGCAGGCCAGCCTGTACTTCGAAATCCGCCGGGGCACGCAGCCGCTCAACCCCCGCGGCTGGGTCACGCGGCGCCCGCAGGGCGGCGGGGGGCGCTGAGCCGCGCAGCAAAAAACGGGTTGCTGTGCTATCGTGCTGCGGCTCGGCAGGCGCCCGGCGGCGCCCCGACGGAGACTGCCATGTCGCTGAAAACTCGCGGAATCCTGGTGCTGGTGATCGGCACGGTGATGGGCCTCGGCCTGTCGCTCGGCGGCAGTCTCGCGGGCTCGAAGGCGACGCCGCCTGCGGCCGACCTGACGCTCGAACAGGCCCGCCTGTTCGCCGAGGTCATGGAGCGCGTCAAGCGGGATTATGTCGAGCCGCTGGACGACGCGACGCTGCTCGAAAGCGCGATCCGCGGCATGGTCGCCGACCTCGACGCGCACTCGCAGTACCTCGACGCGCGCGAGTACCAGGACATCCGCGTCTCGACCGCCGGCAGCTACACCGGGGTCGGCGTCGAGCTGTCGACCCGCGACGAACGCCTGCTGGTGGTCGCGCCGATCGACGGTTCGCCGGCCGCGCGCGCCGGCATCCGTGCCGGCGACGAGATCGTCGAGATCGACGGCGCGACCGTCGAGGCGGACGGCCTGCGCGAGACGATCCGCCGCCTGCGCGGTCGCGCCGGCACCCGGGTCAGCGTGACGGTCATGCGTCAGCCCGGCGACGAAGTACTGTTCTTCGAGCTGCGCCGCGACAGCATCCACGTTGCCAGCGTGCGCCACGAACTGGTCGAGCCGGACCTGGGCTACATCCGTGTCAGCCAGTTCACCGATTCGACCGCGAGCGAGATCAGCTCGGCCATCGACGCGCTGACCGACGAGATCGCCGCCGCGCGCCGCGGTTCGCTCGCCGGCGTCGTGCTCGATCTCAGGAACAACCCCGGCGGCATCCTCGACGCCGCGATCGACGTCTCGGACCTGTTCCTCGACGACGGCGTCATCGTCAGCGCCGACGGCCGCACGCCGGAGTCGCGCTTCGTACGCGAGGCACATCGCGGTGACCTGCTGGACGGCGCGCCGATGGTCGTGCTGGTCAACAGCGGCTCGGCGTCCGCGTCCGAGATCGTCGCCGGCGCGCTGCAGGACCATCACCGCGCGCTGGTCATCGGCACCCGCACCTTCGGCAAGGGCCTGGTGCAGACCGTGATGCCGCTCTCGCGCGGCCGCGCGATCAAGCTCACGACCTCGCGTTACTACACGCCCTCGGGCGACTCGATCCACGAAACCGGCATTGCGCCGGACGTCTACATCGAGGACAGCCGTGGCTTCGCTGCCGGCGGCCTCGACGACGCACTCGATCGCGACAGCGACGAGCAGCTCGGCGAGGCGCTGGAACGGCTGCGTTCGCGACGCGTCATGCACAGCCGCGCACCCTGACGGCCCGGGACCCGATGAGCCGACGGAAGACGCGCCGCCTGCTGACCGCCATCGCCCTGCTGCTGTCGCCGACCGCGTTCGCCGCGCCGCGGATCGCGCTGATCATCGACGACCTGGGCTACCGCTACGACGCCGGCCGGCGCGCAATCGAGCTGCCCGGGCCGGTCGCCTGCGCGATCCTGCCGGCCACGCCGCGCGGCCGCGAGCTGGCGGCGCTCGCCGCCGACAGCGGCAAGGAAGTGTTGCTGCACCTGCCGCTGCAGGCCGTCAACCCGGCCTCGAACGGCGATCCGGGCGGTCTGCACCTCGACATGAGCCGGCAGCAGTTCGCGCGCGCCTTCGGCACGAGCCTCGCGGACGTACCGCAGGCGACGGGCGTCAACAATCACCGCGGCAGCCTGCTGACCCGCCACCCCGGGCACATGGGCTGGCTGATGGAGGAGCTCAGTGCGCGCGGCGAGCTGTTCTTCGTCGACAGCTACACGACGCGGCACAGCGTCGCGCTGGAGTTGGCGCGCGAGGCCGGCGTGCCGGCGCTGCGGCGCGACGTGTTCCTCGACAACGAGCGCGACCCGGAGGCGATCGCCCGCGCTTTCGAGCGGCTGAAACGGCGCGCCCGCGCCCGCGGCTACGCCATCGGCATCGGCCACCCGCACGCGGAGACGCTGGAGTTCCTCGAGCAGGCACTGCCGGCGCTCGCCGCCGAGGGCATCGAGCTCGTGCCGCTCGGCCGGCTGTTCGCACCGCCGGCCGCGGCCGCCGACGATTGAACCGGGCCGCGCCGCGGCTCTCTAATACCCACTCCGACCAGCCCACAGGATCTTTCGTGAGCCCAGTTCAGATCGCCGCCGCGGCCCTCGCCGCGTTGCTGTTCTTCGCCGCCCCCGGCGCCACGGCCCAGGACGACGCGCCGGCCGCTGCGGACAAGGACATGGCCTGCACGATGCAGTACGACCCGGTCTGCGGGGTCGACGGCAAGACCTACAGCAACGACTGCGTGGCGCGCGTTGCCGGCGTCGACATCGTCGGCTACGGCGAATGTTCCGAGTACCAGGACAACGCCTGTGGCGAGACCTTCGAACCGGTCTGCGGCGTGGACGGCAAGACCTATGGCAATGCCTGCGTCGCGGAAGCCGCCGGCGTCGAGGTGGCCTCGCCCGGCCTGTGCCCGCAGGCCGCCGCCTGCGGCGACGAGTTCGAGCCGGTCTGCGGCGTCGACGGCAACACCTACAGCAACGCCTGTTTCGCCGGGGCATCGGGCGTCGAGATCGCGTTCACCGGCCTGTGCGAGGAACAGGGCGAGGCCTGCAGCGACGAGTACGCGCCGGTCTGCGGGGACGACGGCATCACTTACAACAACGCCTGCCTGGCCGACCAGGCCGGCATCGAGATCGTCTCGCTCGGTGCCTGCACCGAGAGCGGTTGCCCGGACGTCTACGAGCCGGTCTGTGGCATGAATGCGCGCACCTACCGCAACCGCTGCGAGGCCGAGCAGGACCGCGTGCCGGTGCAGCGCAGCGGCGCCTGCGACGCGGCCGCCTGCCCCGACGTCTACGCGCCGGTCTGCGGCGACGACGGCGTGACCCATGCCAACGCCTGCGCGGCGGAAGGCGCCGGCGTCACGGCCTACACCGAGGGTGCCTGCGGGCTGCGCCCCTGCCCGCGTATCTTCGTGCCGGTCTGCGGCGCCGACGAGATGACCTACGGCAACGCCTGCCAGGCGGAACGCGCCGGCGTGCGCATCCAGTACGCGGGACTGTGCGAGGAACAGGGCCGCAACTGCCCGAACGTCTACCGGCCGGTCTGCGGCATGGACGGCAATACCTACGACAACGACTGCCAGCTCGACAACGCCGGCCAGGTCACAGCCTACGCCGGGGCCTGCCTGGGCGGGTAGGCTTGAGTCCGCCGACGGCGGGCGCAGGACCCTCGCCGGGCCGCGCCGCGGTCGCCGCGCTCACGGAGCCGGCGGCCGCCGCCGGGGCCGTGCTGACGAGGTCCGGTCGGCTACGGCCCGCACGGGCTGTCGCCCATGGGGCCGCGAAGCGGATCAGTCTGCCCAGGCCGGGCGCAGGCGGCCGTCGCCCGAATCGCGGTAAGGCAGCCAGGCGAGCCCGAATAGCGCGACGTGCACGTCGGTCGTCTTCGGCCGCACCGTGACCTCGTCGAGTTCCTCGGCCTGCGCGTCGAAGCCCGTGTCGAGCGCCTCGATCTCCTTTTCGAGTTCCGCATTCAGCGCCGCCAGGTCGGCCTCGACCTTCGCCACCGTCTGCTTCGCGCGCTCGACGTCGCCGGCTTCCTTGCGCGCGCCGCCGGCCGAGCGGATCGCCGTGCCGACGCGGCTCGCGGTGCTCGCCGACAGACGCTTGCGGCCGAGCACGGCGCCGAGGATCGCGGTGCCGAAGGACAGCGCCGTGTCGAGTTTCTTCTTGCCGGCCTGCTGCGACTCGCGTTCCAGCGCCTGTTGCGCGCGCAGCAGGCGGTTCTCGAGCGTCGTGGTCTTCGTTGCATAGCGTTTGCGCAGTTTCGCGGCCTCCTGGTCGCGCAGCTCGCTCGCGCGCTGCTGCAGCCGGACGCGGAATTCGCCTTCGCTCTCGAACGCAGCCGAAGTCATCTTCAGCCTGGCATTGCGGTACAGCGTCAGCGCCTCGCTGTCGCGCAGCCAGCGCTGGTACTGCTTCTGCCACTTCGCGTAGTCGGCCGCGACCCCGAGCGCCGGCGGACACTCGGCCCAGGCGCCGGCGTCCGGCAGCGTCGTGCCGAGATCGGCCGGTTCGATTTCGAGCGGCTCGGCCTGGTCCCAGTCGATCGCGACGGCGCCGTCGCCGGCCTCGAGCGTGTGCACGAGTTCGCGCTGCTCGTCGACGCCGTAGCGTGAACTGCGCCACGCGATCTCGGCCGCGCCGAGCAGG
>CALALV010000020.1 GCA_937925605.1 uncultured Woeseia sp.
TCGTTGTGCTTGCCGCCGGCGCGCACGCAGCGCTGCGAGGTCACGGCGCGGTCGTAGCTGCGCTTGTCCTCGCCGAGGAACACGTCCTTGAACTGCACCATGCCGGCGTTCGTGAACAGCAGCGTCGGGTCGTTGCCCGGCACGAGCGGCGACGACGCGACCACCTCGTGGCCGCGCTCGGCGAAGTAGTCCAGGAAGGCCTGGCGGAGCTGTTTGCTGGTCATTCGGGCCATGGAGGCGAGTATGCGGCCGGGCGGAATCAATGCAAGGCCGCGGATTATTCCACAATTGCCGCAGTGCGGCATGGTTCGGCGGGGGATGATGGTCCGGGTTCCCTGCGTCGAGGTCAGTGGTGGGCGAAGGTGCGGTCCGGAGCGGGTGGTTCAGGGCCGTGCGAGGCAGGGATGCCGAGCCCGGAGCCTACAGGGACGTATTCACGGCGTCCCTGAACCACCCGCTCCGGACCGCGCCTTCGCTACCGAGCTACGTGGAGCCGTGTGTCCGGCTGGTTGAGTGGCGGAGAGGAGATCAGCGCTGCCGAACAACGCAATCGTGGCGAGGCGCCGGCATGCGACAGACCGACGGGGACACGTGCCCCGAAAGCGAGGTGCAGGTCCGCGGAACCTGGCTTTGCTGACCGGCGGCACCACGTTCGTTTTAAGCGATCGCACACCCGGGGGCGACAGCCATGCAAATTGGCGGCTCCACCGAGGCCGAAGCGGAGGTGTGGCCCGGGTGAGGGCGTTCCAGGGCCGTGCGAGGCATGGATGCCGAGCCCGGAGCCTACAGGGACGTATTTACAGCGTCCCCGGAACGCCCTCACCCGGGCCGCGCCTCCGCCCACCACCGCACCACCGGCAACCGCCCGTCGAGCGCGCAAAGGGGAGTACTTACAACGCCCTCAGCCGCGCCACCGCCAATCACCGCAGGCCCGGCGAGCTTTCGCCGGCACGCCAGGCGGCGATCAGCAGGCCACCGGCCGCCGCCGCGGCATCCCGAGCGACATGACCCGCCCCGCCGGCGACAGCCGGTAGCGGCCCTGCCGCCAGCTGATCAGGAAGCTGCCGGTCTCGGCGGGATCGCGGTGCACGACGACTTCGCGCTCGGCGACCGGCTGGCGCACGTGGCGGGCCAGCAGCCCCGCGATGCTCGGTTTCTCGGCGGCAAGTACGATTTCGTTGGCTCGGTCCATGATGCTCTCCTGCGGGCGCCTTGCCCGGATTTCGCCTGCAGGATAGGCCGCGGCCGATTAACGGCCGCTGAAATTTTTCTGAACCGGGACTTAACGGGGGAAGGTCAGTCGTCGTCGCCGACGGCGGCGCGGATCTGCTCGGGGTCGAAGCCGCGGTACTGCAGGAAGCGCATCTGCCGCGCCTTCTCCTTCCAGGTCACCGGGACTGCCTCGCCGAATTTCTTCAGCCGCACCTCGCGGGCGAGCGCGAACCAGTCGACGCCCGATTCCGCGAGCGCCGTGTTGACGAGCCCGGCGTCGAGGCCGCGCTGCGCCAGTTCCGACTGGATCGTCACCGGCCCCTTGCCGCGATTCGCGCGCGCCTGCACGAAGCCCTCGGCGAAGCGCGCGTCGTCCTGCAGGCCCTCGGCGGCGAGCTGGTCGGCCGCGCGTTCGACCGCGTCGCGCTGGAAGCCGGCGTTCGCCAGCTTGCGCTTGAGCTCGCCGAGCCCGTATTCGCGGCGCGCGAGGTAGTCCATCGCTTTCTTGCGGGCTTCTTTCGGATCCGCGAAGCGCTCGGCGTCGGCCTCCGCATCGAGCGCGCGGATTTCCTCGTTGAGGGTGGGTCGATCGCTCATGGCAACGGGGACCGGGCCAGCGTCGCGGCAGGAGCGGCGGCAAAGCCGCAGGCCGCCGCGACGGTCTTGCTACGCGTGCGCGTGTTCAAGGCTGCAGCGGCACTGCCGCCGACCGCCGCGACTGTCTTGCCAGGCATGCGCGAATTCGCGACTGAAGCGTCTCCCGCGACGGCCGCGGAGGCCTCAGGCTTCCTTCGCGACCGCTTCCTCGTCGCCGGCCTCGTCTGCGGCTGCGACTGTCTTCGGCAGCAGCTTCTCGCGGATCCTGCGCTCGATGTCGGCAGCGACCTCGGGGTTGGTCTTCAGGAACTCGCGGACGTTTTCCTTGCCCTGGCCGATGCGGTCGTCGCCATAGCTGTACCAGGAGCCGGACTTGTCGATGATGCCCTGCGCGACGCCGTGCTCGATGATCTCGCCCTCGCGCGAGATGCCCTCGCCGTACAGGATCTCGAACTCGGCCAGCCGGAACGGCGGCGAGACCTTGTTCTTGACGACCTTGACGCGGGTCTGGTTGCCGATGACCTCGTCGCCCTTCTTGATCGCACCGATGCGGCGGATGTCGAGGCGCACCGAGGAGTAGAACTTCAGCGCGTTGCCGCCGGTCGTCGTCTCCGGGCTGCCGAACATGACGCCGATCTTCATGCGGATCTGGTTGATGAAGACGACCATCGCGTTCGAGCGCTTGATGTTGCCGGTCAGCTTGCGGAGCGCCTGCGACATCAGCCGGGCCTGCAGGCCGACGTGCGAGTCGCCCATCTCGCCTTCGATCTCGGCCTTCGGCGTCAGCGCCGCGACCGAGTCGACAACGATGACGTCCACCGCGCCGGAGCGCACCAGCATGTCCGTGATCTCGAGCGCCTGCTCGCCGGTGTCCGGCTGCGAGACCAGGAGCTCGTCGACGTTGACGCCGAGCTTCTCGGCGTAGGTCGGGTCGAGCGCGTGCTCGGCGTCGACGAAGGCCGCGGTGCCGCCCGCCTTCTGTGCCTCGGCGACGACCTGCAGCGTCAGCGTCGTCTTGCCCGAGGATTCCGGGCCGTAGATTTCGACCACCCGGCCCTTCGGCAGGCCGCCGATGCCGAGCGCGGCGTCGAGCCCGATCGAGCCGGTCGACACGGCCTCCACGTCGCGCGCGGGACCGCCGTCGCCCAGGCGCATGACGGAGCCCTTGCCGAACTGCTTTTCTATCTGGCCGAGTGCGGCGGCGAGCGCCTTCTTGCGATTGTCATCCATGGATTTCTTGCCCTGCCGAGGTGAATGATCGGGCGATTATTTCACACTCGCGGGCGGCGCCGACAGGGACGCGCGGCGGCCAATCCGGGCAATGCATCAAGTAATCGGCGTACGCCCTTGTTTCAGCGGGAGGTAGCGCACGCCGCCCGGCCCGGACACGGATTCCACGAGTTCGAAGCCGGCCCAGTCGAGCGTGACCGGCTGCGCAAGCGGGCCGGCCGTGAACGGCCGGGCGCGGCGCGCAACGGTCAGGTGCGGCCGGTAGGGCCGGTCCTCGGGGCGGTGGCCGCAGCCGGCCGCCGCGGTCTCGAGCGCGTCGACGAGCGCGCCCAGCTCGGCCGGCACCGCGCTGGCCGCCAGGCAGGCGATGCGCGGCCGGGCCCAGAACTCTAGGCGGTCGAAGCGCAGCCGGAACGGCTCGACCGGCACGCCGGCCGCGGCCTCCCCGAGCGCCGGGATGCGCTCCTCCGGGAAGGCGCCGAGAAACACCAGCGTGACGTGCCAGTTGGCCCGCTCGACGAACTGGCCCTCGACCGGCGCCAGCGCGGCCTTGATCGGGTCGCGCAGCGACTCGCGCTGGCGGTGGTCCGGCCACAGCGCGAAGAACAGGCGGCGTTCAGACATCGACGCCGTCCCCCGGCTGCAGGGAGGCGAGCAGGCGAGGTTCAGCCACCGGGGCGGCCCGCGACCCGCGCCGGTGCGGCCCCGGTCCTTGCGAACAACGCCCGGGTCCGGCGGCGAACGTCACCCGTCGCGAACGGCGCGCGGCGTTCAGCCATACTGCCGCAGCCGCTCGAGCACGCCCTCGAGCGCGGTCACGACGCTCTGCTCGCGGACTTCGCGGCGGTCGCCGTTGTACTGGCGGCGCTCGGCGAACAGGTCGCAGCCGGCGCCGCGGCGCCGCGCCCACGCGAACCAGACCGTGCCGACCGGCTTGTCGGCGCTGCCGCCGCCCGGGCCCGCGACGCCGCTGACGGCGACGGCGAAATCCGCGCCGGCGAGTTTCAGCACGCCCTCGGCCATCTCGCGCACGACCGGCTCGCTGACCGCGCCGTGCTCGGCCAGCGTCGCCGGCTGCACGCCGAGCAGCGCCTCCTTCGCGCCGTTCGAGTAGCTGACGATGCCGTAGGCGAAGCACTCGGAACTGCCGGGCACGTCGGTCAGCGACTTCGCGATCCAGCCGCCCGTGCAGGACTCCGCCGTCGCGACGCTCTTGCCGGCCGCGGCCAGCGTCTCGACCAGCTTCGTCGCGAGCGGCCCGGGCTCAGCCACCGAGCACCTCCCGGTACAGCGCGTGGTGCGCGTCGACCATGGCCTCGACCGAGAATTCCTGCTGCATGCGCTGCCTCCCCCGCTCGCCAAACTGACGGCTGCGCGCCGGGTCGTCAAGCAGCGCGGCGATGGCGGCGGCGAGCGCCGCGACGTCACCGGGCGGCACGAGCAGCCCGGTCTCGCCGTCGAGCACGGCCTCGGGCAGGCCGCCGGCCGCGAACGCGATGACTGGCAGGCCGGCCGCGGCGGCTTTGAGCGCCGCGACGCCGAGGCCCTCAGTGAGCGCCGGGTGCACGAGCAGCTCGGCGCAGCCGAGGTAGTCGTCGAGATCGGCCCGGAAGCCGGCGAGCTTCACGACCCCGACCAGGTCGAGCGCGGCGATCTGCTGCCGCAGCTCGCCCTCGAGCGGGCCCTGGCCGAAGATGACGAGGCGCAGGTCCGGGTAGTCCCCGGCGAGACGCGCCACCGCCTCGAGCAGCAGCGCGTGCCCCTTGCGCGGGATCAGCTGGCCGACCGCGAACAGCACGCGCTCGCCCGGCCCGAAGCCGAAGCGTTCGCGGAAACCGCGCTCGTCGGGTCCGCCGGCGAAGCGCGCCGTGTCGACGGCGCTGCGGATCGTGACGATGCGCTCCGCGTCGATGCCGTCCGCGCGCAGCGCGCCGGCCACCGCGCCGGAGATCGCGACGATGCGCGCGTACGGCCGGTAGCGCAGCCGTGCGAGCCAGCGGTACTCGCGGTTGTCGACCCGGCGCGAGACGACGGCCGGAATGCCGGCGGCCGCGGCCGCCCGCCCACCCAGCAGGTCCGCGCCGCGGCGGCTGTGGCAGTGCACGAGGTCGGGCCGCTCGCGCCGCAGCAGGCCGCGCAGCGCCCAGCCGAAACCGAGATCGAGATCGCCGTGGCAGCGCAGGCTCGCGACGTTCAGACCCTGCTCCGCGGCGACGCCGGCGACCGCCGAGTCCACCGCGCACACCAGCGACGACTGCACGCCGTGGCGTTCGAGACCGCGGGCGAGCCACAGGACCTGCTGCGCGCCGCCGTAGACGTGCCGGCCGGTCTCGACGTGCAGCACTTTCACCGTGACGCGCTCCGGCATCGACCTGG
>CALALV010000021.1 GCA_937925605.1 uncultured Woeseia sp.
TCGCCGCTGCCGGCCGGGCGGGCCGCGCGGGCGTTCGCCCACGGCGCGCTCACCGATGCGCTCGCGCGGGCGGCGGCGCGTTTCGGTCGCGAAGGCTCGCTGCTGCGGGCCGACGGCGACGACTGGCCTGCGTCACTGGTCGACTGGGCGCGGCGCGAAGCGCCGGATGCCGTCGTCACCGCGTTCGCACCGGTCGGACCGGTCGCCCGTGCGCTGGACGCGGCGCGCGAGGCACTGGGAGCGGCCGGCATACCGCTCATCGAGCTGCGCCGCGAATACGACACGCAGGCCTGGCCGCACGCCCTGAAAGGCTATTTCAAGCTCAAGAGCCGGATCCCGCGCCTGCTGGAGCAGCTCGGGCACGCCGACGGTCCGGCCGCGCAAGTCGAACCGGCGGCGTAGGCCCGGACCGGGCGATACGAAAAGTTACAGCGCGGCAGTAGCCTGCGCGATCGAAACCCGGCAGCATTCGTCGCTGGCCTTGCGCGCTCGCGCGCGCACCACGAACGGAGCTGAACATGAAATCATTGCTTGCCGGAATTGCCCTGTCGATCGCGCTCGCCGTACCGGCGCTCGCGAGCACGCTCCTGGACTACGAGTTCCGCCGGCTGGCTGCCGACGAGACCGTGAAGCTCGCCGACGAATTCCGCGGCAAGGTCGTGCTCGTCGTCAACACGGCGTCGAAGTGCGGCAACACGCCGCAGTACGAAGGGCTCGAGCAGCTGTACCAGGAATACGGCGAGCGCGGGCTCGTGGTCGCCGGCTTCCCGTCGAACGACTTCATGGGCCAGGAGCCGGGCACCGAGGAAGAAATCCAGGAGTTCTGCCGGCTCACCTACAAGGTCCGCTTCCCGATGTTCGAGAAGACCACCGTGCGCGAGAGCAACGCGCACCCGTTCTTCAGGCAGCTGGCGCAAGCGACCGGCACCTACCCGACCTGGAACTTCCACAAGTACCTGATCGGGCGCGACGGCGAGGTGATCGCCGAATTCAGCCCGCGGACCAAGCCCTACGACGAGCGCGTCGTCGCCGCGATCGAGGCTGCGCTCGGCAGCTGAGCGTTATTCGGCGTGCTGCCCGCGGCGCGTCGGCGCGGCGGGCAGCGTCAGCCCCGTTCCAGGCGGCGCAGCAGGCTCGACGTGTCCCAGCGCCGCCCGCCCATGGCCTCGACCTCGGCGTAGTAGCCGTCCACGAGGCGGGTCATGTCCAGCGTCGCGCCGTTCTGCTCGCCCTCGGCGAGCGCGATGGCGAGGTCCTTGCGCATCCACTCGACGGCGAAGCCGAACTCGAACTCGTCGTTCGTCATCGTCTGCCAGCGGTTCTCCATCTGCCAGGACTGCGCCGCGCCCTTCGAGATCGCGCCGATGACCTTCGGGACATCGAGCCCGGCCCGCTTCGCGAAATGCAGGCCTTCCGCGAGGCCCTGCACGACGCCGGCGATGCAGATCTGGTTCACAGCCTTCGCCAGCTGGCCGTGGCCGGTCGGCCCGATCAGCGTGATCGCCTTCGCATAGCATTCCATGACCGGCCGCGCCCGCTCGAACACGTCGTCGTCACCGCCGACCATGATCGTGAGCTGGCCGTTCTCGGCGCCGGCCTGGCCGCCTGACAGCGGCGCGTCGAGAAACCCGACCTCTTTGTCGCCCGCGGCCGCGGCAACGGCACGCGCAACCTCGGCCGATGCCGTCGTGTGGTCGACGATTACGGCGCCCGCGGCGCAGCCCGCGAGCGCGCCGTCCGGCCCGAGCAGCACGGCGCGCACGTCGTCGTCGTTGCCGACGCAGGCGAATACGAAGCCGGCACCGGCCGCCGCAGCGCGCGGTGTGTCCGCGCTCTGGCCGCCGAACTCGGCGACCCATTTCCCGGCTTTCGTCGCCGTGCGGTTGAAGACCGTGACGTCATGGCCGGCCTTCGCGAGATAACCGGCCATGGGATAGCCCATGACGCCGAGACCGATGAATGCGACCTTCATGCCCTGCTCCGCCCGTTTCGGAAACTGCCGAGCCTACGGTCCGGCGGCCGGGTCTGCAATGCCGCGACCGGCGGCACGCGCCAGGCTCGGCGGAGTCGCCGGGGCAATGGTTCAGCCAGCAGCGCGAGATGGTAGAAAAGCGGCCGGGCCTGTTTTCGCGAGAGTGCGGTGGTGGGCGGAGGCGCGGCCCGGGGAGGGTTTTTCAGGGACGCTGTGAATACGTCCCTGTACGCTCCGGGCTCGGCATCCATGCCTCGCACGGCCCTGAAAAACCCTCCCCGGGCCACACCTCCGCTGCAGGCACCGGGGTGGCGAAAACAGGCCCGGTCGCTTTTCGTGCCGACATCGACCGTGGACCCGTCCGCTTCGCTTATGCGGCGCGCTCGCTCTTGGCGCCGTCGCGGGCCTTCTTGCGCGGATCGAGGCCGATCGAGCGCGCAATGATCTCGCGCATGATCTCCGAGGAGCCGGCGTAGATGCGCGAGATGCGCGCGTCGAGGTACATGCGGCAGATCGGGTATTCCATCATGTAGCCCGCGCCGCCGTGCAGCTGCACGCACTCGTCGGCCACGCGGCCCTCGAGTTCGCTGGTGTAGAGCTTCGCCTTCGCGGCGTCGTCGGCGGAGAGCTTGCCGTCATTGTGCTCCATGACGCACTGGTCGACGTAAGCCTGGGCAACGTCGATCCCGGTGCGCATGTCGGCAAGCTTGAAGCGCGAGTTCTGGAAGTCGGCGATGCGCTGGCCAAAGGCCTTGCGTTCCTGCACGTAGTCCATCGTCACGTTGAACATCGCTTCCGCGTTTGCGACGTAGCCGGCCGCACCGAGCAGGCGCTCCTCGGCCAGGAAGTGCATCAGGTGGTAGAAGCCGCGGTTCC
>CALALV010000022.1 GCA_937925605.1 uncultured Woeseia sp.
CCCGAACAACGTACTGAAGTACTCGTTGACCTGGTCGACAGACGGCGTCATCAACGAATACGGAAACCTGTGCCAGAGCATCATCGACGGCGAGGAGGTCGACGTGCTGCCGCTCGAAGGACTCGAGGAAATCGAAATCGACGGCACGTTGTACGAGGCGTTCAATACCTCGGGCGGACTCGGCTCGCTGGGCGAGTCCTACCAGGGCCGCGTGCAGAACATGAACTACAAGACGATCCGCTACCCCGGCCACTGCGAGCAGATGCAGCTCCTGATGAACGGGCTGAAGCTGAACGAGGATCGCGAGACCCTGAAGCGTATCCTCGAGAACGCGGTCCCGCAGACGCTGCAGGACGTCGTGATCATCTATGCTGCCGTCACCGGACTGCAGGACGGCGAGCTGCGCGAAGAAAACTACGTCAACAAGGTGTACCCGCAGCGGGTGGCCGGAAGGCTGTGGTCTGCGATCCAGATCACGACCGCGGCCGGCGTCTGCAGCGTGATGGACCGGATCCTGATGAGCCCGGACCACCATGAGGGATTCATTGCGCAGGAAGAATTCAGCCTCAAAAACATTCTCGAGAACCGCTTCGGCCAGTACTACGCGCACGGCGGCACGAGCCAGCTTTCCGCGGTGCTGGTGGCGCACGGCGAGACCGGCCACCAGCGACGCTCGAAAACGAAACCACACGGACAACGCCCATGAAACAGATACTCGACCGCCTGGGCCTCGATGCCACGAACCCGGGCACCTGGATAGGCGACAGCGCACTGGAAGACAAGTCGGCCGGCAGCATCGAACCGATCAACCCGACGACCGGCGAGGTCATCGCCTCGGTGCGGAACACGAGCAGCGCCGAATACGAGCGCGTCATCGAAGCGGCACGGGAGGCGTTCCAGACCTGGCGCATGGTGCCCGCGCCCGTGCGCGGCGACGCGGTGCGCCGCATCGGCAACGCGCTTCGCGAGCACAAGGACGCGCTCGGCAGCCTGGTCACGCTGGAAAACGGCAAGATCAAGGCCGAGGGTGACGGCGAAGTACAGGAGATGATCGACATCGCCGACTTCGCGGTCGGCCAGTCGCGCATGCTGTACGGCAAGACGATGCACTCGGAGCGCCCGCAGCACCGCATGTACGAGCAGTGGCACCCGCTGGGCCTGGTCGGCATCCTGACGGCGTTCAATTTCCCGGTCGCCGTCGCCGCCTGGAATGCGTGCCTGTCCGCGGTCTGCGGCAACGTCAATATCTGGAAGCCGTCGCCCAAGACGCCGCTGTGCGGCGTGGCCGTGCAGAAGATCTTCAGCGAGGCGCTGGCCGACCTGGACCTGCCCGACCCGTTCTTCCTGATCAACGACGGCAGCAACGAACTCGCGCAGACCTTCGTCGACGACGAGCGCATCGACCTCGTTTCCTTCACCGGTTCCTGCGAAGTCGGCCGCATGGTCGGCGAGCGGGTCGCCGCGCGCATGGGCAAGTCGCTGCTCGAACTCGGCGGCAACAACGCGATCATCATCGACGAGTTCGCGAACCTCGACCTCGCCGTGCCGTCGATCGTGTTCGGCGCGGTCGGCACGGCCGGCCAGCGCTGCACCAGCACGCGGCGCGTCATCGTGCACGAATCGCGCATGGACGAGCTCAAGGAAATCCTCGTGAACGCGTACAAGCAGGTGCGCATCGGCGATCCGCTCGACCCCGAGACGCTGATGGGGCCGCTGATCGAGGAATCGTCGATCGAGCGCGTCGAGAAAGCCGTCGAGGCTGTCCGCAAGGCCGGCGGCGAGATCCTGTGCGGCGGCAAGCGGCTCGACCGTCCCGGCAACTACATGGAGCCGGTCATCGCCGTGGCCGAGAACGACTGGGACATCGTGCAGGAGGAGACCTTCGGGCCGATCCTGTACCTCGTGCCCTGCAGCGACCTCGACGACGCCATTGCGAAGCAGAACGGCGTTCGCCAGGGCCTGTCGTCGGCGATCTTCACCGACCGCCTGCAGCACGCGGAATACTACCTGTCGCACGCCGGCTCGGACTGCGGCATTGCGAACGTCAACATCGGCACCTCCGGCGCCGAGATCGGCGGTGCCTTCGGCGGCGAGAAGGAAACCGGCGGCGGCCGCGAGTCGGGCTCGGATGCCTGGCAGGGCTACATGCGCCGGCAGACGAACACGATCAACTGGTCCAGCGAGCTGCCGCTGGCCCAGGGCATCAAGTTCGACCTGTGACGAACGGTGGCGCCGCCGGCGACAGCTGGCGGCGCCGGGCTTCAGTCCGGGATGCGCTCGAAGCGGTTCGCATCGCGGTTCTTGCGCACCCGCCCGGCGGGGAACACCTGCCCGCTCATCGCGATGTAGACACCCGGCTCGACGAGCTGCACCGCCGCGACGGCCATGCCGACGTTGAACACGGCGTCGGTCGTGCGAAAGCGGGCCGGGCTCAGCGCACCGGTCAGCACGATCGCGCGACCGTCGAGGCCTGCCAGCGCCGCGGCCGTTTCCGCCATCGTATCCGTGCCGTGCGTGATCACGTAACGGCTCGCGTCGTCGGCCGCGATGTAGTCGCGCAACACCTGCCGGTCCTCGTCGGTCATGTCGAGGCTGTCCTTGCGGAACAGCGGCCGCACGTCGAAGTCGAAGTCGACGAGGCCCTCCTGGAGGATGTGATGCACCTGCGTGTCGCCGACTTCGAAGCGACTCATGTCGTCGAAGTAGATCTTGTCGATCGTCCCGCCGGTCGTGATGAAGCGTATGAACATGCGGCAAGCATGCCACGCGACGCCGGCACGCTGAACCCCGCCGGGGCCGACGGCGCCCGCCGCGGGTTACATTCCGATACACGGGAGAGGCATCCGGCCTGCCGGCTTGCTGCTATGATTGCCGGATGAACGCGAGGTTTTACAGGCTGTGGCGGAAGGCGGCGGCGAGTTTCGCGGCCGCGCTGCTGCTGCAGGCGCCGGCCGCGGCCGAGGACGTCGTGCTCGAACTCGAGCTCGAGGGACCGCTCGGCGTGGCGACGGCCGACTACATCATCAGCGGCATCGAACTCGCCAACGAGCGCAACGCGCGGCTCGTGATCATCCGCATGGACACGCCGGGCGGACTCGTCGATCCGACGCGCGACATCGTGAAGGCGATCCTGGGCTCGGCCGTGCCGGTCGCGACCTACGTGGCGCCGAGCGGCTCGCGCGCGGCGAGTGCCGGCACCTACATCCTGCTCGCGAGCCACGTGGCGGCGATGGCCCCGACCACGGAGATGGGCGCCGCTACCCCGGTGTCGCTGGGCGGCGGCGACTCGCCGCAGCCGCCCCTGCCGATGAACCGGGGCCCGGCGCCGGACTCGGGTGGCGACGAGAGCGGCAGCGACGCCGGCAGCGACGGCGAAGCCGGCCAGGAAGACCAGGCGGACGGTGAGTCCGAACCGGCGCAGCCCGGCACCGCGATGGAACGCAAGGTCCTGAACGACGCCGTCTCCTACATCCGCAGCCTCGCCGAGGCTCACGGCCGCAACGCCGACTGGGCCGAGCGCGCCGTGCGCGAGGCCGCGACGCTGACGTCCGACGAGGCGCTGGCCGAAAACGTCATCGACCTGATCGCCACGAGCCGCGCGGACCTGCTGGAGCAGATCGACGGACGCGTCGTTACCGCCGCGAACCGCGAGGTGACGCTGGAAACGACCGGCGCCGAGGTCGAGCGCATCGAGCCGAGCTGGCGCATCAAGATCCTGAGCGCGATCGCCAACCCGCAGGTGGCTCTGCTGCTGCTGCTGGTCGGTATTTACGGGCTCGTGTTCGAGGGCTGGAACCCCGGCGCGATCGTGCCGGGCGTGGTCGGCGTCGTTTGCCTGCTGCTGGCGGCCTACGCGCTGCAGGTGCTGCCCGTGAACTATGCCGGGCTCGCGCTGATACTGGTCGGCATCGCGCTGATCATAGCGGAGGCTTTCGCGCCCAGTTTCGGTGCGCTCGGGCTCGGCGGGATCGCCGCGTTCATCTTCGGCGCGATCATGATGTTCGACAGCGGCATCCCGGGCTTCGGCATCTCCTACGCCTTCGTCATCGCGGTCGCGGTCGTTGCCGGCGGCCTGTTGCTGATGCTCGTGTCCTACCTCGTCAAGCTGCGCCAGCGCGGCGCCGTCAGCGGCGAGGAATCCCTGCTCGGCGGCACCGCCGTGGCCCTGGAAGCCTTCCAGACCGACGGCCACGTCTGGATCGAGGGCGAATCCTGGAACGCCCGCAGCAGCGCCCCGGTCGCCAAGGACCAGAAACTGAAAGTCAACCGCGTCGACGGCTTGCTGCTCCACGTCGAGCCACTGCCCGAAGAAGCGTCAACCAAGCTGGAGAGTTAGAGGAATGCCCATGCCACTTGCCACCCTGGGTCTGATACTGGCCCTCGTGCTGGTCGTGCTGTTCAACACGATCAAGATCCTGAAGGAGTACGAGCGCGCCGTTGTGTTCTTCCTAGGCCGCTTCCAGAAGGTCAAGGGACCGGGCCTGATCATCCTGATCCCGTTCGTGCAGACGATGACCAAGGTCGACCTGCGCGTCGTCGTGCTGGACGTGCCAACGCAGGACGTGATTTCGCGCGACAACGTCTCGGTGAAGGTGAACGCGGTCATCTACTTCCGCATCATCGATCCCGAGCGCGCCGTCATCCGCGTCGCGAACGTGTTCGAGGCCACCAGCCAGCTCGCCCAGACCACGCTGCGCTCGGTGCTGGGCCAGCACGAGCTCGACGACATGCTGGCCGAGCGTGACAAGCTGAACTCGGATATCCAGAACCTGCTCGATCAGCGCACCGACAACTGGGGTATCAAGGTCTCGAACGTCGAGATCAAGCATGTCGACCTCGACGAGAGCATGATCCGCGCGATCGCCCAGCAGGCCGAGGCCGAGCGCTCGCGGCGCGCGAAGGTCATCAATGCCGAGGGCGAAAAACAGGCGGCCAACCTGCTCGCCGAGGCGGCCCGCATGCTGGCCTCCGAGGAGCAGGCGCTGCAGCTGCGTTACATGCAGACGCTGAAGGACATCGCGAGCGAGAAGACCAACACGATCGTCTTCCCGCTGCCGCTCGACCTGATCGAGCCGATCATGCGGCTGAACGAGCAGTCCCGCGCGCGCAAGGCCTCGGGAGGCTAGCCGCCCGGCGCGTACAGCCAGACGCGGAACTCGGCGCCGCCGGGTTCCGCGCGGCCGCTCTCGATGCGGCCACCGTAGTTCGCCGCGATCTCGCGGACGACGGCCAGCCCGATGCCGTGTCCCGGCGCCGACTCGTCCAGGCGCGTGCCGCGCTCCAGCAGCTGCTCGGCGAATTCCGCCGGCACCCCGGCGCCGTCGTCGGCGACCGTCAGTTCGATGCCGCGCCGGCCGGCTTTCTCGCTGGCGCTGACCCGCACCTCGACCCGCTTTCGGCACCACTTGCAGGCGTTGTCCATCAGGTTGCCGGCGACCTCGAGAAAGTCGCCGCGATCGCCGCGAAACTCGGCGTCGGCTGCGACGTCGATCACGATGTCCGGTGCCTTGTCGCGGTAGACCTTGGCGAGCCCGTCGGCCAGCCGGCCGAGTTCGTCGCGGATCGCGACCGGCGGCAGGCCGAGCCCTGAGCCGCCGATCAGCTGTGCCGGCTTGCGCAGCTGGTAGCGCACGATGTCGTCCATGCGGTCGATCTGCGCGCCGAGGCGCCCGTCCGCGTCGCCTGCCTGCTGCTCGCCCAGCACGGCCCGCATCGCAGCGAGCGGCGTCTTCAGGCTGTGCGCCAGGTTGTCGAGCGTCTGCCGGTAGCGCTCCGCGCGGCCCCGCTCGCTGCCGATCAGCAGGTTCATGTTGCGCGCGGCGCCGCGCAGTTCGGTCGGCCAGTCGGCGGACAGCGTCTCCCGCTCGCCGGCCTCGATAGCGCTGGTCTCGGTCTCGATCTGCCTGAGTGGCCGCAGCACGCGCCGGACCAGGAACGACATCGCGATCAGCATCGCGACCGCGACGGCCGCGAACCAGCCGAGCAGCTGGCGGCGAAACGCAGCAATCTGTGCGTTCAGCGAATCGAGGCTCTCGGTCACGTGGAAGGTGTAGGCGCGCAGGTCGCCGTCGGCGAATTCCCAGTTCACCGCGAGGGTCACCGTCATGACCGGCGTGCCGTCCTCGAGTGTCAGGCGCGCGATGCGCTGCCGGCCCGGTTCGCCCGCGGCGACCCGCGGCAGGCGCATGCCGATGGCCGAACGCGAGCGCCAGACCGGCTGCTTGTCGGCATCGCGCAGCTCGGCATACAGGCCGGAGCGCGGCGTGCCGAAGCGCGGCTCCGGCAGGTCGGGCGGCATGACCAGCCCGTCGTCGCCGGGCTCGGCGGCCGCCAGCAAGGCCATCAGCTGGCTGTCGAGCAGGTCCTGCTGGTATTCCTCGGCGGCGCCGCGGAATGCGACCTCCAGGACCACGATCGTGACGCCGAAGAACACCAGCAACAGGACGCCGACTGAAACCAGCAGACGCGTGCCGAGTGACGAGATCAAGGTCTCCTACCCGGACTGGCTGCGCTCGAGTGCGAAACGGTAGCCGCGCCCGCGCAGCGTCTCGATCGGCTTGATCGAGTTGTCGGGATCCATCTTCTTGCGCAGGCGGCCGATAAACACCTCGATGACGTTGCTGTCGCGCTCGAAGTCCTGGTCGTACAGGCGATCGGTCAGCTCGGTTTTCGAAATGACCTCGCCGGCGCGCAGGATCAGGTGCTCGATGATCCGGTACTCGTAGCTCGTGAGTTCGACCGGCTCGTCGTTGACTTTCAGCTCCTGGCGGGTCGTGTCGAGCGTCACCGGCCCGGCCTTCAGCACCGACGATGCCCAGCCGCCGCTGCGGCGCAACAGCGCGTTGACGCGAGCCGAGATTTCCTCGAAGTGGAACGGCTTGACGACGTAGTCGTCGGCCCCCGCCTCGAGCCCGTCGACCTTGTCCTGCCAGCGGTCGCGCGCGGTCAGGATCAGGATCGGGTAGCTCTTGCCCTCCCCGCGCACGCGCCGGATCAGCTCGAGGCCCGGCAGCTCCGGCAGGCCCAGGTCGACGATGGCGAGGTCGACCGGGTACTCGAGCGCGAAATACAGGCCCTCGCGGCCGTCGGCGGCCTGCTCGACGCCGAAGCCGGCCTCGGCGAGCTGCGCGGCCAGCGAATCGCGCAGCGTGTCGTCGTCCTCGATCAGCAGGAGGCGCATCGGTCTCAGCCGCGGCCCTGCAGGCGACGCCCGCCGACCCGCACGGTCTTCACCTTGCCGTCGTCGGTCAACACCTTGATCACGTGCACCTCGCGGTTGCCGCGCACCTGCGTCTCCGCGCTGACGATGCGACCGCGGTACTGCCGGCGCACCTGCTCGACCGCCTGCGACAGCGTCGGGCCGTCGCTCTGCGCGAGCGTGACCCGCTCGCCCGCGGTCGCCGGCGCCGGCAGCGCCCCGGCGGCGAGCGCCGCGGCGGCCAGGCACGTCAGCATGAGGTGTCGAATCGTGTTCATAGGTGTCCTGCCTGCCCGCCGGCACGGTGCCGGGAGGGGCCCCGGGGTGACGCTGCAGGATTCTTACCGCGCGGGGCGGCGAATGCAATGCAGCGCGTCACACCCGGGACGCCGGCGGCGTGCGGCGCGGCCTATTCTGCCGGCCGCACGTCGACGCGGATGCGCAGGCGGGCGCCCGGGTCGTAGGGCATGCGCGTCCGGTACTTCTGCCCGTGGTAACGGTAGGTGACGTCGTAGCCGTCGATACGCTCCTCTTCGCGCGAGGAGTAGTTCGTCTGGCAGCGCCGTACCGGCCGCGTGTAGACGTCCTCGTAGTCGGCGCCGCGACGACGCGCGGAATCCGACCCGACCGCGGCGCCGATCAGGGCTCCGGCCGCCGTGGCGGCGTCGTTGCCGCTGCCGCTGCCGAACTGGTGGCCGATGACGCCGCCGACGATGGCGCCGAACAGCGTGCTGCCGGCGACCCCGGCGGACGGCCGGCGCACGGTGTACTCGCGCTGCTCTTCCCAGCACTCGCGCTCCGGCGTCGTCACCGTGACGATGCGTACCACGGGCCGCACGTCGATGACCTGGGCGTAGTCGTAGACCGCTCCGCCGCGATCGGCCGAGGCCTGTGCCGCGGCCATCAGCAGGGCGCCGCAAACGGCGGCCCGGGCGGTCGTCTTGCGGTATCGGGTGTCCATGTTCAGTCTCCTGGGGTCGTTCCTCGGACCCGGTCCATTGCCGAGCCTGGAGCAGAGACTACGCGGCAGGCAATGAACGCCGCCTGAACGGCAGGAGGGACCTGCTAACCGCCGCCGGCAAGGCGGCGCTTGGCGGCCTGCCAGTGCTCCTCGAGTTCGTCGATAGCGCAGTCGGCCGGCCGCTTGCCTTCTGCCGCGAGGCTCTGCTCCAGCAGCCGGAAGCGTGCCTCGAAGCGCCGGTTGGCATCGGTGAGCGCCTGCTCGGGGTCGATCCGCAGGTAACGCGCCAGGTTGACCATCGCGAACAACAGGTCGCCGAACTCGTGGTGGCGCGCGGCAGCGTCGCCGTCGGCGCGGGCCGCGGCCAGTTCCTCGCATTCCTCGGCGATCTTGTCGGTGACCCCGCCGATATCGGGCCAGTCGAAGCCGGTATGGGCGGCCCGCTGGCCGAGCTTCGCGGCCCGGGCCAGCGCCGGCAGGGCCAGCGCCACGCCGTCGAGCGCGCTGCCGGGAGCCTCGCTGTCCGCGCGCTCGGCCGCCTTGATCCGCTCCCAGCTGCCGGGCTCCGGGCCGGCGGCGCGTTCTTCGGCGCTGCCAAAGACGTACGGGTGGCGGCGGACCAGCTTGGCGCAGATGCCCTCGACGACCTCGCCGAAACCGAAGTAGCCGGCCTCCTCCGCCATGTGCGCGTGGAACACGACCTGGAACAGCAGGTCGCCCAGTTCCCCGCGCAGGCCCGGGTAGTCCGCGCGCGCGATCGCGTCGGCAACCTCGTAGGCCTCCTCGAGCGTGTACGGCGCGATCGATGCGAAATCCTGCTCGCGATCCCAGGGGCAGTCCCGGCGCAGCGCCGCCATGATGTCCAGCAGTTTCTGGATATCACTCATAAGTCATTAATAACCGATAACTTGTTCTGCAGAGATACGATCATGGCCGCAGTCGCGCCCCAGATTCGCCGGGGCCCGTAATCGTAGGCGATGACCGGGATCTCGACCCCGGCCCAGGTCCTCAGCGAGCGCTTCTGGTTGCCCGGGTCGAGCAGGAAGCCCAGCGGCACCTCGAAGGCGGCGGCCACTTCGCGCGCGTCGAGGCGCAGCTCGACAGCGGGATCGATCAGGCCGACGACCGGGGTCACCGCGTAGCCGGTAATGGTCGGCAGCGGCTCGAGGAAGCCGGCCACCTCGACCGAGCGCGGGGCGATGCCGACCTCTTCCTCGGTCTCGCGCAGCGCGGTCGCGACGAGATCCTCGTCCGAGGCTTCCATGCTGCCGCCCGGAAAGCTGATCTGCCCGGCATGCAGACGCAGGTCGTGCGCCCGCTCGGTCAGCAGCACCTGCAGGCCGGCCCCGCGCTCGATCAGCGGCACCAGCACCGCGGACGGCCTGAGCGGCCGGTCGAGCGACTCGAGCAGCGCGCGCGGCCACTCGCGGCCGTCGACGTCGACGTCGATCCGGCGCGGGTCGCGGGGTGGCGCGGTCCCTGCGAGGCAGGCCCGTACTTGCTCGGCGGACGGCGCCCTAATGCTGAATACCGCCCTTCGTCAGCGCCGCGGGGTCCAGCAGGCGGTCGAGTTCCTCGTCCGTCAGGTCGGTGAGTTCGCGCGCGACTTCCTTGACCGGTCGTCCCTCGGCGTAGGCCTTCTTCGCGACGGCCGCGCCCTGTTCGTAGCCGATCACCGGGTTCAGCGCGGTGACCAGTATCGGGTTGCGGTCGAGCGCCCGGTCGAGAT
Organism: uncultured Woeseia sp.; assembly: GCA_937925605.1. Lineage (GTDB taxonomy): Bacteria > Pseudomonadota > Gammaproteobacteria > Steroidobacterales > Woeseiaceae > Woeseia. The sequence goes on from CALALV010000022.1 coordinate 9,889, forward strand.
TCGCCTGGTTGACCCTGAAGCCGGAGATCGCACTGTCGGCGAGGCAGCGTGCGGCAGCCGCGAGGATCTCGATGCTCTGCAGCAGGTTGTAAGCGACGACCGGCAGCATCACGTTGAGCTGGAAATTGCCGGATTGGCCGGCAATGGCGATGGTCGCGTCGTTGCCGATGACCTGCGCACTGACCATGGCCACCGCCTCCGGGATCACCGGGTTGACCTTGCCGGGCATGATGCTCGAGCCCGGCTGCAGCGCCGGCAGCTCGATCTCGCCGATCCCGGCGAGCGGCCCCGAGTTCATCCAGCGCAGGTCGTTGGCGATCTTCATCAGGCTGACGGCGAGCACGCGCAGCTGCCCGGACGCTTCCACGGCCGTGTCCTGGCTCGACAGGCCCTCGAACAGCGACTCGGCCTGGCGGAAATCGAGTCCGGTGCGCTCGCCGAGCAGCACCGCCACCTTGCTGCCGAAACGCGGGTGCGCATTGATGCCGGTACCGACCGCGGTGCCGCCCTGCGCCAGCGCGGTCAGGCGCTTCTGCGTGTCGCCGAGGCGCTCGATGCCGTGCTGGATCTGCGCGCGCCAGCCGTCGAGTTCCTGGCCTATCGTCACCGGCATAGCGTCCATCAGGTGCGTGCGGCCGGTCTTGACGACGTCGCGGGTTTCGTCGGCCTTCGTCTCCAGCACCGCAGCCAGGTGCTCGAGCGCGGGCATGAGCGTCTCGTGGATCGCGAGCGCGGCACTGACGTGCACGCTGGTCGGGATCACGTCGTTGCTGCTCTGGCTCATGTTGACGTCGTCGTTCGGGTGCACGCGCGCGCCGAGGCCCTCGCTCGCCAGGTGTGCGATCACCTCGTTCGCGTTCATGTTCGAACTCGTGCCCGACCCGGTCTGGAAAACGTCGACCGGGAAGTGCCGGTCGTGCGCGCCTTCCGCGACCGCGAGCGCGGCCTTCTGGATCGCCACCGCTTTGTTCGTGCCGATCAGGCCGAGCTCGGCATTCGCGCCCGCCGCGGCCCACTTGACCAGGCCCAGCGCGCGTATGAAGGCGCGCGGCATCACGAGCCCGCTGATCGGGAAATTCTCGACGGCACGCTGCGTCTGCGCGCCCCACAGCGCGTCCTCGGGGACCTTGAGTTCGCCCATGCTGTCGCGTTCTGTACGGTAGCCCTTGCCACTCATTTTCTGCCGTTCTCCAGGAGTCCGTGCGGCCCGGACGGCCGCGAAGTTTGGTGTATGATTCGCGCTTTGCCAGCCCAAGTCCAGCCGCCATGAACCTGTCCAGCCTGCGCGCAATCGCGCCCGTCGACGGCCGCTACGCCGACAAGGTGCACGCGCTGCGCGACGTGTTCAGCGAGTACGGACTGATCCGCTACCGCGTGCTGGTCGAGGTGCGCTGGCTGCAGTGGCTGGCCGACGAGCCGCAGATCGCGGAGCTGCCGCCGCTGTCGCCGGTGCTGAAGGACGTGCTGAACGGCATCGTCGACGGCTTCACGGCCGACGATGCCGAGCAGATCAAGCGGATCGAGGCGAAGACCAACCACGACGTCAAGGCCGTCGAGTATTTCATCCGCGAGCGGCTCGGAGACGGCCGGGATGCGGCGGCGCTGCACGACTTCATCCACTTCGGCTGCACCTCCGAGGACATCAACAACCTGGCCTACGCGCTGATGCTGCGGCAGGCCCGCGACGAGATCGTCGTGCCGGCGATGAAACAGCTGGAACGCGCGCTCGGATCGCTGGCTCGCGAATATGCGGACCTGCCGATGCTGTCGCGGACCCATGGCCAGACGGCCAGCCCGACCACGGTCGGCAAGGAACTGCGCAACGTCGAGGAGCGCCTCGCGCGCGCGCGGGCCGGTTATTCGGCGGTCACCGTGCGCGGCAAGTTCAACGGCGCGGTGGGCAACTACAATGCGCACGTCGTCGCCTACCCGGAGGTGGACTGGCCCGGGTTGAGCGCTGCATTCGTCGCCTCGCTGGGTCTCGATTTCAACCCGCTGACGACCCAGATCGAGCCGCACGACTGGACGGCGGAGTACGCGCACGCCCTGGTCCGCTACAACACCGTGCTGCTCGACTTCTGTCGCGACGCCTGGAGCTATATCTCGCTCGGCTATTTTCGCCAGCGCGTCGCGGCAGACGAGGTCGGCTCCTCGACGATGCCACACAAGGTCAACCCGATCGATTTCGAGAACGCCGAGGGCAATCTCGGGCTGTCGAGCGCACTGCTCGAGCATTTCGCGAGCAAGCTGCCGGTATCCCGCTGGCAACGCGACCTGACCGACTCGACGGTGCAGCGCAATATCGGCGTCGCCGTGGCCTGGCTGCTGATCGCGCTGCAGTCGGCGCAGAAAGGGCTCGGCAAGCTCGAGGCCGACCCGGCGGCGATCGCGGCCGATCTCGACGCGAGCTGGGAAGTGCTCGGCGAGGCGATCCAGACGGTCATGCGCCGCTACGGCATCGCGGAACCCTACGAGAAGCTCAAGGCGCTGACCCGCGGCCAGGCCGTGACGGCGGAGAGACTGCGGGCGTTCGTCGAGGGCCTCGAGATCCCCGCCGAGGCCCGCGAGCGCCTGCTCGCACTGACGCCGGCGAGCTACACCGGCCTCGCTGAACGCCTCGCCCGCCGCGAGTGAGCGCGCCCGGCGGCGGATGAGAATATTTCTCGTCTCCGCAGGCGAGCAAAAAAACGTGACACAGTTGGCACCGTCGCCACCGGGCGCACTTGTACTATGGCCGTTCGCGCGAGCTCGGCATTGCCGCGGCGTTCGCGCGACGCCAGGCAATGAGGTTGGCGCGTGACGCTCAGGATAGAGCGATTTGCGACCGACCGGCTCCGACGTTGCAGATCATTGAACGAGCAACCGGTCCGCAATGGCGGACCCGCCGGCGGTCGCGGCGCGACAATCCGGGGTTTACAGGCGCGGGGGCGCTATGGAACAGAAGCGGGCCAAAGGACAACGCTGGGTCATTTCCACGCAGCAGGAAATGCGCCAGGCCGTCATCGCCGTCGCCCGGGAGGCGCGCCGCCGCGTCTCGATCTTCACCCACGATCTCGAACCCGGCATCTACGACGATCCCGATTTCCTCGAGGTGATCAAGCACCTGGTCCTGTCGCAATCCTATGCGCGGATCCGCGTGCTGATCGCCGACCCGACCCGCGCCATCAAGAACGGCAATGCGTTCGTCGGCCTCGGCCGGCGCCTCAACACCTACATCGAGTTCCGCCACGTCCGCGAGGACCTGCGCACGCATCCCGAGGCATTCTGCATCGCGGACGATTCCGCGCTCGTCTACCGTACGAACGCGGCGCGCTGGGAAGGCATCGCCGACACCTACGAGCCCGGCGTCTGCAAGAACTACGGCACGATGTTCGACGAAATCTGGCAGGCCAGCGAAGTCGAAGTCGAGTTCCGCCAGCTCGGTATCTGAAGAGCTCCGCCCGTGCCTGACACCGATCTCACCGTCGCCGCCCTGGTCGAGCGCGACGGCCGTTTCCTCGTCGTCGAGGAGCGCGCGTCCGGGCGGCTCGTGCTGACCCAGCCCGGCGGCCACATCGAGGCCGGCGAGTCCCCGGAAGAAGCCGCCGCGCGCGAGGTGTTCGAGGAGGCCGGCTGCGTAGTCAGCGTCCGCGAGCCGGTCGGCGCCTACCTTTGGCACGACCCGAATGGCCGCCAGAACCTGCGCATCGTGTTCGTCGCCGCGCTGCTGCACGAGCAGCCGCTGGCGGAGCTCGACGAGGTCATCGAGGCCGTTCACTGGTTGAGCTACGCCGAACTCGAAGCTGCCGCGGCCCGCCATCGCTCGCCGTCGGTGCTGCGCTCGGTAGACGATTTCCTCGCCGGCGAACGCCAGCCGCGAAGCCTGTTCGCCGGCTGCGCACGGGCCGGCCAGGCCCTGGATACCGCGCTCGCGAGCGCCTCGCTCCTGCACGCCTGACCGGCACCCGGCGCGCCGGGTGCTAGAATCCCCGCGCCATGCTTCCCGAGCGCACAGACCGGCTCGCGGGCCGCAGCGTCGTTCTCGGCCTGTCCGGCGGGGTCGACTCCGCCGTCGCCGCGCTGTGCCTGCAACGTGCCGGCGCAGAGCTGCAGGCCCTGCACATGACCAACTGGGAGGACGACGCCGGCTACTGCACCGCTGCCGAGGACCTGCAGGACGCCCGCCGGCTGTGCGAGCAGCTCGACATCCCGCTGCACCACGTCAACTTTGCCGCCGAGTACCGCGAGCGCGTGTTCGAGCATTTCCTCGCGGAGTACCGCGCCGGCCGCACGCCCAACCCGGACGTCCTTTGTAACCGCGAGATCAAGTTCGGGGTGTTCCGTGACTACGCGCGGCGGCTCGGCGCCGAGCTGATCGCCACCGGGCACTACGCCCGCGTCGCGCGCACGGCCGCCGGGCCGAGGCTGCTGAAGGGCGTCGATCCGGGCAAGGACCAGAGCTACTTCCTGCACGCCGTCGACGCCGCGGCGCTCGCAGAAACGTTATTCCCGCTCGGCGACCTCGACAAGCCGTCGGTGCGCCGGATGGCACGCGATGCCGGCCTCGCGACCCACGACAAGAAAGACAGCACCGGGATCTGCTTCATCGGCGAGCGGCCGTTCCGAGAGTTCCTGGCGAGCTACCTGCCCGCGCAGCCGGGCGACATCGTCAGCGCCGCCGGCGAGCGCCTCGGGAGCCACGACGGGCTCATGTACTACACGCTCGGCCAGCGCCAGGGACTCGGCATCGGCGGCCGCCGCGACGCGGCCGACGCACCCTGGTACGTCGCCGGTAAGGATCTCGACGCGAACGAGCTGATCGTCGTGCAGGGCGACGACCCGTTGCTCTACAGCGATTCGTTCACGACCGGCACGGCGCACTGGATCGGTGCGGCGCCGGGCGACGCGTTCGACTGCATGGTGAAGGTGCGTTACCGGCAGCGTGACCGGGCCTGCCACGTGCGCGCGCACGGCGGCGGCCTGGCTGTGCAGTTCGATTCGCCCGAGCGCGCCGTGGCGCCGGGCCAGTATGCCGTCTTCTACGACGGCGACGTCTGCCTGGGAGGCGCGGTGATCGAGGCAACGGCTCGCGCGCCGGAGCGCCGGCAGGACGCCGCCGCGGGCGCACGCTGAGCGTTGCTGCCTCGGCAGCGCTGCCTGCATCCGCTATAATGCCGGGCCTCGTCGCCGCGGCCTGAACGCTGCCCGCTCACGGCACGCGCCGGCGGCCGCTTTACGCACCCAACACCGGAGAAACACTATGACGGACAGCTTCGGCGCCCGTGGCACGCTGGCAATCGGCGGCCAGGATCACGAGATCTACCGGCTCGACGCCGTTACCGAGGGCCACGTAGACCGGCTGCCCTACTCGCTCAAAATCCTGCTCGAGAACCTGCTGCGCCACGAGGACGGCCGCGACGTCACGCGCGAGGACATCCTCGCGCTCGCGAACTGGGATCCCGAAGCAGAACCGAGCACGGAGATCTCGTTCACGCCGAGCCGTGTCATTCTCCAGGACTTCACCGGCGTGCCCGCCGTCGTCGATCTCGCGGCGATGCGCGACGCGGTCGTCAAGCTCGGCGGCAGCGCCGACGCGATCAACCCGCTGTCGCCGGCCGAGCTGGTCATCGACCACTCGGTCCAGGTCGACCGCTACGGCTCGCGCGATGCGCTCGACCTGAACAACAAGATCGAGTTCAACCGTAACAAGGAGCGCTACTCGTTCCTGCGCTGGGGCCAGACTGCGTTCCAGAACTTCCGCGTCGTGCCGCCGAATACCGGCATCGTGCACCAGGTCAATCTCGAGTTCCTCGGCCGCGTCGTGTTCGACGTCGAGAAGGAAGGCAAGCGCCTGCTGTATCCGGATACCGTCGTCGGCACCGACTCGCACACGACCATGATCAACGGTCTCGGCGTGCTCGGCTGGGGCGTGGGCGGCATCGAGGCCGAGGCCGCGATGCTCGGCCAGCCGATCACGATGCTGATTCCGCACGTCGTCGGCTTCAAGCTGACGGGCGAACTGAAGGAAGGCACGACGGCCACCGACCTCGTGCTGACCGTCACCGAGATGCTCCGCGAGCGCGGCGTGGTCGGCAAGTTCGTCGAATTCTTCGGCGACGGGCTCGCCCAGCTGCCGCTGGCCGACCGGGCGACGCTCGGCAACATGTCCCCGGAATTCGGCTCGACCTGCGCGATCTTCCCAATCGACGGCGAGACGTTGCGCTACCTCGAGCTGTCGGGACGCGACCAGCAGCACATCGAGCGCGTGGAGGCCTACGCGCGGGCCCAGGGGCTGTGGCGCGAGGTCGGCCAGCCGGACGCGATGTACTCGGAGCTGCTGGAGCTCGACATGGGCACGGTGGAACCCAGCATCGCGGGGCCGAAGCGCCCGCAGGACCGCATTGCGCTGTCCGCGGCCGCGAAAACCTTCGGCAAGCACCTCGCGAAAGCCGTCGAGGGCCGCAAGAAAGCCGGCAAGGCCGAGGTCACGGTCGACGGCGAGACCTTCGGGCTGGAGGACGGTGCGGTGCTGATCGCCGCGATCACGAGCTGCACCAACACCTCGAACCCGGCCGTCATGATCGCGGCCGGCCTGCTCGCGCGCAACGCGCACGCGAAGGGCCTGCATACGAAGCCCTGGGTCAAGACCAGCCTCGCGCCCGGCTCCAAGGTGGTCACCGATTATCTGCAAAAGGCCAATCTCATCGACGACCTGAACGCACTCGGCTTCTACACGGTCGGCTACGGCTGCACGACCTGCATCGGCAACTCGGGCCCGCTGAAGGACGAGATCGAGAAGGCCGTGAAAGACGCGGACATCGTCGGCTGCAGCGTGCTGTCCGGCAACCGTAACTTCGAGGGACGCATCCACCCGCTCGTCCGCATGAATTTCCTCGCCTCGCCGCCGCTGGTCGTCGCCTATGCGCTGGCGGGCAACCTGTCGGTCGACCTGATGAACGACGCGCTCGGCGAGGACGCGGACGGCAAGCCGGTCTACCTGCGGGATATCTGGCCCTCCGCGCAGGAAATCCAGGACGAGATCGCTCGCACGATCGACTCCGGCATGTTCAAGTCGAGCTACGAGAGCGTGTTCGCGGGCGACAAGAACTGGAACAGCCTCGACGTGCCGAAGGGCGAGATCTACACCTGGGACGAGGAGTCGACCTACGTCAAGAACCCGCCCTACTTCGAGGACATGTCGCTGGATACGCCGCCGGTCCGCGAGATTTCGGGTGCGCGCGTACTCGCGCTGCTGGGCGACTCGGTGACGACCGACCACATCTCGCCGGCCGGCTCGATCGCGAAGGACAGCCCGGCCGCGAAATACCTCGAGGCACAGGGCGTGAAGCCGGCGGACTTCAACTCCTACGGTTCACGTCGCGGCAATCACGAGGTCATGATGCGCGGAACGTTTGCCAACATCCGGCTGCGCAACCAGCTCGCCCCCGGCACCGAGGGCGGCTGGACTCGCCACCAGCCGAGCGGCGAACAGATGTCGATCTACGACGCGTCGCTGAAGTATCGCGAGGAAGGCACGCCGCTGATCGTCATCGCCGGCACCGAGTACGGTACCGGTTCCTCGCGCGACTGGGCCGCCAAGGGCACGCTGCTGCTCGGCGTCGAGGCGGTCATCGCCCGCAGCTTCGAGCGTATCCACCGCTCCAACCTGATCGGAATGGGCGTGCTGCCGCTGCAGTTCATGGACGGCGACAGCGCCGAGTCGCTCGGCCTGACCGGCAAGGAGACCTACGCCATCGAAGGACACGAGGACGCCTCGGCGAAGACGGTGCGGGTGACGGCGACGCCGGAGGACGGCGAGCCGGTCGTGTTCGAGGCCCGGGTCCGCATCGACACGCCGAAGGAGCGCGACTACTTCGAGCACGGCGGTATCCTGCACTACGTGTTGCGCCAGCTCGCGAGAGCCGACAAGGCCGCCTGATGTCGGCTGCAGTGCTGCTGCCCCGGGGCCTCGTCGAGGCCCTGGCCGGCAGCCGGCACACGCTGGTCCTGAGCGGCTCGGGCATCTCGGCCGAGAGCGGCGTCCCGACCTTCCGCGACGCGCAGACCGGGCTGTGGGCGCAATACGAGCCGACCGAGCTCGCAACGCCCGAAGCCTTCGAGCGCAAGCCCGCGCTGGTCTGGCGCTGGTACCGCTGGCGGCGCGAGCTGTGCCGCAGGGCCGAGCCGAATCCCGCGCACCTGGCGCTGGTCCGCCTGGCGGCGCTGCTGCCGCGCATGACGCTGGTCACGCAGAACGTCGACGGCCTGCACCAGCGGGCCGGCAGCCGCGACGTGCTGGAGTACCACGGCAACCTGTTCGTCGACGTCTGCAGCGCGCGCTGCGGCCATGCACGTGCCGTGGACCCGGACGCCGCGGTGCCCGTCTGCGCCGGCTGCGGGGCCCGCCAGCGGCCGGGCGTCGTCTGGTTCGGCGAGAGCATACCTGCGCAGGCGGTCGCCGGCGCCGACGCGGCGGCGGCCGACTGCGACCTGTTCCTGTCGATCGGCACGTCCTCGCTGGTCTGGCCCGCGGCCGGGCTCGCGGATGCGGCGCAACGCCAGGGCGCGACGCTGGTCGAAATCAATCCGGACGAGACGCCCCTGTCCCCGCGCTGCGATTTTCGCCTCGGCGCGGCGGCCGGGAAGGTCCTCCCGGAACTGGTAGACTGTGTCGCCCGCGAGCGGTCCTGAGCGGCCTGGGAGAGCATTCTTGTTCAAGCGCAAAGAGGCCTCGGGGCCGACCGGGAAAAGCAGCCGCCCGCTGTGGCAGAAGGCCACGCTGTACGCGCTGCTCGGCGTGTTCGTCGTGTTCTGCCTGCTCGGCTGGTACTGGTCGCGCACCCCGGACGTCTTCTGGGTGAACACGAAGCCCGCGGGCCAGGCCAGCGTCGTGGGCTATGCCACGACCGACACGCTGATCCGGGTCGGCGATACGCTGCTCGACAAGCCGGGCGGCTACCTGACCAACGACGTGATGCCGCCCAGCGTCATCCTCGACAACATGCCGAACTGGGAATTCGGCGTGCTGCAGCAGATCCGCGACCTGGCCCGCGTGATTCGAAACGACTACAGCCGCAGCCAGTCGCAATCCAAGGAAGACCCGGACGTCGCCGCCGCCGAGCCCGATTTCTTCTTCGACAACGACTCGTGGATCCTGCCGCGCAGCGAGGCCAAGTACCGCGACGCGATCGACGGCTTCCGGCGTTACCGCGACCGGCTCAGCGCGGTCGAGGACGAGGCCCAGTTCTTCGCGCGCGCCGACAACCTGCGCGAGTGGCTGGCGCAGGTCGAGAAACGCCTCGGCAGCCTGACCCGCCGGCTCGGCGACAGCGTGGCCGTCACGGTCATCAACACCGACCTCGCGGGCGACGCGGCCGCCGAGGCCAATACCCGGCTGCCCGACACGGTTCGTGTGCAGACCTCCTGGTTCGAAATCGACGACGTGTTCTACGAGGCCCGCGGCACGTCCTGGGCGCTGGTGCACTTCTTCCGCGCAGCGGAGCTCGATTTCGCCCAGGTCCTGGCCGACAAGAACGCGACGACCAGCGTGCGGCAGATCATCCGCGAGCTCGAGGCGAGCCTGCAGCCCCTGCGCTCGCCGGTCATCCTGAACGGCGGCGGCTTCGGGCTGTTCGCGAACCACTCGCTGGTGATGGCGAACTACCTCGCGCGGGCCAACGCCGCGGTCATCAACCTGCGCGAGCTGCTGGACCAGGGCTGAGCGCGACCGCGCCCGGCATGCTCAGACGAGGCCGAGCCAGGCCGGCACGGCGCGCCAGGACTCGCCGAGCTCGCGGTCGAGCCGCCGGTAGTCCGGCTCGTAGCGCCCGACCAGCGCCCAGAAGCGGCGCGAATGGTTCATGTGGGTGCCGTGGCAGAGTTCGTGCAGCATCAGGTAGCGCAGCAACTCCGGGCGCACGAACAGCAGGCACAGGTTCAGGCTGACCGTTCCGCTGCAGCTGCGGCTGCCCCAGCAGGTGCGCTGCGCGCGTATCTGGACCCGGCGATAGCGAATCCCGGTTTCGGCCGAAAGCGCCGCGAGCCGCGGCGTGAATTCCCGGCGCGCGACGGCGGCGAGCCACCGCTTCAGCGCGGCGACACAGGCGTTTTCGTCGCCGACCGGGCCGCTCAGGCGCACCGTGCCGCGGGATTCGCGCCAGTGGACATTGCGCTTGCCGGCACTGTGCTCGTAAACGATGCGGATGCTCCGGCCGAGGGCCGGCAGGTCGACGCGGTCCGGCAGCGCAAAGGCCTCCGGCTCGCCGCCGCACAGCTCCTCGCGGGCGCGGCGGATCCAGTCGCGATTCTCGCTGACGAACCGCTCGACGTCGCGGGGGCGCGTTCGACGCGGCACGACGACCTCGACCCGCCCGCGGGGATAGACCTTGATCGACAGGCGCCGGGCCCGCGCACTTTCACGCACGGAAAAGCCCGGCTGTTCGCCGGGCTTCGCGGGCCGGACGGGGGCGTCGTCCGGGAAGAGCCTGAGTTGCGGGGCGCTGCGCTGCACGCCCCTATTCTACGACCGGCGGGGCCGGAAAAACGAATCCCGCCCGCCCGGGTCGCCCCTACGGGCGCGGGCCGCTGAAGCGGATCGCGTCGTCGAGGCTCATCTTGCCGCTGACCCCGGCGACCGTGGCCGTGTCGCTGACGTAGAGCTCGACCTCCCGCTCGAGGCGGATTTCGCCCAAGACCCGGACTCCCTCGCCGATCACGATGCGCGGCTTCCGGCGGTCCCGGCCCCAGCCCCAGCCGCCCGGCTTCTCGACGACCAGGTCGCCGCGCAGCAGCGTTCCTTCCGTGAGCCAGATGTCGCCGTTGACGGTGGTCAGGTCGCCGCCGATCTCGGTGCCCTCGATCTGCATTTCGCCGTTGACGTTTTCAACACTGCGCGCGATCCGGCTGCCGCGGCCGGCCTCGATCTTGCCGTTGACGACCGAAATGCCGCCGTCGAGCGAGACGTTCTCACCCAGCCGGATAGTGCCGTTGACGCTGCTCACGTCCTCGGCCATGACGCCGGCGCCGAGCCGCACGCTGCCGTTGACCGTTTCCGCGTCGCGGATCGTCGCGGCATCCTGCACCGTGATCGAGCCGTTGACGGTCTCGAGGTTGCCGTTGACGATCGCCGAGCGCCCGATCGTGATGCTGCCGTTGACGGTGGAGTGACCGTCGGTCTGGGTGCCGTCGCCGACGGTGATGCTCTTGTTCATATTGAAACCGAGCGCCGGACCCGCCAGGCAGACGGTCAGGAGTGCCGCCAGGACGGCACGCATACAGGCAACGGATTGGGACATCGAATCGCTCCAGGCGTGAGTTTGTCCCTTGGATGCCCGCGGCGGCCGCAGGGTTTATTTGCGCGCCGGAGATGCCGCGGGGCGGCCGATTCGGTACGCTGCGGGCTTTCGCCGCCCGGCTGCGCGTAATGTCCGTCGTTCTCGAGGCCCGCCACCTGCGCAAGCTCTACCCGGGCGTCGTCGCCGTCGACGACGTCAGTTTCCAGGTGCCCGAGGGCTCCTGCTTCGGCCTGCTCGGGCCGAACGGGGCCGGCAAGACCACCACCGTGGAAATGATCGAGGGTGTCACCCGGCCGACGGCCGGCGAGGTCTACTATTTCGGCAGGCCGGCGGATGCGCGCTTTCGCGAGGAGGCCGGCATCCAGTTCCAGGACACGGCGCTGCAGGACTACCTGACCGTGCGCGAGACGCTCGAGCTGTTCCGGAGCCTTTACGACCGCCGCGCGAACCTCGAGCACATCATCGACGAATGCTCGCTGCGGGACCTGGTCTCCCGCGACAACCGCAAGCTGTCCGGCGGCCAGCGCCAGCGCCTGCTGCTGGCCGTCGCGCTCGTCAACCGGCCCCGGCTGGTGTTCCTGGACGAGCCGACCACCGGCCTCGACCCGCAGGCACGTCGCAATTTCTGGGAGCTGGTGCGGCGCATCCGCGCCGACGGCACGACGATCGTGCTGACGACGCACTACATGGAGGAGGCCCAGGTCCTGTGCGACCGCATCGCGATCATGGACGAGGGCCGGATCATTGCCGGCGGGAGCCCCGATGCACTGCTGCGCGAGCGCTACCGCAACGTCATCATCGAATTGCCCGCGGCCGATGCGCCGGACGGCCTCGGCGGGATCGAACACCGCCTGCGCGATACGGACGGCATGATCGAAATCAGCACCGACGACGTCAACGAGGTATTGCGCCAGCTCGCGGCCCGCACCCGCGGCCTGAACCGGATGAAAATCCGCCAGCCGAACCTCGAGGACCTGTTCCTCGACCTGACCGGCCACTCGCTGCGTGCCTGAGGCGCCCGCATGCTGAAACGCATCTTCGCCATCTTTCGCGCGCGCAACCGGGAGTTCCTGCGCGACCGCGGCTCGCTGAGCTGGAATATCGTGCTGCCGGTCGCGCTGGTATTCGGGCTGTCCTGGATCTTCGCCGACGGCAACCGCGCGGAATTCACCGTCGGCGTGCTGGGGGGCGCAGAGGCGATCGACGAGGCCCTGCATCCGTTCCTCGGCACCCGCTACGTCGACTTCGTGCCGGTCGCTTCGGTCGCGGACGGCGAACTTGCGATCGCGCGGCACCGTCTCGACCTGCTCTTCGCGGTCGACCCCGCCCCGCGCTACTGGGTCAACCCGGACTCGTCGCGCGGCTACTTTGCCGAACGCACGCTGCTGCAGCTAGACCCGGACGCGCGCCGGGTCGCGATCCGCGGCGACGCCGTGCGCTACGTCGACTGGGTGCTGCCCGGCATCCTCGGCATGAACATGATGTTCAGCTGCCTGTTCGGCGTCGGCTACGTCGTCGTGCGCTACCGCAAGAACGGCTTCCTGAAGCGCTTGCGCGCAACCCCGCTGCGGGCCATCGAATTCGTCATCGCGCAGGTCGCATCGCGGCTGCTGCTGATCGTGACGATCACGAGCGCGATCTTCGCCGGGACCAGCTGGCTCCTCGACGTGCGCATGGACGGCAGCTACCTGCTGCTGCTGCTGGTCGCGGTCTGCGGCGCCGTCGCCCTGATCTCGATGGGCCTCGTCGTGGCCGCGCGCGTGACCAGCGAGGAACTGGCCGGCGGCCTGCTGAACATGGTCAGCTGGCCCATGATGCTGCTGTCCGGCGTCTGGTTCTCGCTGGAATCGGCCGAGCCCTGGGTCCGCTCGGTGGCGCAGGCGTTCCCGCTGACCCACGTGCTCGACGCGGCCCGCGCGGTCATGCTGGACGCGGCCGGCCCGGGTGAGCTTGCAGAGCCGCTGCTGACTCTGCTATTGATGAGCGCCGTTTTCCTGAGCCTCGCCGCGCTGTTGTTCCGCTGGCGGGCCGACTGACCGCATTCCCGACGATCATGGACGACCGCCCCGAGCTGATCGACATCGGCGCCAATCTCGCGCACGACAGTTTCGACGCCGACCGCGACGACGTGCTCGCGCGGGCGGCCGCCGCCGGCGTGGCGCAGCTCGTCGTCACGGGCGCGAGCGCCGACGGCAGCCGTGACGCGGTCGCGCTGGCCGAGCGGCACCCGGGACGGCTGTTCGCAACCTGTGGCATGCACCCGCACCACGCAAGCGACTACGACGACCGCGTGCACGCGGAGTTCGCCGCGCTGGCCGGGCACGAGGCCGTCGTCGCCATGGGCGAGTGCGGGCTCGACTACTTCCGCGATTTCTCGCCCCGCGCGTTGCAGCGCGAGGTCTTCCGCCGCCAGCTCGACCTGGCGGTCGACACGGGACTGCCGGTCTTCCTGCACCAGCGCGACGCCCACGAGGACTTCGTGGCCATCCTCGGCGACTACGCCGGCCGGCTGAAGCGCGGCGTCGCCCACTGTTTCACCGGCGAGCGCCACATGCTCCGGGCCTATCTCGACATGGGCCTGTACATCGGCATCACCGGCTGGATCTGCGACGAGCGCCGCGGCGGGCACCTGCTGGAGATCGTCGGCGAAATTCCCGACGAGCGATTGATGCTGGAGACCGATGCACCGTACCTGCTGCCGCGAACGCTGCGGCCGAGGCCGAAGTCGCGGCGCAACGAACCGGCCTACCTTGCGGAGGTGTTGCGCGTCGTCGCCGGGGCGCGCGGCCAGTCCGAGGCGGAGGTGGCGCGCGCAACGACCGCGGCCGCGAGGCAGTTCTTCGCGTTGCCGGATGCGCCGGCGTGAACGCGAACGCATTGCTGACCGGCATCGGGGTCGGCTGGGCCGTCGTCCTGCTCAGCTGCCTGGTGGCGATGATGGCGATATTCATGGGCTCCTCGAGCGGCGACCTGGCCGGCCTGCTGCGTGCCCAGGCGGTCGCGCTGCCGCTCGCGCTGCTCGCGATCGGCGGCTACCTGTGGCGCGCCGCGCGGCTGGCCGGCGGCAGCGGCGGCGCCGCCCTGCTCTGGCGACACACCCCGGGCTGGCTGCTGTTCGTGATCGCCTCCGCCGCTTCGCTGACCCTGATCGCCGAGCTGACCTTCGGCCTCGTGCAGGCACTGGCCGGCGAGCCGCGACCGTGGCCGGAACACGTGCCGGCCATACTCGCCCTGGTGTCGTCGGTGGCCCTCGCGATGGCCTGGGCAGAGCGCCAGGCGAGCCGGCAGCTCTGACGGTCCGGCGTCAGCCGCGCGCGGCGCGCCTGACCTGGTCCCAGTGCGGCTTGAACGCATCGATTTTCGCGGCCGCGACGGTCGCATCGGCGTTGCCGAGGGCCTCGAGGTCGTCGAGCGTGCAGACCATCTCCGGCGTTCCCTTGCGGAACTCGGCGCCGTCCAGGAACAGCACCCGGCCGTCGACCGGCACCTGGCGCACGATCTGCCGCACGGCTGCAATGCGGTCGTAGAGCGCCGGCTGAGGGTTGCTGAAGGTATACCGACGGTCCTTCGCGATCACGGTCCAGTCCTGCAACTTGTCGCCGCCGAAGACGATGCCGTGCACGTCCTTCACGTCGAGCACGAGCAGGCCTTCGGCGGTCAGCAGCAGGTGGTCGAGGTGGATCTCGCCCTCGTCCGCTTTCGGGATAACGAGGTCGCTCAGGTAGTCGAAGGCAACGGCCCGGATCACCCGTTCGACGCTGCGCCGACGTCGCCGCAGAACGCGCAGCCCGAGCGCGCCGGCCAGCGCGAGCAGCAGCACGACCGCGACCAGCGCCAGCGACAGCAGCGCGTCCGCAGGGATGTTGTCAGGCAGGATCTCGGTCACGGGCGGCCGGGGTTGCGGGGACCGGACCTATTCAAGCCCGCGGCCGCCGCGGCCGTCAACCGGCCAGGCGGCCGCGAGAGCCCGCGCCAGTTCGTCCAGGTCGGCCTCGATGCGCACGGCGCGGCTCGGCCGCGACAGGATACGCTCGAGCTCCGGCGGCAGCGGCACCGCCGCGCCGATCAGCGGCTCGACGACGGATTCGAACTTCGCGGCGTGCGCCGTGGCGACCAGGATCCAGTCGCTGCCGGCGCGCCGCGCGGCCGGCAACTGCCGCCAGGCGTGCACGGCGGTCGCCGTGTGCGGACACAGCGCGCGGCCGAACTCCCGGTGGGAGCGCCGGATCTCCGCCTTGATTTCTTCGTCCGTGACGACGCAGGCGCTGACCTGCTCGCGCAGTTCGTCGGCGTCGCCGTGCAGGGCACGCAGGCGCTCCATGTTGCTCGGGTTGCCGACGTCCATGGCCGAGGCATGCGTATGCAGGCTCGGCCGTGGCGCCCACTCGCCGCCCGCGAGGTAGTCGGCGATCAGCCGGTTCTCGTTCAGGCTCAGCACGATGTCGCCGACCGGCAGGCCCATGTCGCGCGCCAGCACGCAGGCCAGGGCATTGCCGAGATTGCCGGTCGGGATGACGAACGAGGGCTTGCGGCCGGTCTCGCGCTCGTGCTCGAGCGCGGCGTGCGCGTAGTAGATGCTCTGCGGCAGCAGCCGGCCGATGTTGATGCTGTTGGCGGAGCTGAAGCGAAAGCGTTCGCGCAGCGCCCGTTCGGCAAAGGCCGCTTTCACCAGCGCCTGGCAGTCGTCGAAGGCACCGCTGACCGACAGCGACAGCACGTTCTCGCCCCAGCAGGTGAGCTGCTTCTCCTGGCGCGCCGATACCCGGCCGTGCGGAAACAGCACGGCGACCCGGATGCCCGGCCGCCCGTCGAAGGCGGCGGCCACGGCCCCGCCCGTATCGCCGGAGGTGGCGACCAGGATCGTCAGCGGCGACGCGCCGTCGTCGAGTCGGGACAGGCAGGCTGCGAGGAAACCGGCGCCGACGTCCTTGAACGCGGCGGTCGGCCCGTGGAAGAGCTCGAGCAGCCGCGGCGCCTGCGCATCGTCGCGCAGCGCTACGCAGGGTATCGGGAAGGAGAAGGTCTCGTCGACGATCTCGTCGAGGCTGCCCGCCAGCCGCGAGCCGTCGAAAAACGGCGCAAGCACCGCGCGCCCGGTTGCGCGGATGTCGTCCCCGGCCAGCGCGCCGGCATCGATCCGCGGGAGCGTGTCGGGGACGAACAGGCCGCCGTCGGCCGCCAGTCCGGCGAGCAGCGCGTCGTCGAGGCTGACCCCGGGCGCTCCGCGCGTGCTCTGGAACTTCATTCGGAGTCCTCGACCGCCGCGCCGGGCGCCGTCATCGGGCTGACCCAGTGCCGGCAGTCGTAGCCCTGGCCGCGGCAGGCGGCGGTCATGGCGCTGGCGACCTCGGCCGCCGCCTCGTCCGGGCACAGCGCGAACAGGCTCGGGCCGCTGCCGGACAGCGAACAGCCGAAGGCGCCGCGTTCGTAGGCCGCATCGCGCACGGCCGCGAAGCACGGTACCTGGCCCGCACGCTGCGGCTCGATGACCACGTCGCGCAGCGCACGCGCGAGCCACTGGTGGTCGTTGAAGCGGCAGGCCGCGATGAACGCCGCGAGGTAGCCCTGCTGCGCGAGCCAGTCGTCGACGTCGATGGTCTTCCTGAGCGCACGCCGCGACTCCGCTGTCGAAACCTCGAGGTCCGGGTGCAGCAGCACGCTGCTGACGCCGTGCGGCACGTCGAGCGACAACACCTCCGGCAACAGTGCCGGCGGACACAGTACGAGCCCGCCGAGCAGGCTCGGCGCGACGTTGTCGGCGTGCGGCGGGCTGCCGCTCGCGACCGCCTCGCCGGCGAGTGCAAAACGCAGCAGGTCCTTCATCGGCAGCGGCCGTTCGAGCAGCGCATTCGCCGCGACGGCGCCGGCGACGGCGGAGGCCGCCGAACTGCCCATGCCCCTGTTCAGCGGCGTGCCCTTGCGGACGACCAGCTCCAGCCCGCCGTCACCGCGTTCGTCCCACAGCGCCGCCGCGGCGCC
>CALALV010000023.1 GCA_937925605.1 uncultured Woeseia sp.
GGCGCGCAGCGGCTGGCCCAGCGCGGATTCGACGGCTATGTCGCCGAGTTCGATGGCCGGCGCCGGCCCGGCGAGCAGTACGCAGGCGCCGCCGGCGGCGAGCAGGCGGCGCGGGCCCGGCACGGGCGCAAACGGGGACTTCGAGCTCATTGCTTGTTCCACGGGTGACTCCGACCTCGGCGGCGGACCCGGCGCGTCGGGCGCGCGGGCTCGCTCGTGTCATCTCGTTCTCTTGCGCGCAGGGTAGGCGCTGCGCGCTTCTCGTTATATCGACCGGGTCAACTTTTGCATAAGCCGGGGCCCGCGCGCGGCGGCCCGGCGCGCGAAATGTGAACCGCGTCACATTCCGCGAGCGGCCGTCAGCTGTTGACGATGGCCTCGAGGCTGGTTGTCGCGATGCTCGGCGGTTCCGCCAGCACGACCTCTGGCTCGTGCACGTAGTGACCCTGCATGAAGTGGATGCCGAGCTGGAACAGCACCGCCATCGCGTTCGCGTTCTCGACCCGCTCGGCGATCGTCAGGATCTTGCGCTCGTCGGCGGCTTCGGCCAGTGCGCGCACGTTCTCCTGCATCGTCGTGTCCTTGGTCAGCGAGTGCATCAGCTCGCCGTCGATCTTCAGGTAAGCGGGCTTCAGGATGTCGAGTATCTGCAGGCGATTCTCGTCGACTCCGTAGTGCGACAGCGCGAACGGCACGCCGGCCTTGCGGAATGCCTGCGACAGGCCGCGGGCCTGCTTGATGTGCTTCGCCGCGTCGCGCTCGGCCACCTGCATGCAAATGCGGCCCGGCTGCAGCTTGCGTTTCGCCAGCTCCAGGCAAACCCACTCGGCGAGGCTCGCATCGCGGACGGACTGCCGCGAGAGCCGCACGAACACGAGGTCGGCCTTGTCCTTGGCACAGAAATCCAGCGACGCCGTGATGATCCAGCGGTCGATGGTCTTCATCAGGTTGTTGCGTTCCGCAGCGGGCAGGAACTCCGAGGGCAGCACGGAGTTACCCTGCTCGTCGAGCATGCGCACGAGCATGTCGTACATGCGGCCCGCCTCGCTGCGCAGGCCGGCGATCGGCAGGTGCGCCAGCCGGAAGCGGTTTTCCATCAGCGCCGAGCGGATGTGCTTGACCCAGATCGCGTCGAAGCGGCGCTGGCGCGTGTCTTCGTCGCTGGCCGTGTTCAGCCGGACACGGTCGCCGCCGGCCTTGCGCGCCAGCTGCAGCGGCTCGAGCGTCGCCGCGACCAGTTCCTCGAGCGTCGAGAATACGCCGCTGGCCGCGCACACACCGACCGTGCAGGTCAGCGTCACGACCTGGTCGTTGATCGTGAATTCGAATTCGCGCAGGTGGTCGACAAGCTGCTGGCCCCAGACTTCGGCATCGTTTTCGTTGCCGCGCTCGAGCAGCACCATCAGGGTCGTGCCCTCGAAGCGACCGGCGAAGTCGCGCGGATGCAGCCGCAGGCGCACCTGCTCGGCGAGCTGGGCAAGCAGGTCTTCCGAGGCGATGATGCCGATGTCTTTCTGGATCGTCGGGAAGTGGTCGGGCCGGATGCAGGCCAGGACGTGCATGCCCGACGCCGGTTTTTTCGCCAGCCGCTTGGCCAGCCGCTCGAGGAACTGCGAGCGGTGGTAGAACAGCGTCGTGGGGTCGCGCTTCAAGGCGTCGTGCACGAGCTTCGTCGGTTCCGTCTTCTCGATGCTCGGCGGCGCGATCTCGACCTGCACATGCGGGCCGTCCTCGAATTCGACCAGCTGGAACGCGAGTTCGAGCGTGGCCCCCTCGTCGCGGGTCGTGCGGCCGCGCGCCTTGATCTTCTCGTCGGGCTGCCACTTGCCCTTGACCGTGGCCACCAGCGCGCCCTTGATCGCCGCGTGGCTTTCGCTGATGAAGCTGTCCATCAGCGGCATGCCGACCACCTCGTCCTCGCTCGCGCCCTGGAACAGCTCGACCCAGGCCGAGTTGGCGCTCGTGATGATGCCGTCCTGCGCGTAGGCGATCGCGCTCTCCGAGCGCTGCATGTAGTCGTTGAGTTGCCGCTTGTACTCGTTCGCCGCATTCACCGTGGCGTTCAGCGCGCGCTCGAGCCGCACGGCGCGCAGTTCGCGCTCGATGACGGCCAGCCCGCGGGCCTTCAGTTCGACGGATACCAGGTCGCGCGCGCCGTCCTTCATCGCCGCCTGGATCGACGACTCGTCGATCGTCGACTGCACGGCAATGACCGGGATTTCGGGCTGGTAGGTGTCTTTCTGGGCGACGACCTCGCGTATGCCGTCCGCATACTGCTCGACGAACAGAACGAGGAGTTCGAGCCGCGCCTCGCCGAACACCCGGTCGAAGGTCTGCGGGTCCGCCACCCAGTAGCAGTGGGCCGCGTGGCCGGCGCCGCGCAGGGTGGCATTGACGCGCTCCACGTCTTCCTGGTGCCGCGTCAGCACCGCGATCGAGATTCCGTTTGAGTCGTTCAAGAAGGTCCCTGCCCGAGCCCGGCCGGTCCTGGCCCGCCGGATTATTTCAAATGGGGGGAGGGTTCCTCCCCGCAGGAGAATGTATCGGCTGCGCCCCCGGTCATTCCGTGACGTCGATCATGTTCTGAGACTCCCGTCACGGCCCGGAGTGTGAAATCGTCGCCCGGCAGGTCGCCCGGGGCCCCTGGCGCCGCGGTTTCGCGGGAATCGGGGAACCGGTATCATGGCGCCGCCGCGCCGCGCGGCCCATCCACAACGACAGTCAGGCGCCGCGCCCCCGGGCCCGGCGACGGGAATCATGGCCAGCTACAGCACCAACGAGTTTCGCTCGGGGCTGCGCATCATCCTCGATGCCGACCCCTACATCATCGTCGAGAACGAGTTCGTCAAGCCCGGCAAGGGCCAGGCCTTCAACCGGGTCCGGGTCAGGAACCTGAAAACCGGCCGCACGGTCGAGAAGACTTTCAAATCCGGCGAGAGCGTCGAGGCGGCGGACGTCGTCGATACGGAGATGCAGTATCTCTACAGCGACGGCGAATTCTGGCACTTCATGGTCCCGGACACCTTCGAGCAGTACGCGGCCGACGAGGCGGCCGTGGGCGACGCGAAGAACTGGCTGAGCGAACAGGACCTGTGCCAGATCACCTTGTGGAACAACACGCCGCTGATCGTTTTGGCACCGAACTTCGTCGAGCTGGAGATCGTCGAGACCGACCCCGGCGTGCGCGGCGACACGGCCAGCGGCGGCGTGAAGCCGGCCAGGCTCACGACGGGCGCGGTCGTGCGCGTGCCCCTGTTCGTCGAGCAGGGTGAGACGATCCGGGTCGACACCCGTTCCGGCGAATACGTTTCGCGCGTCAAATAAAGCGCGGCGGCGTACTGCCGTCCCGCCCGAGCACGGCCGCGAAGGTGGCGACCGCGCGTTCCACGCCGGCCTGGTCTGCCGCGCTGAAGCGTCCGCGCACCGGGCTGTCGATATCGAGCACACCGAGCAGCGTGCCGCGACTCTCGATCGGCACGACCAGCTCCGAGCGCGAGGCCGCGTCGCAGACGATGTGGCCGGGGAATTCGTCGACGTCCGCGACCCGCAGGCTTTGCCGGCGTTCCGCCGCGGTACCGCAGACGCCGCTGCCGAGCGGGATGCGCACGCAGGCCGGGTTCCCCTGGAAAGGCCCGAGCACGAGCTCCGTGCCGCGCAGCACGTAGATTCCCAGCCAGTTGATTCGCGGCAGGGCCTGCCACAGCAGGCCGACGAAGTTCGCGCTGTTCGCGAGCGCGTCGTCCTCGTCCGCGAGCAGTGCAGCGACCTGCCGGTCCAGCAGTTGATAGTCGACGGCGTCGTCAGTCATCGTTGTCCTCCAGCGCGGTGAACAGCTGGACCTCGCGCAGCCGGTCGCGGCCGCATTCGAGCATGACCAGGCGGTCGAAGCCCAGGGCGACGCCGGCGCAGTCCGGCAGCCCCGCGTCGAGTGCGGCCAGCAGCTTCTCGTCGAGCGGCCTGAGCGGCCGGCCGGCCCGCTGCCGGCGCGCCTGGTCCCCGGCGAAGCGCGCGCGCTGTTCCGCCGCGTCGCCGAGTTCATGGTAGCCGTTCGCGAGTTCGAGCGGGCCGCAGAACACCTCGAAGCGGTCGGCGACGCGCTCGTCGTCCGGGCAACGCCGCGCGAGCGCCGCCTGGCTGGCCGGGTAGTGATGCAGCACGGTCAGGCGCCGCGCGGGAAAGCGCGGGACGATCTCGCGCGCCAGCAACAGGTCGAGCCAGGCGTCGCGATCCTCGCCGAGTGCCCCCGCGAGCTGCGCGTCGGGCCGCGCGGCGGCGCCCAGTTCGGGGGGGGCCGCCGCCGGCGGGAGGCGACCAGGCACACGGCGGAGAGCGCCGGGGGCGCCCAAGTAC
>CALALV010000024.1 GCA_937925605.1 uncultured Woeseia sp.
GCCACGCCTGCCGCGAAGCCGGCCTGCCGGCGCTGCCGGCGCGCGCACTCGCGGCGATCGAGAACGAGCTGCTGCCCGCGCGGCCGGACGCGATGCCCTGTGTGCGCTGGCCCGGCGCCGAGGCGCGCCGCCACCGCGAACAGCTGTACCTGCTGCGGACGCTGGCCACGCCGCCGGCGCCGCCGGCCGGCCGCCTGACGGGTCAGCAGCCGCTCGATCTCGGCGACGGCAGCCGCCTGCAGCTCGAGGCCTCCGTCGACGGCGGCATCGCTGCCGGCACGGTCGCGCGAGGCCTTGCCGTGCGCTACCGCAAGGGTGGCGAAAAGCTGCGCCCCAGCGGTCGCGACGGCACGCACCCGTTGAAAAAACTCCTGCAGGAACGCGGCGTCGTGCCGTGGATGCGCGACCGCCTGCCGCTCCTGTACGCGGACGATGAACTGGTCGCCGTCGCGCATCTGTGGGTCGCACAGGAGCACTACGCGCGGGACGGCGTGGCGGTGCGCTGGGAAGGCCGGCCGGCACTGTTTTGAGGCAGGCGACCGGGCGCGCATTCATTGTCTGGCCGGGGGCTATCTGATAACTTGTAACACCGTCTTCAATCAACCGACGGGCATTCTTCGCAGGTTCCTCCGCACCGGGGGGCCGTCAGGGTTGGAACAAGGCACCCGCGAGCCGCCGGCTCGCCCGGTGTATTGCTCCGGCCCTTTGTTTTTTCGGAGCATCCCGGGCGGGCTCACCAGGATTCTTTCATGACAGCGTACGTATTCATCACCGGCGGCGTCGTGTCCTCGCTCGGCAAGGGCATCACCTCGGCCTGCCTCGGCGCGATCCTGGAAGCACGCGGCCTCAAGATCAGCATGATCAAGCTGGATCCCTACATCAACGTGGATCCCGGCACGATGAGCCCGTTCCAGCACGGCGAAGTCTTCGTTACCGACGACGGGACCGAGACCGACCTCGATCTCGGCCACTACGAGCGCTTCGTGCGCACGACCACGGGCCGCAACAGCAACTTCACGACCGGTCGCATCTACGAAACCGTGATCGGCAAGGAGCGCCGCGGTGATTACCTTGGCGCGACCGTGCAGGTGATTCCGCACGTCACCGACGAGATCAAGGCGAGCGTCAAGCGCGGCGCCGGCGATGCCGACATCTGCCTGGTCGAGATCGGCGGCACGGTCGGCGACATAGAGTCGCTGCCGTTCCTCGAGGCGATCCGCCAGATGAAAGTCGACCTCGGTCACGACCGGGTCGCTTACGTGCACCTGACGCTGGTCCCGTACATCGCGACGTCCTCCGAGATCAAGACCAAGCCGACCCAGCACTCGGTCAAGGAGCTGCGTTCCATCGGCATCCAGCCGGACGTCCTCGTCTGTCGTTCCGAGCAGATGCTGCCCGACGAACAGCGGCGCAAGATCGCGCTGTTCACGAACGTCGCCGAGAAGGCGGTTATTTCCGCCGTGGACGTCGACGACCTGTACAAGATCCCCGCGCTGATGCAGGCGCAGGGTCTCGACGAGATCATCGTGCGGCAGTTCGGCCTGGACCTGCCCGAGGCGGACCTCGGTGAGTGGGCCGCAATCGTCAGCGCCAAGCTCAATACCGACGACGAGATCGACATCGCGATGGTCGGCAAGTACATGGACCTGCGCGACTCCTACATCTCGCTGACCGAGGCGCTGCTGCACGGCGGGATCCACACGCGCACGCGGGTCAACATCCACTATGTCGAATCGCAGCAGATCGAGGACGAGGGCGTCGAGATCCTCGCCGACATGGACGGCATCGTCGTGCCCGGCGGCTTCGGCGACCGCGGCATCGAGGGCAAGATCGCCGCGGTCCGCTACGCGCGCGAGAACCGCATTCCCTACCTCGGTATCTGCCTCGGCATGCAGGTGGCGGTCATCGAGGCCGCGCGCAACCTGGCCGGGCTGGCGGGCGCGCACAGCACGGAATTCGAGCGCGACACGCAGCACCCTGTCGTCGCGCTGATCACCGAATGGCAGACCGACAGCGGCGCGCGCGAGGAGCGCGACGAGGCCTCCGATCTCGGCGGCACGATGCGCCTCGGCGCGCAGGCCGTCCGCCTCGAGGCCGGCTCGCACGCAGCGCGCATCTACGGCGCGGAGGAGATTCGCGAGCGCCACCGGCACCGCTACGAGGTCAACAACAACTACCGCGAGCAGCTCGAACAGGCCGGGCTGCGTTTCTCGGGACGCTCCGTCGACGACCTGGTCGAGATCGTCGAGATCCCCGGGCACCCGTGGTTCGTCGCGAGCCAGTTCCACCCCGAGTTCACCTCGAATCCGCGCGACGGCCATCCGCTGTTCAAGAGCTTCGTGGCTGCCGTGCGCCAGCACAAGCGGGGCGAGCTGCCGCAGGCCGCCGAGGCATGAAACTCTGCGGTTTCGAGGCCGGCGCCGACCAGCCGTTCTTCCTGATTGCCGGCACCTGCGTCGTCGAGAGCGAAGCGATGTCGATCGACACGGCCGGCCGGCTCCAGGAGATCACGACCGAGCTCGCGATACCGTTCATCTACAAATCTTCCTTCGACAAGGCCAATCGCAGCTCGAAGCAGAGCTTCCGCGGGCCGGGCATGGACGAGGGCCTGCGCGTGCTGTCGGAAGTGCGCAAGCAGCTCGGCCTGCCGGTGCTGACTGACGTCCACGAGGACACGCCGATGGACGAGGTCGCCGAGGTCGCCGATGTGCTGCAGACGCCGGCGTTCCTGTGCCGCCAGACGAACTTCATCCTGCGCGCGGCCGGCGCCGGGCGACCGGTCAACATCAAGAAGGGCCAGTTCCTGTCGCCGTGGGAAATGCAGAACGTCGTCGACAAGGCGCGTTCCACCGGCAACGAGCAGATCATGGTGTGCGAGCGCGGATTCTCGTTCGGCTACAACAACCTCGTGTCCGACATGCGCGGCCTCGCCGTCATGCGCGGCACCGGTTGCCCGGTCGTCTTCGACGCGACGCACTCGGTGCAGCTGCCGGGCGGCAAGGGCGCGGCCTCGGGCGGGCAGCGCGAGTTCGTGCCGGTGCTGGCCCGCGCCGCCACCGCCGCCGGCGTTGCCGGGTTGTTCATGGAGACTCACCCGAACCCCGACGAGGCGCTGTCCGACGGCCCGAACGCGTGGCCGCTGGACCGGATGCGCGAACTGCTGGAAACGCTGAAGACGATCGACCTCGCGGTCAAGCAGCGCGGCTACCAGGAAGCGGAGTTCGGCCTCGGTGCCTGAGCGGCAGGCAGTGGATTGCGCCGCGGTGCCGGTTCACGGCAGCGGCTACGAAAAACAGGAGCAGGCATGATCAAGATCGTCGAGATGCGCGCGCGAGAGATACTCGATTCGCGCGGTAATCCTACGGTGGAGGCGGACGTACGCCTCGCGGACGGCAGCGAGGCCCGCGCGGCGGTGCCCTCGGGCGCGTCGACCGGCACGCGCGAAGCCGTCGAACTGCGCGACGGCGACCCGAAGCGCTACCTGGGCAAGGGCGTCATGCAGGCAGTCGCCAACGTCAACGGCGTGTTGCGCGACGCGCTCATTGGCCACGAGTTCGCGGACCTGCGCGAACTGGACCGTCGCATGTGCGAACTCGACGGCAGCGACAACAAGGGCAAGCTCGGCGCCAACGCGCTGCTGGCCGTCTCGCTCGCCACGGCCCACGCCGCCGCGCGCGCCGCGGGCCAGCCGCTTTATCGCTACCTCGGCGACAGCCGGGTCATGCCGGTACCGATGATGAACATCATCAACGGAGGTGCGCACGCCGACAACAACGTCGACATCCAGGAGTTCATGATCCTGCCGGTCGGTGCGACTTCGTTCCGCGAAGCGCTGCGCTGGGGCGCCGAGATTTTCCACGCGCTGAAGGCCGTGCTGTCAGAGCAGGGCCTGAACACGGCGGTAGGCGACGAGGGCGGCTTCGCGCCCGATCTCGCCTCGAACCAGGCCGCGCTCGACACGATCGTCACGGCGATCGGCCGCGCGGGCTACGAATGCGGCAGCGACATCCTGCTCGGGCTGGACGTCGCCAGTTCGGAATTCTGCAGCGACGGCCGCTACCGGCTGGCCTCCGAGAATCGCGAGTTCGACGCGGCCGGTTTCGCGGACTACCTGGCGGGACTCGTCGACGGCTACCCGATCGTGACGATCGAGGACGGCATGGACGAGGGCGACTGGGACGGCTGGGCGCTGCTGACCGAGCGGCTGGGGGCGCGCACGCAGCTGGTCGGCGACGACCTGTTCGTCACCAACACGTCGATCCTGAAGTCCGGCATGGAGCGCGGGATCGCAAATTCCATATTGATAAAACCCAACCAAATCGGCACCTTGAGCGAAACTCTTGATGCGATTACTATGGCGGTCGACGGAGGCTACACGGCCGTGATCTCGCACCGCTCGGGGGAGACGTCGGACGCGACCATCGCCGACATCGCCGTCGGCACGGTCGCGACGCAGATCAAGACCGGCTCGCTGTCGCGCTCGGACCGGATCGCGAAGTACAACCAGCTGCTGCGCATCGAGGAGCAGCTGGGCGAGGACGCGGTCTACGCCGGGCGCGACGCCTTCAACGTAGGATTGCCCTGACGCGGCCAGCCGCGGCATACCGGAACCGACATGCGAAGCCTGCTCACGTTGTTGACGATACTCGCGCTCGTACTGCAGGCCCAGCTGTGGCTGGCCGACGACGGCTACCGCAAGACCCGCGGCCTGCGCGTGGCGGTGGCGGAGCAGCGCGCGCAGAACGACGCGCTGGCCGAGCGCAACGCCGCGCTCGAGGCCGAGGTGCTGAACCTCAAGAACGGGCGTGCCGCCGCCGAGGAACGCGCCCGCACCGACCTCGGCATGATCGGCCGCGACGAGACCTTCTTCCAGGTCGTGCCCGCACGCGAGCGCGCCGCGCGTCGCTGACGCGGCCGCGTGCCCACGCTGTTTCCGTTACAGCTGCCGGACTGGCCGCGGGCCGGCGGCGCGCCGCGCGGGCGTGGCCGGCTGCGTGTGCAGCCCGAGGACTTCAGGGTCGACGAACAGTCCGATATCGCGCTGGCCGGGGAGGGCGAGCACGACTGGCTGCACATCGAGAAGCGCGGCGCCAATACCGCCTGGGTCGCCCGGCAACTCGCGCGCCACGCCGGCGTGCCGGTACGCGACGTAGGCTATGCCGGCCTCAAGGACCGGCACGCGCTGACGACGCAGTGGTTCAGCGTGCTGCGTCCCGCCGGCAGGGCCTGCGACTGGACGACGCTGGCGCTGCCCGGCGTCCGCGTGCTCGAACTCGGGCGCCATGCGCGCAAGCTGCGCCGCGGCGCGCACCGCGGCAACGCGTTCCTGATCCGCGTGCGCGAGTTCGCGGGTGCGCCCGACGCGGCCCTCGCGCGCATTCGCGCCGGGGGCGGGCCGAACTCTTTCGGGGCGCAACGCTTCGGCCGCGCCGGCGCCAATCTCGAACTCGCCGAGGCGCTGCTCGGCGGGCGTCGCCTGCGCCGCGACGCGCGTTCGCTGGCGCTGTCCGCGGCGCGCTCCTTCCTGTTCAACGAGGTGCTCGCGCGGCGCGTCACCGACGGCAGCTGGCAGCGGCTGTTGCCGGGCGACGTCGCGCTGCTCGCCGGCAGCCGCAGCCGCTTCAGCGTCGAGGCAGTGGACGACGCGCTGGCCGCGCGCTGTCGCGAGCAGGACCTGCACCCGAGCGGCCCGCTCTGGGGGCGGATGCAGGAGCCGGCGGCGCAGTCCGCGCCTGAGCGCGAAGTGCTCGCGCAGCACGCGCAGCTGGCTGCCGCGCTCGAGCCGCTGGCGGATGCCGACCGGCGGGCGCTGCGGCTCGTGGTCGAGGACCTCGAATGGAACGCCGCTCCCGGTGAACTGACGCTGTCGTTCCGGCTGGCGCCCGGCGCGTTCGCGACCGCCGTGCTGCGCGAGATCCTGTCCCCGCGCGCGCCTCAGTAGCCGCGCAGCAGCACGTAGACGGCGCCGGTGCCGCCGTCGACCTGGCGGGCCGAGGCGAAGGCCAGCACGTTGCGCCAGCGGCGCAACCAGCCGTTCACGCGTGCCTTCAGCACCGGTCCCGCGTGCCCGGAACCGAGCCCCTTGCCATGCACGATGCGCACGCATCGATGCTGCGCGGCGAGGCTCGCCTCGATGAAGTCGCGCAGCGCGATTTCCGCCTCGGCGGCGGTCATGCCGTGCAGGTCGATCTCTGCCTGCACGCTGTAGCGGCCGCGCGCGAGCCGCCGGAGCGTACGCGGTCCCACTTCGGGCCGGCGGAATGACAGGCGTTCGCCGGCACCGGTTTCGGTCTCGTCGATGTCGTCGACCAGGCTTTCCTCGAGCACGCGCGCCTCGTCGCGCCGCCGGAAGCGGGCCCGCGGCGGCGGTC
>CALALV010000025.1 GCA_937925605.1 uncultured Woeseia sp.
TTATCGAGCTGGAAGTGCTGACCTATGACGGTGCGGTGCTCCGCGTCGGCGCCGCGCGGGGCGTCGTCCGCCTGTCGGCGCCTGCGGCCGTGCCGGAGTGGCGGTACCCGGGCGATCCGCGCGCGGCGATCACGTACGAGCAGCTCCTGTGGATGTCGAGCGGGCTGGCGAGCGGCGGCAACAACACCTACGCCGTCTACTTCGGCGGCCAGGACGCCGTCAGCGCGATCACGACGACGCCGCTCGAAGCGGCGCCCGGCGAACGCTGGAAATACGCGAACAACGACACGCTGCTGTTTCTGCGCGCGCTGCGGCATGCACTGGGCGACGACCTGCGCTACCTGCGATTCCCGTACGACGAGTTGCTGCACAAGCTAGGCATGTACCACACGCGCATGGAAACCGACCACCTCGGCAACTTCATCGGCTCGAGCCAGGTGTACACGACCGCGCGCGACCTGGCGCGCTTCGGGCTGTTCCTGGCGGCGGACGGCGAGTGGCGGGGCGAACGCCTGGTGCCGGAGGGCTGGGTCGGGTTCTCGCGTACGCCGGCGCCCGCGCGGCCGCCGGTCGAGGGCGAACAAGGCTACGGCGCGCAGTTCTGGCTGCTCGATACGCTGCCGGGCATCCCGCCCGGCACGTTCACCAGCGCCGGCAACAAGGGCCAGTACGTCACCGTCGTGCCGGGCGAGGATCTCGTAATCGTGCGCACCGGCGTCAACCCGGACGGCGCGCGCTTCCGCCAGGACCGGCTCGTCGCCGACGTGGTCGAGGCTCTCGCCGGGCGCTGAGCCGCCGCGACCGGCCCGTCGCGGCCGAGCGGGTATGATGGTCGCATGCCCGACCGAGCCGCCCGCCGCGTGCTGCCGTGAAAGAATCGCTGCGCGCCCTGATGTCCGACGCGCTCGGCAGCGTCCGCGATCTCGTGCCGATCGTCTGCGTCATCGCGGTGTTCCAGGTCTTCGTGCTCGGCAACCCGGTCGCCGGCCTCGCGCCGCTCGCGGCCGGCGGGCTGCTCGTCCTGCTCGGCCTCACGCTGTTCATCTACGGGCTCAAGCTCGCGCTGTTCCCGGTCGGCGAGCGCCTCGCCCACTCGCTGGCGGCGAAGGGCAGCGCGTTCTGGCTGCTGGCGTTCGCGTTCCTGCTCGGCTTCGGCACGACGATCGCCGAGCCGGCGCTGCTCGCCGTCGCCGAGGAAGCCTCGCGCGTCGCCGCGGTCGGCGGCGCCATCCCGGCGGACGACGACAGCCGCGCGCGCTACGCGTTCGTGCTGCGGCTCGTGGTCGCCACGGCGGTCGGCGTCGCGATCGTGCTCGGCGTGCTGCGCATCCTCGCGGCCTGGTCGCTGCCGCTCATGATCATCACGGGCTACCTGCTGGTCGTCGTGATCACGACGCTGGCGCCGGACGACATCGTCGGCATTGCCTACGATAGCGGCGCCGTGACGACCTCGACCGTGACCGTGCCGCTGGTCGCGGCGCTCGGCGTCGGCCTGGCGAGCGCCGTGCGTGGCCGCAACCCTATGCTCGACGGCTTCGGCCTTATCGCCTTCGCATCGCTGACGCCCATCCTGTTCGTGATGCTGTTCGGGATCCTGACGCAGTGGACCTGATCAAGAGCGCACTGGCGATACTCGGCAGCACGGCGCGCGACGTGCTGCCGATCGCCCTGTTCCTGTTCGCGTTCCAGCGTTTCGTCATCGGCAAGCCGATGCGCAATCGCAAGGGCATCCTCGCCGGTTTCGTGCTGGTCGTGGTCGGGCTAGGCTGCTTCCTGATCGGGCTCGAGCAGGCGCTGTTCCCGCTCGGCCGGATGATGGCGGAACAGCTGACGGCACCCGAATTTCTCGGGCTCGCCGCCGAGCGGCTGCGCTGGCAGGACTATTACTGGGTCTACCTGTTCGCACTCGCCCTCGGTATCAGCACGACGCTGGCCGAACCGGCGCTGCTGGCAGTGTCGCTGAAGGCCAACGAAGTCTCCGGCGGCGCAATCCACGTCTGGGGGCTGCGCGTGGCCGTGGCAATCGGCGTCGGCACCGGCGTCGCGCTCGGCTGCTACCGGATCGTCAGCGGATTGCCGCTGCACTACTTCATCGCCGCCGGCTACCTGCTGGTCGTCGTGCAAACGGCACTCGCGCCGCGGCTGATCGTGCCGCTCGCCTACGACTCCGGCGGCGTCGCGACCTCGACCGTCACTGTGCCGCTGATCACCGCGCTCGGCCTCGGCCTCGCCGAGGCCGTGCCGGGCCGCAGCCCGGTCCAGGACGGCTTCGGACTGGTCGCCTTCGCCTGCCTGTTCGCGGTCATCTCGGTGCTCGCCTACGCACAGCTGTCCGTCTTACGCTCCGGTCGCGCGGCCGGGGTCGAACGCTCACCGCTCGAAACGGGGGACTGAAACCATGCACTTCAAACTGATTGTCGCCTTCGTCGAGGACTCCAAGACCGACGACGTGATGGACGCCGCGCGCGAGGCCGGCGCGACCGGCTGCACGGTCATCAGCAATGCCCGCGGCGAGGGCTTGAAGAAGAACAAGACCTTTTTCGGGCTGACGCTGTCGACCCAGCGCGACGTCGTGCTGCTGCTGGTCGAGAAGCACCTGAGCCGCAAGATACTCGAGCACATCGGCGAGGTCGGCGAATTCGACCGCAAGCCGGGCACCGGCATCGCCGTGCAGATCGACGTCGAGGACGCGGTCGGCGTCGTGCACCAGAGCGAGGAATTGAGCGAAAAGGTGGAGGAAGAGCTATGAGCAGGGACTGGATACCGGTGCGCGACGTCATGCGCACCGACGTGACCGAGGTCGACGGCAAGATCGACGTGCTCTCGGCGCTCAAAATCATGAAGAAAGTCGGCGCTACGAGCCTTATCGTAAAGCGCCGCGACGAGCGCGACGAGTACGGCATGCTGCTGTTCTCCGACGTCGCGAAGAAGGTCATCGCGAAGGACCGCGCGCCGGAGCGCACGAACGTCTACGAGATCATGGCGAAGCCGGTCATATCCGTGCACCCGGACATGAATATCCGCTACTGCGCGCGGCTGTTCGAACAGTTCGGCATCAGCCATGCGCCGGTACTGCAGGGCGACAAGGTGGTCGGTATCGTCAGCTACTACCTGCTCGTGCTCGAGGGGCTGCCGGACCTCGACGACTGAGCCTCGCGCGCCGCGCGGATGCGGGCGAGCGTGTCGGAGATTTCCGCGGCCAGCGCGCTGCCGGGGTCGGCGTCGGCCAGCGCCTGTTGCGCCTCTGCCTCCGCTACCGCCAGCCGTCCCTGCTCCAGCAGCGCGAGCGCCAGGTTGTTGCGGGCGGGCGCGAGGGCCGGGCGCGCCGCCAGCAGCTCGCGGTAGGCATGTTCGGCCGCCCGCCAGTCGCCGAGCGCCAGCCGCGCGTTGCCCAGACCGAATTGCGCGACCGCGTCGCCGGGCCATTGCGTCAGCGCCGCCTGCCAGCCCGGCAGCGCCAGCGCCGGGCGACCGCTCTCCTCCACGCCGGCCAGCGCGTCGTAGTAACGCTCGCGCTCGAGCGTGGCGGGCAACTCGCCCGGCCCGAGCGCGACGAACGCCCAGTTACCGGAGCGGGCCCAGGTCCTCGCGAACAGGCCGAGCGGCGTGACCCGGCGGCGCTCGGTCCCGGAGCGCAGCACGACGCGGCCCCCGGCCGGATCGACGGCGATGACGACCGCGTAGTGCCAGCGCGGGATCAGCCGCACGCCGAGGTTTTGCATGACCAGCACCGGGCGGCCGGCGGCGACTTCGGCCGCCAGCGCGGCGAGCGTGCCCGGCAGCACGTAGGGTACCCGCCCGGCCCGACGCGTCGCGGCCAGCAGTTCGACCTGCAGCGAGCCGCGCGCGCCCGGCAGGTAGACCTGCTCAACGAGCGCGTCGAGCGACGCTTCCGCGCCGCTGTGTTCGAGCACGGTCAGCAGCGCGGCGGGACCGCACTGGTAGCGCTCCTGCGGATGGAACGGGGTCGCGCTCAGCTCGGGCGCAGGACGGACGCCGGCGAGGTCCGGCTGCGCTGCGCAGCCGGCCAGCAGGGCGGCGAAAAAAAGGGCCGGCAGCAGGCCGGCCCCGGGTCGGGTCGCGCTGACTCGCGCGTCAGATCTTCGTGAACACATTGGTGACGCCGACCAGCTCGAGGATCAGCAGCACCAGGAACACGACGCCGATCACGGCGATCGCGTCACCGCCGGCCATGCCGGCATCGAGACGCTCGCCGAAGGCGGCGATCTCCGCATCGCTCATCGCGGCGACGCGCGCCTGCACGAGCGTCGGCTCGACGCCGAGTTCCGCGAGCCGCGACGCGACGTCCTCGCGGTCCAGCAGTTCGAGCACGCGCTCGCGCGCGGCATCGCCCGCCTCGAGCGCCATCAGCGAACGCGTGTCGATCGTGCCGCCGAAGCTCGCCTGCGCGAAGCCCAGGCCGAGCAGCGACAGCGATACCAGGTGAAAGACGAAACGGCGCAGTGCAACTGTCATCGTGTTCTCCTCAGCGACAGGCCCTCGGGAAGGGCAAAAGTCTAGCACGGCGGGCACCGCCCGTTGCGGCTGCGCCGACCTACAGCTCCGCGGGGTCGCCGTGCACGGGCGCACCGCCGAGCAGGGTCAGCAGAACCTTCGTCTCGGAGATTTCAGCCGCGGGAATCGCGAACAGGTCGCGGTCGAGCACGACGAGGTCAGCGTACTTGCCGGCCTCGAGCGAGCCGGTGCTCTGCTCCTGGCCGTTGACCCAGGCCGCGTTGATCGTGAACGCGGCCAGCGCCTCCGGCAGGTCGATGCGCTCGTCCGGGATGAACACGATGTCCTGCGCGTCGTCCGGGTCCTTGCGGGTCACTGCGACCTCGATCTGCGGAAACGGGTTGGCCGTCGACACCGACCAGTCGCTGCCGAAGGCGAGCATGCCGCCGGACGCGTGGACGCTGCGGATCGGGTACAGCCAGCGGCTGCGCTCGGGGCCGATGAACGGCACGGTCAGGTCGGTGATGTACTCGTCGGCATAGGCCCAGACCGGCTGGAAGTTGGCGACCACGCCGAGTTCGCGGAAGCGCGGGATGTCGGCCGGGTCGATCAGCTCGAGGTGCGAGATGTGGTGCCGGTTGCCGCGCTGGCCGTGTGCCGCGAGCGCGGCCTCGACCGCGTCGAGCGACTGGCGGATCGCCGCGTCGCCGATCGCGTGGAAGTGCACCTGGAAGTCGGCGGCGTCGAGCGCGGTGACGGCTTCCTTCAGCAGCCCGGGGTCGACCATCGGGATGCCGCGCGGCGCACCCGCGACGTCGTAGGGTTCAAGCATCGCGGCCGTGAAATTCTCCATGACCCCGTCCTGCATGATCTTGACGGTGCTCGCGCGCACCCGGCCGTAGGAATACTCGGCACGCAGGCGCTCGAGCTCCGGGATCTGCTCGAGCCCCTGCTCGCGCTGCCACCACAGCGAGCCGATCACGCGCAGCGTCAGTTCGCCCTCGGCGTCGAGCGCGTGGTAGGTCTCGAGCGCCTGCCGGTCGACGTTGGCATCCTGTATCGACGTGATGCCGTAGCGGTTCAGCATCTCGACGGCGTAGCGCAGCCCGGCGACGCGCTCTGCCGGCGTCGGCTCCGGCACGTGCCGCGAGACCAGGTACATCGCCCCTTCCTGCAGGCTGCCGACCGGCTCGCCGGTGGCCGGATCGCGGTCGATGCGGCCGTCGCGCGGATCGGGCGTGTCGCTGTCGATGCCGGCGATCGCGAGCGCGCGGCTGTTGGCCCAGCCGGTGTGGCCGTCGGCCGAGGACAGGAACACGGGCCGCTCGGGCACGAGTTCGTCGAGAATCTCTTTCTGCGGCATGGCGCCGGGCCCGAATACGGACATCAGCCAGCCGCCGCCGGTGATCCACGACGCGTCCGGGTCGCGCTCGGCGCAGCGGGCGATGCGCTCGCGGTAGGCCTCGAGCGTCCCGAGATTGTTCAGGTCGCAGGCCAGCGCCTCCATGCCGCCGCCGATCGGGTGGATGTGCACGTCCTGGAAAGCCGGCAGCACGAAGCGGCCGTCGAGATCGATGACGGTCGTGTCGTCGTCGATCAGCGCGTCGGCGCCGGCGTCGGAACCGACGTAGACGATGCGCTCGCCGGCGATCGCGACCGCCTCCGCCCAGGAGCGGCTGGCATCGAGCGTGTAGATACGGCCGTTCAAGAGAACGGTGTCGGCGACGGATTCCGGCGCCGCGGCAGGCGCCGCGCCCGGCTCCGGTGCACCGGCGTCGGGCTGGCACGCGACGGCCAGGCAGGCCAGCAAGCAGGCCGAAACAGTGCGGATGCGGTTCATGGCGGTCCTCCCCCCGGTTGGCCGCCCGTAGCAGAGCAGAAGCAGTGCCCGCGCGTCAATCGGCCGGGCTTAACCCCGCCGGGGCGATGCCGCATACTGCGCCGATCGCCAGCCGAGGGCTAACGAGGACAGGCCGCGTTGATTTCACCCGACCCCGCCAGCCGGCGCGCACGCTTCGACGAGGTACTGGAACTCGTCAACGACAACCGCTTCGACGAGGCCGAGGCGCGCTGCCGCGCGATGCTCGAGGGGCACCCGCGCGACGTCAACATCCTCGGGCTGCTCGGCGCGGTGCTGGTCAAGACCGGGCGCTATGCCGATGCAGAACAGGTATTGCGGCGCACGATCGAGCTGGCGCCGTCGTTCGCGAAGCCGCACGAGGACCTGGGCTTCGTGCTGCTCGAGCAACGCCGCGCCGGCGAGGCGATCCGCGTGCTGGAGACGGCTGTCCGGCTGGACCCACAGCTCGAGTGGGCGCACTACAACCTCGGCAAGGCGCTGGCCGCGAGCGGTCGCGGCAAGGAGGCGGACGCCGCCTTCGAGGCCTCGTTCGCTCTGAACCCGGAGCGCCGGCGCCTCGCGCTGGCCGCGGAGCACCACCGCGACGGCCGGCTGGAAGAAGCCGAGCGTGAGTACCGCGCGATCGTCCGCGACAACCCGAAAAACGTCGACGCGATTCGCCTGCTCGGCCGTGTCGCGATGAGCGCGGGCCGGCTCGCCGACGCCGAGCGGCTGCTCCGGCGCGCGACGACGCTCGCGCCGGACTTCGTGGGCGCGCTGGTCGACCTCGGCCGCGTGCTGAAGGAACAGAACTTCTTCGAGGAGGCGATCGAGTGCTTCGAGCACGTCATCGCGCTGGAACCGGCCAACCCGCAAGGCCACTTCCTGCTCGCCGGCACGCTGGCGCCGTCCGCGCGCACCGAGGAAGCCGCGAGCGCCTACCGGCGCGCGCTCGAGCTGGCACCGGATTTTCCCGGCGCGCTGCTCGGGCTCGGCCACGTACTGAAGACCCTCGGACGGCAGGACGAGGCCATCGCTGCTTATCGCCGCTGTATCGAGCTGCGGCCGGACAACGGCGAGAGCTACTGGAGCCTCGCGAACCTGAAGACCTACCGGCTGGACGATGCCGACATCGCGGCGATGGAGGCCAGCCTCGCGAAACCGGAGCTGACGGACCAGTCGGCGGTCAACTTCCGCTTCGCGCTCGGCAAGGCCTGCGAGGACCGCGGCGACTACGCCCGCGCCTGGGAACACTACGCGGCCGGCAACGAGCGGCAGCGCATGCTCGAGCATTACGACCCGGTGCAGACCGCGGACGTCAACGCGGCGATCCGCCGCGTGTTCACCGCGGAGCTGCTCGCAGAAAAATCCGGCGGCGGCGCGGAAGACCCCGCGCCGATTTTCGTGGTCGGCCTGCCGCGCTCGGGCTCGACGCTGATCGAGCAGATCCTCGCCTCGCACAGCGACGTCGAGGGCACCGCGGAGCTGCCCTACCTCGGGCGCGTCGCGATGTCGCTGAACCGGAACCGTGCCGACGGCATCAACTACCCGGCGGCCGTCCGCGAGCTCGGGCCCGAACACCTGCGCGCGCTCGGCGAAGACTACCTGCGGCTCGCCGGGCTGCACCGACAGGAAAAAACGCCGCGCTTCGTCGACAAGATGCCGAACAACTTCCCGTCGATCGGCTTCCTGCACCTCGTGCTGCCGAACGCGAAGATCATCGACGCGCGCCGCCACCCGCTCGACAGCTGCCTGAGCTGCTACCGACAGCTGTTCGCAAAGGGCCAGACCTTCACCTACGACCTCGCGGACATCGGCGACTACTTCCTCGAGTACCAGCAGATGATGGACTACTGGCACGAGGTCCTGCCCGGGCGCG
Source organism: uncultured Woeseia sp. (assembly GCA_937925605.1). Classification (GTDB taxonomy): domain Bacteria; phylum Pseudomonadota; class Gammaproteobacteria; order Steroidobacterales; family Woeseiaceae; genus Woeseia. Next base: position 8,175 of record CALALV010000025.1, read on the forward strand.
TGCTGACCGTGCAGTACGAGGAACTGGTGACGGATTTCGACACGCAGCTCCGGCGCCTGCTCGATTATTGCGAGCTGCCGTTCGAGGACGCCTGCCTGCGCTTTTTCGAGACCGAGCGTCCCGTGCGCACCGCCAGCTCCGAGCAGGTGCGGCAGCCGATCTACACCGGCTCGATCGGCTACTGGCGCCGCTACGAGGAACATCTCGGCGAACTGCAGAAGGTACTCGAGCCGGTGCTGCCGCGCTACGCGCACCTGCTGGAGCTGGCGCCCGACTGAACCGGCTCAGGCGTACGGCCAGACCTCGAGGCCGTGGATCGCGTTGCGTACGTCCATCGTCAGCGTGACCGTCAGCACGGTCTTCACCGCGTCGACGTCGTGCAGCGCGATCGTCGACGGCGACGAGCCGCCGGCGACCAGCCCTTCGTCGATGACGCAGAGCCCGCGCGCGAAGGCCTGGCGCGCGATGCGCGAGTCGTCGAAGTCCGTGTGCGTTAGCTCGGCCTCGGCATAGCGCGGCACCGGGAACGCGCAGCTGCCGGCGGGCGAGGCATAGCGCAGCACGTCCTGCCGGCTGTCGTTGAACAGGACGCCGTCGCGCCAGGGCCGCGCGTTGTGGCTGCCCGGAGGCAGCGAACACCATGCAGCGATCCGGCGGCCGTCGTAGCGCAGGACGTTTTCGCTCCTGAGCCCGGCGACGTACAGCCCGCCCGCGTCGGCGTGCACGCTGTTCAGGTGCAGCGAATTGCCGGGCGGCGGACCCGTGTCGCCGGCCGGGTCGAAGGGCTGCGCCCGCCAGCCTTCGCCGCTGCGGCGCAGGTGGAGCCCCCAGCTGAAACGCTCGCGGTCGAGGTCGTAGCCGAGGATCGAGTCGAAACCGGTCGAGGTCAGGAACAGCCGCCGCTCGTAAACGCAGATCTCGTGGCAGTGCTTCAGGTAGGGCGAGCGCCAGGAGCCGAGCGGACGAAACTGCGCATCCCAAGCGAACAGTTCGTCGCTGGCGGCGATGTACACGCGCTCGCCGTCGAAGGCGATGCCGCGCAGGCCGCGGTCCCAGCCGCGGCCCTGCCAGTCGATGTCGACCGTGTTCCAGTCGATCGGCTGGCGCACCGCCTGCCGCTCGAGATCGACGAGGTAGACCCCGCCGTGACTTTCTCCCTGCCGGCTGCCGCGGACGACCGAGGTCGCGACGAGCGTGGTCATGCGGGCGCGACGGGCGCGGGCAGCATATGAAATCCGGCTGGCATGGAGTGAACGAGTCGTCGTAATATCAGGCGCTTAGCAGGTCGTCATCATAGTCGAGGCAGCAAACCGGCGGCAATCGACCGGGTCTTCTGACGCTGTCAGGGAAAGGGGGAGACACATGGCCGGCCAGACCGATTCGTACGCGTTCAAGCCCAGCGCTATCGCCGTAGCGGTTTCCGCCGCCTGCGCCGGTACGCAGCCTGCGAACGCGCAGGACATGCTCGAGGAAATCGTCGTCACGGCGACGAAACGGACCGCGAACCTGCAGGACGTGCCGCTCGCGATCACGGCCTTCACCGACGACGACATCGTCCGCCAGGGCTTCAAGCAGCTCGACGACTACGTCGGCCAGATCCCGGGCCTGACCTTCTCGAAGCGCGAGCCGGCCGGCACCACGGTGCTGATGCGCGGCTGCGCGATGTCCGGGCTGTCGTTCGGCGACACCTCCACGACCTCGATCTACCTGGACGAGCAGCCGATCACGGTGGCCGGGCGTAACCCGGACCCGCGGCTCATCGACATCGAGCGTGTCGAAGCGCTGTCCGGCCCGCAGGGCACGCTGTTCGGCGACGCCTCGCAGTGCGGTTCCTTGCGCATCATCACGAACAAGCCGGACACGACCACGCAGACGAGCTGGGTCGACCTGGGCTTCAATACGGTCAAGGACGGCGACGTCGGCTACAGCGTCTCCGCGATGACCAACATCCCGCTGGCCGAGGGACGCGTCGGCCTGCGACTGGTCGGTTTCGTCGAGGAAGAGGCCGGCTACATCGACAATATCCTCGCCACCAGCCCGGGTGGCACCTTCGACAATTCCGCCTTCGTCGAGGAGGACATCAACTCCTCGACCAACTCCGGGTTCCGCGCCGCGCTGCGCATCACGCCCGACGACAACTGGATACTCGACGGTTCCGCGATTTTCCAGAAGAAGGAACTGGACGGCTTCGGCGATACCGATATTGCCGACCGCTTCTACACCGGCCGCGAGATCGGCGACCTCGAACAGGTCCGCTTCAACCGCGATACCTGGGAGGACGAGTGGTACCAGGTCGCACTGACGGCCGAGGGCAACATCGGCTTTGCCGACCTGCTCGTCACCGGCTCGTTCTTTCACCGCGAGACCGTGTACGAGGCTGACGCGACCTCCTACCAGTTTGCGTTCAACCAGCTGTCCGACTACTTCGGGCCCTACTACACGGTCTACGATTTCGGCGGCGACCCGCAGGCCTTCGCGTTCAATGGCGGCGACCGCGACCGCTGGACCTTCGAGGCGCGGCTGTCGACGCCGGAGGATTCGACGAGCCGCTGGAACGGCATCGTCGGCTTCTTCTACAACAAGGTCGAGAGCCACACGCTGTTCTACTCGGGCAACACGGACTTCGACACGTCGCCGGCCTTCACCTACCTGAACTACCTGGCCTACTACTACGACCCGAGTTTCCCTGTGCCGGCGCCGCCGTCCGGGGGCAACTGGTTCACCGGCGTCTACGACGGCAACGTGGACCAGATGGCGGTGTTCGGCGAGATCGGCTTCGAGATCACGGAGAATTTCAACATCACCGCCGGCGGCCGCTTTTTCGACGTCGAGACCGACCGGACGCTCAAGCAGGGCGCACTCTTTCCGCTCGGGACGGAGCCGGACTGCTCGGTGGATTTCTGTTTCGCCGATGCCGTCGGTTCATCGACCGAGGACGGCTTCGTGCCGAAGCTGACGCTCGACTGGCACCTCGACGATGCGAAGATGGTCTACGCAACCTACTCCGAGGGCTTCCGCCGCGGCGGCTCGAATGCGGCCCGGCAGACCTCGGTGTTCGGTCCGGGCAACGAGTTCCACGAGTTCGACGCCGACACGATCAAGAATTACGAGTTCGGGCTGAAGTCGACCTGGGCCGACGGCCGCTTCCGGCTGAACGCGACTGCGTATCACATGATCTGGGAAGACATCCAGCTGCAGGCGAACGACCCGAACATCTTCACGCTCGGCATCGTCAACTTCCCGGAAGCGGAACTGAACGGCGTCGAGGCGAACTTCCACTGGCTGCCCGGCGAGGGCTGGGAACTCACCGGCACGCTCGGCTGGAACGACGCGGAAATCTCGCGCTCGTCCACGCTGTTCGAGGGCTCCGCCAACGAGACGACGGTAACCAAGGGCACCCAGCTGCCGATCATGCCCGACTGGAAGGGCAGCCTCGGCCTGCAGTACAACTTCCGGAACTCGTTCGCGCGCGGCGAACCCTATGTGCGCCTCGACTACACGTTCCAGGGCGAGGGCAACAGCTCGCTCGAGGGCATCCAGTCGATCATCTTCACGAACCCGGTGCGCATACTGCCCAGCTACAGCATCCTCGACCTGCGTGCGGGCATCGAGGCGGAGTCCTGGAGCGCGAGCGTCTACGTCGACAACCTGACGGACGAGCGCGCAACGCAGTTCTTCAACGACCGCTGGGCGCAGACGCGGCGCTCGATCAACCGGCCGATGACCTTCGGGATTCGCTTCCGCAAGCACTTCGAGTAGCCGTCCGGGGACGCGCCATGGATATCGGCATCCCGCTGCGCGAGCTCGGCGCCGTCGACGTGACGGCGCTGAAAGAGCTGATCCTCGCCCAGGACGAGGCCGCCTGGCACGAGCAGAAAGAACGCCAGAGCTCCTACGAGGTGCACCGGCAGACCGAGTCGATCGTGCTCGTGTTCACGGACAACGAGGGCTGGCCCGACATCGAGGTCCGCAAGGAGGCCGGCTGGGACCGGCTGGCCGAGGCCGCTATCCCGCTGATGCACGGCATCATCGACGAGCACTACGAGCCGGGCGGAACGATCATCCGCGCGATGGCCGCGAAATTACTGGCCGGCGGCCGCATCAGCGCGCACTCGGACACGCACCCGTCGTTCCACTACGGGCACCGTATCCACGTGCCGATCACGACCAATCCGCGCGTGCGCTTCCACATCGACGGCCGCCCGTACCGCTTCAAGGTCGGCGAGGCCTACGAGATCAACAACCAGAAGAACCACAGCGTCTACAACAAGGGCACGGAAGACCGGATCACGTTCATCTTCGACTACGTGCCGCCCGAGCTGCTGGGGCGCCGGCAGAGCGCCTGAGTTAGTGCCGGATAGTTTCCCGGAGAGCCGGTCTCCGGGTCGTATTGCATTATCTACGAGTACTTGAATCGATCTTGTCGACAACCGCTCTCGCTATTGCCTGGATATCTTCACGCTTTCCCGAGAACGTCTCTGTCCACAGCCTCCCTTCGGGAAACTGAAAAAATCTTACGGTAACGTAGATATTTTTTTCGCTTCCCGAGATCGTCGTGGTCGCATAATACTGGACACCGAGGGACTCCAATTGCGCTTCGCGTTCAGCTTCAGTCAAGAGCGCTGACTGAACTGAGTCTTCAAGCACGCGATGCCCCAAACTATCGCCAAGACCAGCAATCAATGCATCGTCGTAAAGCCGCCGTATTTCAACGAACTCTCTCCCGGCTGATACTGCAGGCTTGATGAGTATTGAAGCTTGTGTGGCAGCTCCCTCAATGTCCGCTTTCTCTTCAGGCTCGCATGCAACGGTCAACATCAGTGGGCACAAGGCCGCGGCAATCAGTCGACAACGCAAAGTGTTTTCTTTTAACGACGTCGCGTTAAGATTTCCATCAAATCCTTGGCCCTCGGTCGAATACGCTTGTTTCATGACTCGGCGCGTCGCAGTACACAGCAGTCGCGTGGTAACTATTTCTTAATCAGAACTGATCCCTATCGTCGTGCGTAGGAGCATCTGCGCAGGATACGTCCCAGAGGATCATGGTTGCCGATGGATTGAAATCTTTCCTGATCACGTAATCTGTATGAGTTTCGACACAGTAAGTTCTATTCTGCTGGTATGTATCAGACACATCGAACGGCCCACCACCCCATGACACAGAAGTCATGCGATCATACTGACTTGTCAGAAGCTGTTCGCCGGCCGTACTTTTGACAGCTCCCCATTCGTTTTTTAAGTACACGTAGACATTTTCAGCCGAATCGTAACCGTCGATATCATCGGCGTCCAAGGTCAATGAGCCTTGCAGATGGTGCTGAATGCATTGAGGGATAAAATCTGGCCCTAGTAGAGTTGAGATAACGTCAGCTGAAGCAGCGCCGCATCTCAAGAAAAGTCCTCCCAAGACAGCGAAAATGACTCTGTGAAGCATTTTGACACTCCTTACTGACTTGCAGATATTCGGCTATCGAACCGGCCACAAACCTCCTGCCTCACCAAATCAGGATTCTCGCCTTTATATCGTTGGGCGTGGTCAAACCGCATGAAAACAGTCTTGGCCTTCAGTTCGCTTATCCATGTCTGAAGATTCTTTGCCTGCCGAGTGTCAAGTCGTTGCAAAAGCTTTGTAAGGTGCTCGCCCCCTAACGTATCCCAATGATCATCAAGGGCGTCCATCACCTGGAAGACCTGCCGCCCGCCTGGCCTGGGTGATTCAAGTGGACAAAGTAGCTTTCGCACTTGAGCATTATGGTCTTCAAGCATCTGCGCCTTGGCGTGAACCAAGAACTGATAGAACTCGAGTGCTTCACCAAACTCCGCAAACCCAATTTTGCTTTGCGTTAGCCTGACGGCGTCGTCCATGTCGTGGCCGTCTTCGAAGCGCGTAACCAATCGAAGGAATTGTCGAAAGAACATAGCATCGGGCATTGCTCTTGAACGTACGAATTTCACACGCTCTAGCGGTCTATTTGTTGCTTCCAGTTCTTCAGCATGCAGTTTTCCTGACCACGCGGCCAAAATTGCGGCAACTGACAGAATTATCAATTTTACCATTTGGCGTCCCCGAGACAGCCGTTGAGCTAAGCATAGTCGAAGGGAATCGATTTGCATTAGGCAGGGCGCCCGGGATGCACCAGCTTTTGGCGTTCCAGACTTGTAGACTTCCGCAGCCCTGCAGAGGGGCCGCGCATATTGCACTACATCGAGATTTGCACGGAGACGAGGTCGCCGCCCACCGGTGCACAGCGTCATCGAGATGCACTACTTCGACTACGTGCCGCCCGAGCTGCTGGGGCGCCGGCAGAGCGCCTGAGCCGGCCGGCCGCGGCCCTGCGACCGCTACCAGCCGGGACACGCTGCCAGGTCCTGTAACTACGGTTTCCGTTGCTTCGAGCTAGCCCTCGCCGCCGGCTCGACGCGTTTGCTTGCGAATTGCCGCCAGCTCCGTGGCGTCGAGCACCCAGGGCTCGGCTCTCGGCCGCCCGGTCGCCGGGTCGAAAAACGGCGAGCGCTGGTGATCCCCGCGCAGGCGCCGGCCGAGCACGCGCAGCAGGAAATCTGCGTACAGCGCAAGCGGCGCCGCGTCGTGCGCGTCGATCTCAGCGCGGTCGCCGCGCGCGTAGCGACCGAAGACGCCACGCCCCGGCGGGCCGATGGTGGCGTCGAGCCCCGCGTCCGACTGCAGGCAGGCCGTGACCAGCCCGACGAAGGGCAGCGCCGGCGTCGCGAGCGTGTTGCCGATCGGCGTATTGCAGCATGCCGCGTACCAGCGCAGCGTGCCGCGCGGCGTCAGCCGCAGGCAGGCCAGCTGCTCGAGCCCGCGCGTCAGTTCCAGTTTCGCGGGCGTGACCTGGTAGATGTCGGTGCCGCCGTGCGCGTCGAGCACCGTGTCGGCCTGGCCGAGTGCATGCTGGAAGGCCTGGCAATCGTCGCAGTAGCAGGTAACGCGGCGGCCCGCGCCGGGCGACGCGTCGCGCAGCCTGCCCTCGAGCTTCCCGCAGCGGCAGCGGATCGCGAGATCGGCGCTCACGACAGCCGGATCCACGCCGACTTCGTTTGCGTGTAGGACAGCACGCTGTCGATGCACTTGTCGCGCGCGTTGCCGGACTGCTTGTAGCCGCCGAAGGGTTGCGTCATGTCGCCCTCGTCGAAAGTGTTGACCCAGATGACGCCGGCCTGCACCTCGCGGACCAGCCGCATCGCGCGGTTCAGGTCCGAGGACCAGATGCCGGCCGTCAGCCCGTAGATCGTGTCGTTCGCGATGCGCACGGCCTCGTCGGGCCCGTCGAAGGGAATCACCGCCGCGACCGGCCCGAAAATCTCCTCGCGCGCGATCGCCATGTCGTTCGCGACGCCGGTGAACAGCGTCGGGTTGACGTAGGCGCCCGGCAGGTCCGGCGCGTCGCCGCCGAACTCGAGCTTCGCGCCCGCCTTGCGCCCGTCGTCGATCATGCCGAGCACGCGCCGCTGGTCGCCGGCCGTGACCAGCGGCCCGAGGTTCGTTTCCGGGTCGAGCGGGTCGCCGCAGACGTAGGCCGTGCGGCCGCGCTCGACGAAGCGCGCGACGAACTCGTCGTGGATCGCGCGGTCGACCAGCAGCCGCGAACCCGCGTTGCAGACCTCGCCCATGTTCGCGTAGATGCCGTTGATCGCGGCGCTGACGGCACGGTCCAGGTCCGGCAGGTCGCCGAGGAACAGCTGCGGCGACTTGCCGCCGCACTCGAGCGAGACCTTCTTCATGTTCGATTGCCCGGCGTACTGCAGGATGCGCTTGCCGACCGCAGTCGAGCCGGTGAACGTGATCTTGTCGACGTCGTCGTGCAGCGCCAGCGCCTCGCCGGTGATCTCCCCCGGGCCGTTGACGACGTTCAGCACGCCGTCCGGGCCGCCGGCCTCGCTGAACAGCTCGGCGAGCCGCAGGCAGGACAGCGGCGCCTGCTCGGCCGGCTTCAGCACGACCGTGTTGCCGGCCGCCAGCGCCGGCGCGATTTTCCACACCGCCATCAGCAGCGGGTAGTTCCACGGCGAAATCGCGCCGACGACACCCAGCGGCTCGCGCAGCACGAAGTGCATGACGTCGCGCTCGGCGCTGGTGACGCTGCCCTCCATCTTGTCGACGTACTCCGCCATGAAACGGATCGTCTCGATGCAGGCCGGCAGGTCGATCGCCAGCATGTCCGCGACCGGCTCGCCCATGTCGAGCGTGTCGAGCAGCGCGAGCCGCTCGGCGTGCGTGTCGATCAGGTCCGCGAAGCGGTAGAGAATTTCCATGCGCGCGCGCGGCGCGAGCCCGGTCCAGCGGCCGTCGGCGTAGGCACGCCGGGCGGCGGCGACGGCGCGGTCGACGTCGCCGGCCGTTGCGAGCGCGACGGCCGCGATGCATTCGCCGGTCGCCGGGTTCACCGTGTCGAAGCGCCCGCCGTCGGCCGCGTCGACGAAGCGGCCGTCGATGTACAGGCGCGACTCGACCGCGTCCTGTGCGCGGCGCGCGGCCGCGTGCCAGTCGTCCCGGCTGCGTGCTGCCAGTGCTGCAATGCTCATGCTTCGACCCTCCCCCCGCGACCCACCAGCAGCGCGTCGACGGCGACGCAGCCGGCCTGGCCCACGATCACGGGATTGATGTCCGCCTCGGCGAGCGCGTCGCCGAGGCCGTGAACGATAGCGGAGAACAGCGCGGCCGTCTCGCAGAAGGCCGCGACGTCGGCGGGCGGCGCCCCGCGCGCGCCGTCGAGCAGCGGGCGCAGCTTCAGCCGGTCGACGCAGCGCCGCGCCCAGGCGGCCGGGAACGGCGGCAGCGCGCAGACGACGTCGGCCAGCAGCTCCGCGTGGATGCCGCCCGAGCCGATCAGCACGACCGGGCCGAACTGCGGGTCGTGCTTCGCGCCGAGCAGCAGGTCGACACCGGTCGGCACCATCTGCGCCAGCCGCACGCGCGGCCCGCAGTCAGCGGCCAGCGCGCGGTAGGCGGCGGCGAGCGCCGTCTCGTCGCAGAGGTCGAGGTACACGCCGCCGCGCTCGGTCTTGTGCGCGATACCCGGCATCGCGGTCTTGGCCACGAGCGGGAAGCCGAGCTCGCGCGCGACGCCCGCGAGCTCGTCCTCGCGCTCGACCAGGCGGGCGGGAGCCACCGGCATGCCGAGCGACTCCAGCGCCGCCAGGGCCTCGTGCTCGTCCAGCCGGCCCGCGGCCCCGAGGCTTTCGCGCAACCCGGCCAGCGCGGCCGGATCCGGCGACGGCGGCGACTGCGGGTCCTGCCGGGCCGCGCGCTCGCGCGCGTCGAACAATGCACGGACACCGCGCAGGAAACCGGGCACACCGTCCAGCACCGGCAGGCCGCGGCGCGTCGCCGCGACAGCGATGTCGTCGGGCCCGGTGCCCTGGCGCGCGGCGACCAGCGCGACGGGCTTGCCACTCGCCGCCTGCGCGGCCTCGAGGTAGCCGATGTAGCTCGCGTAGATCGTGCCGCCGGGCGCGCGGTCGTGCTGCACGACGCCGAGGGCCGCACCCGGGTCCGCGCACAGGATCGCGAAGGCCTCGCGCATGCGCCGGCCCGCGTCCGGGCCGCCACGGCTCCAGCCGTCCAGCGGGTTGACCGGCGACAGCTCCGGTTCGATGACCTCGCGCAGGCGCGTGACCGTAGCGGCCGACAGCTCCGCGAGCGGCACGCCGGCTTCATCCGCGAGGTCGACCATCAGCTGGCCCTCGCCGCCGGAGTCGTGCAGCGACACCAGCCCGCCGTCCGGCACCGGATGCAGCCGCGCGAACAGGATCAGCAGCGTCGCCAGCTCGTCCATGTCACGCACCGCGTGCACGCCGTAGCGGTCGAACAGCGCCTGCCAGGTCGCGTGGTCGCCGGCCAGCGCGCCGGAGTGCGAGACCGCGAGCTGCGCGGCGCGCGCCGTGCGCCCGACCTTCAGCGCCACGACCGGGACCTGCCGCGCCTCGGATTTTGCCAGCGCCGCGCGGAACGCCGCCGGCTTGCGCGACGTCTCGACGAACAGGCCGACGGCGCGCGTCTCGGGCAGTTCGAGCGCGAAGTCGAGGTAGTCCTCCATCGTGACGCCGAGCTCGAGGCCCGTCGACACGGCGAAATTGATGTCGAGGCGCGCCTCGGAGTCGATCAGCCCGGACATGCCGGCCCCGGACTGGCTGATCAGCGCAATGCTGCCGGGCGGTTCATGCCGCGTGCTGTCGAAACCGCAGGCCCAGGCGCGGTCGCGGACGTTGTAGAAGCCCATGCCGTTTGCGCCGCAGAGCAGGAGCCCGGACTCGCGCACGCGGGAGGCGACGCGCTCGCGCAGCGGCGGCTCGGCGTCGTCGTCCAGCACCAGCGCCGACATGATCACGGCGGCCGGCACGCCGAGCGCGATCGCCTCGTCGAGCACGGCCTCGACGTGGCGGTCACCGACGGCAAAGATCACGAGGTCCGGGCGCTCCGGCAGGTCGGCGAGGCGCGCGTAGCAGCGCCGGTCGGCGAGTACCTGTTCGCCCGGGTTGACCGGGTAGACCGCACCTGCGTAGCCGCCGCGCGTGAGGTTCTCGAGCGCCCACCAGCCCATCGAGTCCGCGCGCGCCGAGGCGCCGACCACGGCGACGCTGGCGGGCCGGAGCAACGGGTCGAGCGGGTGGGCAGCCACGGCTGCCGCGGCCTAGTAGCGCCCCGGCGGCGTGGCGCGGCGGCGCGCCGGGTCCCAGAAGGGCTTGTCGACGACTTCCGCCGCCGCCATGACGCGCGACCAGTGCATCTCGCGCTGGTAGTAGATCTCGACGTGGAGCGTGCTGCCCGGCTCGCCGTGCGGCATCCGTACCGTGCCGATCGCGATGTTCTGCTTGCAGACGGGCGACCAGGTCGCGGACGTGACGAAGCCCACGTTCTTCATCTTGCCGCGGACTTTCGCGTAGATATAGGAGTGATGCGCCGGCTTGTTGCCCTCGATGTCGAGCTTGACCAGCCGCCAGTCCGACCCGGCGCGCTGCTCGGCCGCCAGCGCGCGGCGGCCGTTGAAGTTCGGCTTCTTGAAGTCGACGAGCCAGCCCAGGCCCAGCTCGAACGGCGAGCGCGAGCGGCCGCTGCGCACGGTCTGCATCGCCGGCACGAAGTCGACGCCCGCGGTCAGGAAGCCGGCCTCGATGCGCGCCATGTCGAGCGCCTCGGTGCCGATGGGCGTGATGCCGTACAACTTGCCCGCCTCGAACAGCGCGTCCCAGAACGCGAGCGCCTTGCCGGGTTCGAGCCAGACCTCGTAGCCGAGATCGCCCGTGAAGCCGGTGCGTGACACCATGAGTTCGGTGCCGTCGAAGTCCGCGTGCAGCAGGCCGAAGGGCTTCAGTTCGGCGAGCCCGTCGATGCCGAGCGTGTCGAGCACGGCGAAACTCGTCGGCCCCTGCACGGCCAGCGCCGCTATCTCCGCGGTCTCCTCGCGGAGCGTAACGTCCATGCCGATCGCTGCGGCCCTGAGCCAGGCCAGGTGCCGCTCCTGCGAGCAGAGCCGGTACTCGCCCTCGCGCAGATGGAAGATCGTGCCGTCGTCGATCACCTGGCCGCGATCGTCGCACCAGGCCGCGTAGGCGACGCGCCCCGGGCGGATCTTCGTCATGTCCCTGGTCACGAGTCGGTCGAGGAAGGCCAGCGCGTCCGGCCCCGTGATCCGGTACTTCGTCATCGGCGTCAGGTCGAAGACCGCGGTGCTGTTGCGGATCGAGAAGTACTCGAGCTCGTGGTCGAACAGCGCGTCCGCGGCCGTGTAGCCCTTCCAGCTGTGCCACTCGTTCAGCCGGTCGCGCGCACGGTAGCGCTCGTGGAACGGCGTCTTCAGGCGCGCCAGCGAAACTTCGGCAATGCTCA
>CALALV010000026.1 GCA_937925605.1 uncultured Woeseia sp.
GCTCGGCGCGCAGATCATGGCGCAGCTGCGCGCGCGCGGGCAGGTCCTCGAGGACCCGCTGCTCACCGAGTACATCAACGAGATTGGCCACCGGATTGCGCCGCACGCGAACGACGGCGACCACCGCTTCACGTTCTTCGTCGTCGACGACCCGGCGATCAACGCCTTCGCGCTCCCGGGCGGCTACATCGGCGTGCACACGGGGGTGCTGCAGGCGGCGCGCAGCGAGGACGAGCTGGCCGGCGTGCTGGCGCACGAGGTCGCGCACGTGACCCAGCGGCACATCGCGCGCGCGATCCACGCGAACCAGCGACAGTCGATCCTGTCCACGGCGATCATGCTCGGCGCGATCCTGGCCGGCGCGGCCTCGGGTTCGAGCGACGCCGTGCAGGGCGCGATTGCCGTTGGCCAGGGCACGGCGATCCAGCAGCAGATCAACTTCACCCGCCAGCACGAGTACGAGGCCGACCGCATCGGCATCGACGCGCTGTCGCAGGCGGGATTCGACCCGAACGGCATGGCCTCGTTCTTCGAGGTCATTTCCCGCTCCACCCGGCCGGTCGAGTACCGCACGCCCGAGTTCCTGCGCACGCACCCGGTGTCCAGTTCGCGCATCGCGGAAGCGCGCAGCCGGGCACGCTCGCTGCCGCCGGGCACGAACGTGTCCAGCAAGAGCTACGGCATCGCCAAGGCACGCGCGCAGGTCAAGAGTTTCGAGCGCGCGGGCCTCGCGGTCGCCTACTACGAGCAGCAGGATTACGCGAGCCAGTCCGACGCGGACCGCTACGGCCGCGCACTCGCCTACCTCCGCGACGGCCGCTACAACGAGGCCCGGCCTATCTGCGAGGAACTCGCGAACCGCGAGCCTGACGTGACGGCCTATCACATCTGCCTTGCCGAGACCCAGCTCGGACTCGAAGACATCGACGGCACGCGCGCGACCTTCGAGCGCGCCGTGGAACTGTTCCCGCGCAACGTGCCGCTGGTCATCGCGTACGCGGAGGCGATGCTCAGGCTCGGCGAGCCGGAGCGCGCGCACCGGATGCTGCTCGACCTGCTGAACACGGTGCCGCCCACGCCGGAACAGGTGCGGCTGATCGCGCGCGCCGCCGACCAGGCCGGCGACACCGCCGAGTCGCTCTACTACATGGCCGAGTACCGCTTTATGATCGGCGACCTGGTGGGCGGCGTCGTGTTCCTGCGCCAGGCGCTGGCGGTGCCGGAGTTACAGGAGATCCAGCGGATCCGTTTCGAGGCACGCATCGACTTCGTGCAGCAGTACATGACCGAGGAGCAGCTTCAGCAGATGCGGCAGGCTCGCCGCATGGGGCGCTCCGCACGCTGATTTCGGCCGCCCCCGCCGGGCCGGCCCCTGGAGTGCGCATGAACAAGAACAAGACCGCGGTGCTCGCCCTCCTGGCCACGCTGACCGTCGCCGGCTGCGCCGCGACGCCCGGCGAGCCGCCGCCGCACGATCCGTGGGAGAGCTACAACCGCGGCATGTACCAGTTCAACACCGCGGTCGACAACGTCACCTTCAAGCCGCTGGCCAGGGGCTACCAGAAGGTGGTGCCGCAGCTGGCGCGTCGCGGTGTCAGCAATTTCTTCGCCAACCTGCGCGTGCCGGGCACGATGCTGAACCAGTTCCTGCAGGGCAAGCCGAAGGCCGGCTTCTCGGACCTCGGCCGCTTCCTGATGAACTCGAGCGTCGGCCTGGGCGGCCTGCTCGACCCGGCGACCGAGTTCGGGCTCGTCGAACACGACGAGGACTTCGGCCAGACCTTCGCGGCCTGGGGCGCGGGCCCCGGCCCCTACTTCGTCATGCCCTTCTTCGGGCCCGGCACCGTGCGCGATACGCTCGCGATGCCGCTGGATTTCGCGAGCAACCCGCTGTTCTGGTACGAGAACTCGTCGGTCAAGGACAAGCTCCGGGTCGTGCGCGTCATCGACACGCGCGCGCGCCTGCTGAACGCCGAGCGCTTCCTCGAGGACTCGAACGACCCGTACCTGACCCTGCGCGAGTCCTACCTGCAGAATCGCGAGTACAAGATCTACGACGGCAATCCGCCGATGGACGACTTCTACGACGAGTTCGAGGATTTTGAGGAATAGGTCGCGGCCTGGCCGGGACCGTAACAGCAACAGGGACGATGCATGACTGCTACCGATGACACTCGCGCGCGCGGCCTTGCCTGCGCCGTTCGCCCCGCGGCTACCCGCGGCCGCGCACCCGCCATGCCCGGTCTCGCCACGGCAGCCTGCCTGCTCGCGCTGGCAGCCGCCTGGCCGGCGAGCGCAGCCGCGCAGGGCGTCGAAGCCGCCGTTGCGCAGGCCGCACCGCAGCTCCCGGACGGCCGGCTGCACGGCGTCGTCCGCATGACCTGGGACCTGTCCCGTGAGGACCGCTACGGCGGCCAGGCCGGCTACTGCGAGGGCATCGGCATCCTCTCGCTCGATCCGCAGACCTTCATCCGCTATCCGCTGGGCGAGTGGCGCACGCTTGGAGGCAGCATCAGCATCCTGGCCCGCATGCAGGCCGAGTGGGAACGGCCAAACCAGCCGCGCAGAACCTTCAGCCTCGCGGGCGCGGACAGCGCGACGGCGGCCCTGCGCATCAAGACCGAAGACGAGGGCAGCTACGAGTTCGCCTTCAGCAGCGACCCGATCGCGGTCACCGTCAACGAGCAGGCCGCGGGGCGCGCGCCCGTGACCTACGAGAACACGCAGTGCAGCCTCGCGATGTCGGTCGGCAAACTGCCGTTGCCGGCCGTCGACGAAGCGTTCAGCGGCAGCTACCGCGATCCGGACGGGCGCATGAGCGTCGACTGGGACTTCTGGCCGGACCCGTGCGCGGCCAACGCGGCGGCGCCAGAGGACGCCGATGCGCGGGCTCTCGCCGCGTCCGTTGCCGACGCTTGCGACGACGGCGTCGTCACACCCGGCCACGTCCACGCACGCCAGGGCGACAGCCTGCAGCTGCCGCGCTTCACGCTGCGCCTGTCCGCGGACGGCTGCCTGCTGCCGGCAGCCCGCGACGCGCAGCTGGCCTGCTCCGCCTCCGGCGCCACCGAGGCCGTGTTCGGCGCCGTGCGGCAGTCGGACGACCGCAGCGACGTCACCGTCCGTGCCGTCTCGCTCGCGACCGGCGAGCTGCGTGCGGCCGGTCGCGGTGCTGCCGCCGGCACGGACCCGGAGGCGCTGCGGGCGGCCGTCGCCGAGGCGATCGGCGAGCTCGGCCTCGCGCCGGCCTGCGCGGCAGGCAGCTCCGACTGGCGCTGCGGCCGCCCACCGCCGGCGGGATCCCGCCGGCTCAAGAGAGACGGCCGTCGCCTCAGCCGCCGGCGGTCTCCTCGATCCACATCGCGAGGTCCATGCGCTCGAGCAGCGCCCGGAAGCGCGGGTCCTCGTCGAGCGCGAACATCATCCCCGTCGCCGCGATGTAGGGCAGCGTCGGATCGTGCCAGTCGTAGGCGGTGTCCAGCCACTCGAATGCCTTGTCGGCGTCGCCCGCCATTTCCCAGAGCAGCGAGATCTCGACGGCCGGGACGTAGGCGCTGCCCGACACGCGTTCGGCGGCCAGCGCGCCTTCCCGCATCGCGTTACGGTAGCCGCCGGCCGCGTGGCCGCGCACGAGCGCCGCGGCGATCTCGTGCTGCCCCATCGTGATGCCGAAATGGCTGACCGCGGCCTCGTAGGCCGCGTTCCAGCGCCCGAGCCGGGCGTTGCCGAACCACAGCACGTCGAAGCCGAAGCCCAGCGCGGGCACCTCGCGCAGGCAGTCCTCGATCTGCGCGACGCCCGCCGCCGTGTCGCCGACCAGCACGACCTGGGCGCCGTGCAGCGCCCGGACGAAAACGTTCAGCGGGTCGAGTTCGCGCGCGAGCTCGATCTGCACCGTGCTCTCCCCGGGCTTGCGCATCACCGCGAGGAAGTGCGCATAGAACATCCGCGCCTCGGCGTAGCTCGGGTTCAGCTCGAGCGAGCGCCGGAATGCCGCGTCGGCTGCCGGCCAGTTGTAGTCGTACAGCCAGTAGCTCAGGGCGAGCCCCATGTGCACTTCCGCCAGCGTGTCGTCGAGCTCGAAGGCCCTGAGCAGCGACGCGCGGCATTTCGGGTGACCCTCGCGAGGCCGGATCAGGCCCGCCTGCACCTGGAAGCCGCAGATCCGGTAGAGGCCCCAGTGCCCGAGCGGACTTTCCGGGTCGAGCTCGACCGCGCGGCGGTAGTAGTCCGCCGCGAGCCGCATGTCTTCGGGGGTAAAGCGCTCGGTGTGGAACTGCCCCTTGAGGTAGGCCTCGTAGGCGCCGGGCACCACCGATGCGGCAGACGCCACGCTGCGCTCGTCGGCGCGGGTCAGCTCGACCTGGATGCGCCCGGCGATCGCACGCGTGATGTCGCTCTGCAGGCGCAACACGTCGGTCAGCTCGCGCTCGAAGGTCTGCTCCCAGAGGTGATCGTCGCGGGTCGCATCGATCAGCTGCACGATGATGCGCACCCGGTCGCCGGCCCGGTACACACTGCCCTCGACGAGCCGTGCGACGCCGAGCTCGGCGCCGATCTCGGGGGCCGATTTCTCGCTGTCCGCGTACGGCTTCGTCGACGTGCGCGAGGTGACCCGGAGGCCGCTGACTCGACTCAGCGCGGAGATCAGCGCGTCGTGCATGCCCGCGGCGAACCAGGCCTGCTCCGGGTCGCCGGACAGGTTGTCGAGCGGCAGCACGGCGATCGACAGCGGGTCCGCCGGCGTCGCTCGCGGCGCGGCAGTCTCACGGACCTGGCCGGACAATTCGAGCAGGATGCCGGCCGCGATCACGGCGAGCGCTGCGAGGATCAGGTAGTCCGTGCGCCGCAGCCCGGGAGCGGCGGCGGCCGGCGCCGCGGGCGGCGTGCGGACGATGCCTGCGGGGCTTACGTCGAAAAACCAGCCGAAGACGAGTGCCAGCGGGAAACCGAGCAGGACGGCGAGCCACACGTAGCGGATCGCGCCGGCCTCGAGATCGAGCGCCGGCAGCGCCTCGCTCGCGACCTGCACGGCGAGCCAGCCGGCGACCACGTAGATGCCGGCGACGCGAAACACGCGCCGGCGCCTCGCCTCCTCAAGGAATCGTTGCAGTGCGGCCATGCCTGTTCCGCCGGCAGGAGTCAGGACACAGTATGCCGCCCGGCGCAGGCCGGTGTCAGCCGACGTGGCCGCGGTTCCGCGCAGGGAACGGGTCTCGCAGCACTCCGGCACGCAAGGCCGGCGACGACCAGGGGTAAAGACGCGCGTGCGAAGCGCGCGGCGCTCGGCTTCAGCTTTTTTCTTCGGCTTCCTGCGGCTCACCGGCGCTCGCCGGCGCCTCGATGAAGCCGGACCAGCGTTCGCCGCGCTTCAGCAGGTCTTCCACCTCGGTCACCGCGGCGATCGCGCGGATCTTGTCCGGCATGTTCTGGAAGCGGATCTCGCGCACGGTGTGGTTGGCCCAGGTGATCCACTCGAGCAGCAGCGCGAGCCCCGCGGAGTCGGTGCGGTCGACGCCGCCGAGATCGACCTCGATGCGCGTGTGTTCCTCGAACAGGCCTTCGGCTTCGCGCAGGATCTGGTCGGCGGTGCGAAAGCCCATCGTGCCCGACAGCGAGAAGCGGCCCTCGCCGAGCTCCTCGAACTCGTAGCTGTCGCGGCCGTTCATGCCGCCTCGTCTTGCGCGGCCCCCGGGTCCTCGGCCTCGCGCTCCAGGCGCTCGATGACCGCAACGAGCCCCTTCTGCCGGATCTCCGAGTCCATCTCGGCGCGGAAGTTGCGCACGTAGGAGATGCCCTCGATGTTGACGTCGAAGATCATCCAGCCCGAGTCGCGGCGTACCAGCGCGTAGTTGACGGGCACGCGGGTGCCATCGTCGAGCGTGACGAAGGTGCGCACGGTCGTACGCTTGTCGGCGTCGCTGCCGCGCCACGGCAGGATCTCGACGTTGTCCTGGTCGTACTCGAGGACGCCGTCGGCATAGCGGTGCAGCAGCGTCCGGTAGAACGCGTCGATAAAGCGCCGGCGCTGCTGCGTATTGGCCTCGCGCCAGTGGCGGCCGAGCACGAGCTGCGCCGCGTAGTCGCGATCGAAGCGCGGCAGCAGCATCTCGTCGATCAGCGCATACAGCTCCTCGCGGTTGGTTTTCAGCGCGTCGCGCCGGCCGTCGAGCTTCTGCGCCAGTTCCCTGGCCGCGTTCTCGACCACCTCGGCCGGCGACTGTGCCAGCGCCGCCATGGCCAGCAGGCTCATCGACACCAGCAATGCAATTCGTTTCAACATAGGTACTCCCGGCCTATTCGTCGTCGGCGTCGCTGCCGCCGCTCGAGAACAGGTACTTGCTGATCAGGTTTTCGAGCACGACGGCGGACTGTGTAAACATGACCTCGCTGCCGTCCTCGAGATAGATGTCGGAGCCGCCGGGCTGCAGGCCGATGTACTGGCTGCCGAGCAGGCCGGCGGTCAGGATGCTCGCATCGCTGTCCTCGGGGATCTTGTCGTACTGGCTGTCGATCTCGAACACGACGACCGCGTTCAGGCGCTCGCCGTCGAAGCGCACCTCGCGCACGCGGCCGATCGTCACGCCCGACATCGCCACCGGGGCGCGGTTTTTCAGGCTGCCAACGTTGTCGAAACGCGCGCTGACCGTGTAGGTCTCGTTGCCGCCCAGCGGGTCGCCGCCGGTCGTCTGCGTGGTCAGGAAGAACAGCGCGCCGATACCGAGCAGCACGAACAGGCCGGTTCCCAGTTCCACGGAGCGAGTCTGTTGCATGTCAGTCCCCGAAGTTGATGGCGACCGCGGTGATCATGAAATCCAGGATCAGTACGCAGATCGCGGTGATGACGACGGTGCGGGTCGTGGCGCGGCCGACGCCGGCGGCCGTCGGGATCGCATTATAGCCTTCCCACACCGCCAGCAGGCTGGCCACGATGCCGAACACGAAACTCTTGATGATGCCTTCCCAGACGTCTTCCGGCCCGATGGTGGCCTGGATCTGCTGCCAGAACGCACCGGCGTCGACGCCGAGCAGGTTGACGCCGACGAGGTGCGCGCCGAACAGGCCGACGCAGCTGAACACGGCCGCGAGCATCGGCATCGCGATGACGCCGCCCAGGAAGCGCGGCACGAGCACGCGGCGTACCGGGTTCGTGGCCATCATCTCCATCGCCGAGAGCTGGTCGGTCGCGCGCATCAGGCCGATCTCGGACGCGAGCGAGGTGCCGGCGCGGCCCGCGAACAACAGCGCCGTGACGACCGGGCCGAGCTCCTTCAGGAGCGAGAACGCAGCGAAGGTGCCGACGGAGTCCTCGGCGTTGAAGCGCGCGAGGTTCGAGTGCCCCTGCAGGCCGAGCACGCCGCCGACGAACAGGCCGCAGGTCATGACGATCACCAGCGACAGCGCGCCGGCGTTGTAGACCTGGTGGACGATGAGCCGGAAGCGCCGGACGAAGACGATCGGGATGCTGCGCAGGAGCTGCAGGAAGAACAGCTGCAGCGCACCGAACGTGCGCAGGAATTCGAGAAAGGTGTACCAGATTTCCCGGAACATGCTGGTTCCTAGTCGGCGTCGCGGCCGAGCAGCTGTTCCGCGTAGTTCGGCGCGGCGTAGTGGAACGCGACGGGGCCGTCGGCCATGCCGTGCATGAACTGCCGGACCAGCTCGGACGAGGTGTTGTGCAACTCGTCGGGACTGCCCGATGCGACGACCTTGCCGCCCGAAATCAGGTAACTCTGGTCAGCGACCGTCGAGACTTCCTGCACGTCATGGCTGACGATGATCGACGAGATGCCGAGCGCGTCGTTCATGCGCCGCACCAGGCGTACGATGACGCCCATCGAAATCGGGTCGAGACCGACAAAGGGCTCGTCGTAAATCAGGATCTCGGGGTCCATCACCATCGCCCGGGCCAGGGCCACGCGCCGCGCCATGCCGCCCGACAGCTCCGACGGCATCATGTCGGCGGCGCCGCGCAGGCCGACCGCGTGCAGCTTGGTGAGCACGATGTGGCGGATCAGCCGGTTGGTCAGCTTCGTGTGCTCGCGCAGCGGGAACGCGACGTTCTCGAACACCGACAGGTCGGTCAGCAGCGCGCCGTTCTGAAACAGCATGCCGAAGCGCTTGCGCAGACCGAACAGTTCGCGCTCGTTGAGCGTCGCGATGTCGACGCCGTCGACCAGCACGTGGCCGCGGTCCGGCACGAGCTGGCGCGTGATCAACCTGAGCAGGGTCGTCTTGCCGGTGCCGGACGGGCCCATGATCGCGGTGACGTGGCCGCGGTCGATACAGATGTTCAGGTCTTTGAAGATCTGCTTGCGACCGCGCGCGTAGTCGAGATCGCGAATCTCGATGAGCGGCTTGTCGGTGTCCGTCATGGGCGCCGGTGCCGGGTTGCACGGCCCCGGGTCGCCGCGCCGGCAAGGCGGACCGCGGCGCCAGGCCGCCGGCCGGAGCCGGCCGCGGCAATGCTCACTGCCTGCAGCTCGTCGAGGTCCATGGCGGTCGCGATACTCCCGGGATTCGTTGTTCGTTTTCGGCCGGGCCGGCGGCCCGCTTCGGGCCGAGAGCATAGCAAAAAAGCCCGCCCGAAAGTCGCCGCCCGGCCGGGCCCGCAGGGCACCGCAGCCCCTTGTTTTACTGGCCCCGGGCACCAAATAGGACTAAGCTAGTCCAATTTCCCCGGAGCGCTGCCATGTTGCGCATCAGCAAACTGACCGACTACGGCACCGTCGTGCTCGGCTACCTTGCCGGGACCCGCTCGGAGTACGCGAGCGCGTCGGAGGTGGCCGCGGCCACCGGCGTAGGCCTGCCGACCGTCAGCAAATTGCTGAAAACACTTGCAAAAGCGGGGCTTGTGACGTCGACCCGCGGCGCCCAGGGCGGCTACCGGCTGGCCCGCCGGCCCGCGGAGATCACGGCCGCCGAGGTCATCGACGCGCTCGAGGGGCCGGTGTCGATCACCGAGTGCGCGAGCTCGGACAGCCACTGCGGCATAGAGCACGTCTGCTCGGTCGGCGGCGCCTGGCAGCGCATCAACGTAGCGATCAGGCGCGCCCTCGACGACGTCTCGCTGGCCGACCTGGCGCGCGCCAACGCGCCGCTGCCGCGCTTCGATTTCGCCGGCATGCCGGTGCAGGTGCTGCGCAAGGACAAGTAACCGCGGGGCCGCCGGGCCCGCGTCCACGCATGAGTAAACCGATGGCAACCGAACAGCAGGAACTGGAAAACCTCGTCAACCGTCGCTACAAGCACGGCTTCTTCACGGACATCGACGCCGACAGCCTGCCGCCGGGGCTGAACGAGGACGTCGTCGCCGCCATCTCGGCGAAGAAGGAAGAGCCCGAGTGGCTGCTCGAGTGGCGGCTCAAGGCGCTGCGGCGCTTCGAGCAGATGCTGGCCGAGCACACCGAGCCGACGTGGGCGCAGGTCTCGTACCCGCCCATCGACTACCAGAAGATCGTCTACTACGCGGCGCCCAAGCAGACGAAGAAGATCGAGAGCCTCGACGAGGTCGATCCCGAGATCCTCGAGACGTACGCGAAGCTCGGCATTCCGCTGATCGAGCAGAAGCGCCTACAGGGCATCGCCGTGGACGCCGTCTTCGACAGCGTCTCGGTCGCCACCACCTTCCGCGCCGAGCTCGAGAAGCACGGCATTTTGTTCTGCTCGTTCTCCGACGCGGTGAAGGAGCACCCCGAGCTGGTGCGCAAGTACCTGGGCTCGGTCGTGCCGTACTCGGACAACTTCTTCGCCTGCCTCAACTCGGCCGTCTTCAGCGACGGCTCGTTCGCCTACATCCCGAAGGGCGTGCGCTGCCCGATGGAGCTGTCGACCTACTTCCGCATCAACGCGG
>CALALV010000027.1 GCA_937925605.1 uncultured Woeseia sp.
TGGAGTCGATGAACGCGGCAGCCAATGTGTTCGTCGGCCAGACCGAGGCACCGCTCGTCGTGCGCCCCTACCTGCGCACGCTGACCGAGCCGCAGTTCTTCGCCGTCATGACCTCGGGCGTCGCCTCGGTGGCCGGCACAGTGCTCGCGGCCTACGTGCTGATGGGTGCGGAACTGAAGTACCTGCTGGCCGCGAGCTTCATGGCCGCACCGGGCGGCCTGCTGATGGCCAAGATCCTGATTCCCGACAGCGAAACGGTCGCGGAGGACGAGGACGCGCGGCGCATGAAGATGGAGCCGAGCCACCACGCGAACGTGATCCTCGCGGCCGCGGTCGGCGCCGGCGACGGCCTGAAGCTGGCCGTCAACATCGGCGCGATGCTGGTCGCATTCGTTGCGCTGATCGCGCTGTTCAACGGCATCGTCGGCGGCCTGTTCGGCCTGTTCGGCATCGAGGGCATCACGCTGCAGTTCCTGCTCGGCAAGCTGTTCGCGCCGCTGATGTGGGTGCTGAGCATCCCCTGGCACGAAGCCGAGGCCGCGGGCGCGCTGTTCGGCGAGAAGCTGATACTCAACGAGTTTGTCGCGTTCTCGCATCTCGAGGACTACCTGGCCGGCGCGAGCGAGCGCACGCGCGCCATTTCGACCTTCGCACTGTGCGGCTTCGCAAACCTGTCGTCGATCGCGATCCTGCTGGGCGGCCTCGGCAGCCTGGTACCCGAGAAGCGCGAACTGATCGCGCGCTTCGGCCTGCGCGCGGTCGCGGCCGGTTCGCTGTCGAACCTGATGAGCGCGGCGCTCGCCGGCCTGCTGATCAGCTTCGGCTGAAAGGAGTCCCGCGTGGCCGCGCATAGCGTGATCATCGACTGCGATCCGGGCCAGGACGACGCGATCAACCTGCTGCTGGCGATGGCGGCACCGGACGAGCTCGAGATCCTCGGCATCACGACCGTCGCCGGCAACGTGCCGCTGGAGCTCACGCAACGCAACGCGCGGCTGATGTGCGACATCGCCGGGCGCAGCGACCTGCCCGTTTACGCCGGCTGCGCGCGGCCGATGCTGCGCGAGCTGATCACGGCCGAGAAGGTGCACGGCAAGACCGGCATCGACGGCGTCGAGATCCGCGAGCCGGAGACGCCGCTTCTGCACACGCACGCGGTCGATTTCCTCGTGGAGACACTGGCGCGCGCCGGGGACGACTCGGTCACGCTGGTGCCGACCGGTCCGCTGACCAATATCGCGATGGCGCTGGTGCGCGAGCCCGGCATCGCGCGGGCGATCGAGCGCATCGTGCTGATGGGCGGGGCGATGCGCGAGGGCGGCAACTACTCGCCCTCGGCCGAATTCAACATCCTGGTCGACCCGCACGCGGCGCAGCTCGTGTTCCGCTGCGGCCGGCCGATCGTGGCCTTCGGCCTCGACGTGACGCACCAGGTGCTCGCGAATCGCGAGCGCGTCCGGCGCATTCGCGAGATCGGTACCGGGCCGGCGGTCGCGACCGCGGACATGCTGGACTTCTTCAGCCGCCACGACACGCAGAAGTACGGCGAGGACGGCGCGCCGCTGCACGATCCCTGCACGGTCGCGTGGCTGCTCGAGCCCGGGCTGTTCGAGCTGAAGCGCTGCAACATCGAAGTCGAGACGGCCTCCGAGCTGACGATGGGCCACACGGCCGTCGACTTCTGGGGCGTGAGCGGCCGCGCGCCGAACGCGGACTGGGCCTACCGGGTCGACGCGGACGGTTTCTACGCGCTGCTCGAAGAGCGGCTGGCGAGGTACTGACATGAGCACGGACAGCCCGCACATCGCCGTCGTCGGCTCCGTGAATCTCGACCACGTCGCGCGCGTGCCGCGGTTGCCGCAGCCCGGCGAAACGGTTACCGACGGCGTGCTGGCGAAGTTCCCGGGCGGCAAGGGCGCGAACCAGGCGCTCGCCGCGCGCAGGCTCGGCGCCCGCGTGAGCCTCGTCGCCTGCGTCGGCGACGACGCGATCGCGGGCGAGGCGCTCGCGCTGCTGCGCGCGGACGGCGTCGACCTGGCGCGACTCGTCGTCGACCCGGCGGTCACGACCGGCATTGCGCTGATCGCGGTGGACGAGCGCGGCGAAAACCAGATCGTGGTCGCACCCGGCGCGAACCGGCGGCTGTCCGCCGAGCGCCTCGCGATTCCCGCAGCCGACGCGCTGATCTGCCAGCTCGAAGTGCCGGTGGACACGCTGCTTGCGGCCGCGCAGCAGTTCGACGGCTTCTTCTGCCTGAACCTCGCGCCGATCAAGGAGGTGCCCGACGCGCTGATCGCGCGCGCCGACCTCGTCATCGTCAACGAGGTCGAGGCCGCGCACTACCGCGAGCGCCTGCAGCGCGCGCCCGGCCTCGTCGCGCTGACCTACGGCTCGCGCGGCGCGAGCCTCAGGCGCGGCGCCGAGACGCTGGCCGAAGCCGCGCCGCCGACGGTCGACGCCGTCGACACGACAGGCGCAGGCGACACGTTCACGGCCGCCCTGACGCTCGCGCTGATCGAGAAGAAAGCTCACGCGCAGGCGCTCGCCTTTGCCTGCGCCGCGGCCGCGGCCTCGACGACCCGCGCCGGCGCGCAGCCGTCGCTGCCGCGGCGGGCCGAGGTGGAGGAATTGCTGGGGCAATAATGTCCAGCCTGGCTCTCGAGCCGCTTTACCTTCCGTGGTTGCGCGATAGCCGGCAGCGCAGCCGTGCGCCGGGAGGGGCCCCGGACCTCCGTTTTCGGAGTCGGCCCGGGACCCCTCCCGGCCCACGGCTGCGCGCGGTACAGCCAATTCGCAGCGGTGTAGCGGGTCCGTGGAACCGATGCGGTGGCGTCAGCACTCCGTGACGATTCCCGCGAACGAGTTGCGGCAACTGCGAGGGCCTGTGTGCCGGGGAAGCCTTCGGGCCGACTCCGAAACTGGAGGTCCGAAGGCTTCCCCGGTGCGCAGGCCCGGTCCCGGCTATCGCCCGACCACTGATCAAAACCGACCAGCCGGCTATCTCACGCGGCAATATCGACGAAGCTACCACCCGTCAGCCCGGGCAACTCCCGCGGCCGCAGCCGGAACACCGCGTTCGGCGTCCCGGCGGCCGCCCAGATCTCGTCGAGCTCGAGCAGCGTCTCGTCGATGAAGACGACCGGCGCCACCCGGTGCGCGACCGGCGGCACGCCACCGATCGCGTAGCCCGAATTCTCGCGGACGAAGTCGGCATCGGCGCGGCCGATGTTCTCGCCGAGCAGCCGGGACAGGCGTTTCTCGTCGACGCGCACGGCGCCGGAGGCGATGACGAGCACGGGACGGCCGCTGTCGGCTGCGCGAAACAGCAGCGACTTCGCGATCTGGGCGACCTCGCAGCCGATGGCCGCCGCGGCGTCGGCGGCCGTGCGCGTGCTAGCGTCGAATTCGAGGACTTCGTAGCCGTCGCCGAGCGCGGCCTGCACGCGCAGCGCGGCGGCCGCCTGCGCGGGTTTCATTCCTTGCCGGGGAAGCGGAAGCTGTCGGGCAGCAGCTCGGCGATCGTGCACTCGACCGGCTTGCCGTCGGCGTCGAGCAGCACGATGCGGGTCTCGTCGTCGGCGAACTCGGCGATGCGCTGGCGGCAGCCGCCGCAGGGCGTGCAGGCCTCGAGCGCGCCGCGGCCGCCGACCGCGACGATGACGGCGATGCGCCGGCCGCCCGCGGCGACCATGCTCGAGATCGCGCCGGCCTCGGCGCAGGTGCCGAGCGGAAACGACGCGTTCTCGACGTTGCAGCCCAGGTGCACGTTGCCGCGGTCGTCCAGCACGGCCGCGCCGACCGAATACCCGGAGTAGGGGCAATGCGCCTGCGCTCGCACTTCCTTCGCCCGGTCGATCAGTTGCTGGTCGGTGACCGACACGGGACTCAGGCCTTGCGCATCGGGTTGTTCGGGTGCGTCGTCCAGTCGGCCTTCTCCTTGCGGATCGACTCGCCGGTGCGCGGGTCCACGCCGCCGGTCAGCGGCTGCATCGTGATGCAGCCGTCCACCGGGCAGACGCTGACGCAAAGGTTGCAGCCCACGCATTCCTCGTCGATGACCTCGAAGCGGCGTTCGCCGTTGATCGTCGCGGTGATCGCCTGGTGCGAGGTGTCCTCGCAAACGACGTGGCAGCGCCCGCACTTTATGCACAGGTCCTGGTCGATGACCGCCTTTTCGACGTGGTTCAGGTTCAGGTACTGCCAGTCGGTGACGCTCGGCACCGCGCGGCCGACGAGTTCCGCGACCGAGCCCATGCCCTTGCTGTCAAGGAAGTCGCTCAGGCCCTGGACCAGGTCGTCGATGATCCTGAAGCCGTATACCATCGCCGCTGTGCAGACCTGCACGTTGGACGCACCGAGCGCGAGGAAGTCCACCGCGTCCCGCCAGTCGCCGATGCCGCCGATGCCGGACATCGGGATGTGCCGCGTCTCGGGGTGGCGCGCGATCTCGGCGACCATGTGCAGCGCGATCGGCTTTACCGCCGGGCCGCAGTAGCCGCCGTGCGAGCCCTGGCCGTCGGTGGCCGGGTACATCGTCAAATTGTCGTAGTCGACGCGCATGATCGAGTTGATCGTGTTGATCAGCGAGACCGCGTCCGCTCCGCCGGCGTCCGCGGCCATCGCGGGCGGCAGGATATTCGTCACGTTCGGCGTCAGCTTCACGATGACCGGCGTCTTCGCGTACTTTTTCGCCCACTCCGCGGCCATCTGGATGTATTCGGGCACCTGGCCCACGGCCGCGCCCATGCCGCGCTCGGACATGCCGTGCGGACAGCCGAAATTCAGCTCGAAGCCGTCGCAGCCGGTGTCCTCGATCATCGGCAGGTACTTCGCCCAGGTCGCCTCGTTCATCGGCAGCATGACCGAGACAATCAGTGCCCGGTCCGGCCAGTCGCGCTTGACCTGCCGGATCTCGTCGAGGTTGGTCTTCAGCGGGCGGTCGGTAATCAGCTCGATGTTGTTGAAGCCGATCACGCGGCGGTCGTTGGAATGAATGGCGCCGTAGCGCGGCCCGCTGACGTTGACGATCGGCGGGTCCTCACCGAGCGTCTTCCAGACCGCGCCGCCCCAGCCGGCCTCGAAGGCGCGGTTGACGTTGTAGGCCTTGTCGGTCGGCGGCGCGGAGGCCAGCCAGAACGGGTTCGGGGACTTGATCCCTAAGAATTCGGACGAAAGGTCGGCCATCGGACTCAGCCTCCGTGCTCGCGCAGGGCGTAATCGATCGAATGCGCCGCGAGCTTGCCGTCCTGCACGGCGGTGACGGTCAGGTCGTCATGGCCGTCGATGCAGTCGCCGCCGGCCCAGACGCGCGCGACGCCCGTGAAGCACTCCTCGTCGACGACCAGCTTGCCGCGCCGGCGCTCGAACTGGCCGGCAAGGCCGCCGAGCAATTCGTCCGCGCGCTGGCCCACGGCCTTGAACACGACGTCGGCCGGCAGCCCGAAGCGCTCGCCGGTGCCGGCGAGCCTGCCATCCTTGCCGAGCCGCGTGACTTCGAACTCGACGCCGTTGACGTGGCGCTCGCCGTGCAACGCGACCGGCATCGCCCAGTGGCGGATGCGCACCCCGCTCGTCATCGCGAGTTCCTGCTCGTAGCGGCTCGCGCCCATCTGCTCCGGGCCGCGCCGGTACACCATGTCGACTTCTTCCGCGCCGAGCCGGCGACTCTGCACCGCGATGTCGATCGCGGTCATGCCGCCGCCGATCACGACGACGCGTCTGCCGACCGGCAGCTTCGCCAGGTCCTGCGCCTGGCGCAGCTCGGCGATGTAGTCCACGGCGTCGACGACGCCGTCCATGTCCTCGCCGGGCAGGCCGAGTTCGTTGACGTCGCCGAGGCCCACGCCGAGGAACACCGCGTCGTACTCGTCGCGCAGCGCTTCCAGCTCCAGGTCACGGCCGAGCGCCCTGCCGGTCTCGATCGTGATGCCGCCGATGCCGAGCAGCCACTCGAGCTCGCGCTGCGCGAAGTCGTCGACGGTCTTATACGCGGCGATGCCGTACTCGTTGAGTCCGCCGGCCTTGGGCCTGCGCTCGTAGATCACGACCTCGTGGCCGTGCATTGCCAGCCGGTGCGCGCAGGACAGGCCCGCGGGCCCGGCGCCGACGACCGCGACCCGGCGGCCGGTCGCTGCGGCGCGGGCGAACGGCTGCCAGCCCTCGCGGATGACCGGGTCGGTCGCGTAGCGCTGCAGCAGGCCGATGCGCACCGGCTGGTCCTCGTGCGTGTTGCGCACGCAGGCGTCCTCGCACAGCACCTCGGTCGGGCAGACCCGCGCGCACATGCCGCCCAGGATGTTTTCCTTCAGGATCGTGCGCGCCGAGCCGCGGACGTTGTCGCTGCGGATCTGCTGGATGAAGCCCGGGATGTCGATGCCGGTCGGGCAGGCCTGCGTGCAGGGCGCATCGAAGCAGAAGTAGCAGCGATCCGCCTCGATCAGCGCCTCGGAGCGCGCGAGCGGCTCGTGCAGGTCGGCGAAGTTGCGTTCCAGCTCCTCCGCTGAAAGGCGTCCCGCGCGGACGTCCGGCCCGCCGGCATCCTTGGGATCGACGGCCACGGCTTGCCCCGCGTCAGCCCTTCGCGCCGGCGCGCTTCTTCGGCGCCTCGCGCTCGACCGGCGTCGGCGTCTTCAGCGCGTTGCGGCGCTGGACGGCGTCGTAGTAGCTCGCGAACGGCGGCTTCTCGACGTAGCGGCCGGCGCCGCGCTCGACGTCGAGCTCGCCGTCGGCCCAGACGACCTTGCCCTGGCTCAGCGTGTGCGACGCGCAGCCCTGCACCTGCATGCCTTCGAAGATGTTGAAGTCGATGTTCTGGTGGTGGGTCTTGGCCGAGATAGTCTTGGTCGCCGCCGGGTCCCAGACCACGATGTCGGCGTCCGCGCCGACCGCGATCGAGCCCTTGCGCGGGTAGATGTTGAAGATCTGCGCGGCGTTCGTCGACGTGACCGCGACGAACTCGTTCATCGTCAGCCGGCCCGTGTTGACGCCGTGCGTCCACAGCACCTCCATGCGATTCTCGATCCCCGCGGTGCCGTTCGGGATCTTGCGAAAGTCGTCGATGCCGGCGGCTTTCTGGTCGTAGCAGAAGCAGCAGTGGTCGGTCGCGGTCGTCTGCAGATTGCCCGACTGCAGGCCGCGCCACATCGCTTCCTGGTGCTGCTTCGGCCGGAACGGCGGGCTCATTACGTGCGCCGCGGCGAATTCGAAGTCAGGGTGGCGGTACACCGAGTCGTCAATCAGCAGGTGCCCGGCGAGCACCTCGCCATACACGCGCTGGCCCTCGTTCCGCGCGCGCGTGATCGTCTCGAGCGCCTGCGTGCAGGACGTGTGCACGAGGTAGATCGGCACGCCAATCACCTCGGCGATGCGGATCGCGCGGTTCGCGGCCTCGCCCTCGACTTCGGGCGGGCGCGACAGCGGGTGGCCCTCCGGGCCGGTGATGCCCATGTCGTGGATCTTCTGCTGCAGGCGGTAGACGAGCTCGCCGTTCTCCGCGTGGCAGGTGACGATGGCGCCGAGCTGCACGGCCTTCGAGAAGCTGTTCACCAGGATCTCATCGTCGGCCATGATGGCGCCCTTGTACGCCATGAAATGTTTGAAACTGTTGATGCCTTCCTCGCGGACCAGCGTCTCCATGTCCTTTTCCACGCTGTCGTCCCACCACGTGATCGCGACGTGGAAGGCGTAGTCGGCGGTCGATTTCTCCGCCCACTCGCGCCACTGGCGGTAGGCGTCCATGATGCGCTGCTGCGGATTCGGGATGACGAAGTCGATGATCATCGTCGTGCCGCCGGCCAGGCCCGCCGCGGTGCCGGTGTAGAAGTCCTCGCTCGCCACGGTGCCCATGAACGGCAGCTGCATGTGCGTGTGCGGGTCGATACCGCCCGGCATTACGTACTGGCCGCCGGCGTCGACGACCTGCGCGCCTGCAGGCGCATCGAGCTTCTCGCCGATCGCCTGGATCCTGCCGTCGGCGCAGAGCACGTCGGCCCTGTAGCTGCGGTCGGCGGTAACCACCGTGCCGCCCTGGATCAGTACCGTCATCTTCCTGTCCCCCCGTGTTCGGACCGGCAGAGCACATAATAAATCAAGCCGCCGAGAATGGAGCCGGTAAACCAGCCGTAATCGTAAAACCAGCCCAGCTGGTCAGTCGTGATCGCGACGAAGGTCAGGCCGACCGGCACGGCGAAGGCCACGAATCCCGGCGCATGCCAGGCCGGGTAGCTGCCGCCGTCCCGGTACAGCGACAGCACGTCGTAGTCGCGGCCACGGACCAGGAAGAAGTCGACGACCATGATGCCGGCGATCGGCCCGAGCAGGCTCGAGTAGCCGATCAGCCAGTTCGAGTACAGCGACTCGAGGCTGAGGTCCGAGTCCAGCCAGCCCATTTTCTTCAGGAGCTCCCAGCTCATCAGCAGGATGCCGATCAGGCCGGTCAGCAGCACGCCGCGCGCCTCGCTGACGTATTTCGGCGCGACGTTCTGGAAGCTGTTGGTCGGCGAGACGATGTTGGCTGCGGTATTGGTCGAGATCGTTGCCAGGATGATGACCAGCATCGACAGCACGACCCACAGGCTGTTGTCGATCTGGCCGATCAGGTTGATAGGGTCGGAGATCGTCCGGCCGACGAGGCCCTCGCTCGCCGCGGTCAGCAGCACGCCCAGGCCTGCGAACAGGAACATCGTCAGCGGCAGGCCGATGATCTGCCCCACGATCTGGGCCTTCTGCGATTTCGCGTAGCGGCTGAAGTCCGGGATGTTGAGCGACAGGGTCGCCCAGAAGCCGACCATCGCCGTCAGCGCCGCCATGAAGTAGCCGGCAAACGGGGCGTCGGCGGGCCGGGTCGGTGGCGTCGCGAGCATTTCGCTGATCGAGACTTTCGGCCAGGCCCAGGCCGCGAGGCCGACGGCGACCAGCAGCAGGAGCGGCGCGGCGAGCGCCTCGAGGTGCTTGATCGACTCGGCGCCGCGGATCACGATCCAGACGTTCGCGACCCAGAAGATGAAGAAGCCGTAGACCTCGCCCTGGCTGCCGAGCGCGGCCCAGGCCGGGAACAGCTCGGCGAGCAGCAGGTGGATCGCGATGCCGCCGAACAGCGTCTGCACGCCGAACCAGCCGCAGGCCACCAGCGCGCGGATCAGCGCCGGCACGTTCGAGCCGATGATGCCGAAGGAGGCGCGCAGCACGACCGGGCAGGGGATGCCGTAGCGCGTGCCCGGGAACGCGTTCAGCGTCAGGGGGATCAGCACCACGAGGTTGGCGACGAGAATAGTCCACAGCGCTTCGGACACCGACAGGCCGAAATAGGACGTCAGCACTCCGCCGAGCGTGTAGGTCGGCACGCAGATCGCCATGCCGACCCAAAGCGACGCGACGTGCCACTGGCTCCAGGTGCGCTGCGCGGCTTTCGTCGGCGCGATGTCGTCGTTGTAGCGCGGGCTGTCCGCGAGGTCCTGTCCCAGCTCCAGTTCGACCATCTCGCCGACCTGGACGAGGCGGCTCTCGGCCGGCAGGCTCACGCGTCGCGCTTCCCGGTCAGGTCGCCGTAGGTCTCGGGGCGCCGGTCGCGGAAGAACTGCCAAGTGTTACGCACCTCGCGCACCATGTCGAGGTCAATCTCGTGCACGAGCAGCTCGTCCTGGTCGTAGCTCGCCTGCGCCTCGATCGTGCCGCGCGGATTGACGATGTAACTCGAGCCGTAGAATTCGCCCATGCGCTCGCCCCAGGGCGCCTCGGTGCCGATGCGGTTGATCGCGCCGATGAAGACGCCGTTAGCCGCCGCCGAGGCGGGCTGCTCCAGCTCCCACAGGTACTTCGACAGGCCGGCGACGGTCGCGGACGGGTTGACGATGTACTCGGCCCCGTTCAGTGCCAGCGCGCGCCAGCCTTCAGGGAAGTGCCGGTCGTAGCAGATGTAGACGCCGAGCTTGACGAAAGCGGTATCGAAGACGGGGTAGCCGAGGTCGCCGGGCTTGAAGAAGAATTTCTCGTAGAAGCCGGGATCGACCTGCGGGATGTGGGTCTTGCGGTACTTGCCGAGGTAGCTGCCGTCGGCGTCGATGACAGCGGCCGTGTTGTAGTAGACGCCGGGCAGCGCCTCCTCGTAGATCGGCACGACGATGACCATGCCGTGCTTCTTCGCCTGCTCTTGCATCAGCTTCGTAGTAAAGCCGTCCGGGATCTTCTCCGCCGCGGCGTACCACTTGCGGTCCTGGCTCGGGCAGAAATAGGGCTGCGTGAACACCTCCTGGAAGCACAGCACCTGCACGCCGGCCTTCGCCGCTTTCTCGATATACGGCAGGTGCGCGTCGATCATCCGGTCGCGGATCTCGTCGGGCGACATCGTTGCGGCGTCGCCTTTCAACGCCATCTGGATCAAGCCAGCCTTGAGCTTCGCCATACGTACCTCGCAGTCAGGAAGCCGGGAATGTCGTCGCTAGCGCTCCCGCCGGTTCAATCCACCGTCGTCCAGGAGCCGTGCATCGGGTTCGGCAGCACGTACCAGCCGTTGCCCCAGTAGTCGGCGTACGCGCGCACGGACGCGGCGCGGCTCGCCTGCGTCGCGCCCTCGGTGCAGGGCGGCACCGCGCGCCGGCGCGAACAGGGGATGAAGTCGTTCAGGTCGTCGCCGATCAGCATCAATACGCGGTAGTCAGCGGCGACGACGTCCCGGCGGTTCTTCTTTTCCTTGTTCCAGCCCGGCTGCTCGTAGGACAGCATGACGCGGTCCGGCGTGGTCGGGATGCCGGCTTCGATCACGTCCTGCGTCGTGACCAGCTGCTGCGTGCAGTCCTCGTCGAGGCAGGGCCGGTTGGTGATGAAAAACAGCTCGATGCCGAGCGCGCGCGCCGCCGCGGCAAACGCGGCGACGCCCGGCACCGGTTTCGCCGGGTTCGCGTCGTTCCAGGCGTTCAGCTTCTCGTCCGTGAACGGCGGCACCAGCGTCAGCTGGAAAGGCGCATTGCTGACCACGGTTTCGTCCACGTCGAAGATGATGGCCGGCGGCAGGTGCCCGGCGTCGCGCTGCTCCGGCAGCGCGCTCCAGCTGCGATCGGCCAGCTTGTCCGCGAGGTCCCCGGTGGCTTCCGCGTACACCTGCAGCGACAGGGCTTCGTATTCCGCGGAGGTCAGCACCCACTCGATGCCCGGGTGGTTGTAGGGATCGGGATCTTCGGCAGTGGCGGCACAGCCGGCGACAGCGAGGCTCGCAAGCACGGCCGGCAGCGAGGAAAGGATTCGGTAGTTTGTTTTTCTCATGTACTCGCAACGTGCGGCACCGGCTCCCCCCGGCCGCAACGGTGATTTTTCGGGGACTCAGGTTAGCATGAATACCGCCCCGCCGGGCACTTCGCAATCCGGGGTCCGGTGGGCACAATGACGCGAAACTCACACGACGGAAATAGCGCCCATGACCCGACGCCTGTTGCTCATCACGCTCACCTGCCTGCTCGCCGCCTGCGCCAGCGCGCCACCCGTGCCCGTGCCGGGCGTGACGATTCTGCACCTCAACGACACCTACCGTATCGACGCGGTGGAAGACGGCAGCGCCGGCGGTTTCGGCCGCGTCGCAACGCTCATCCGGCGACTGGAAAGCGAGGGGCGTAGCGTGCTCCTGACCCACGGCGGCGACTTCCTGTACCCGTCACTGGAGAGCCAGCTCTGGGACGGCGCGCAGATGATCGAGGCCTTCAACTACCTCGACGCGCTCGCGCCGCTGATCGTAGTGCCGGGTAACCACGAGTTCGACCGGCGCACGCCGGAAGCGATCGTCAACGCGGTGCGGGCAAGCAACTTCACGTGGCTCGGCGACAACTACGCCCTGCGCACGGGCGACCCGGCGGTCGACGCGCGGCCGCAGGCCGGCTACGTGCTCGAGGCCGGCGGCCTGCGCCTGGGTTTCGTCGCGCTGACGAACCATGCTGAAGACGGCGGCAACGAGCGCGACTACGTACCGATCGACCGCGACTACGCGGGCAGCGCGCGCCGCGTGCTGAGCAGTTTCGGCAGCGACGTCGACGTGATCCTCGGGCTGACCCACCTGAACCTCGACAACGACCGAGAGGTCGCGGGCCTGCGTGCGGAGTTTCCGCGCTTCCGCCTGATCGTCGGCGGCCACGAGCACGAGCCGGAGTACGAGCCCGGCACTGCTACGACCGCGACGATCCTGAAGGGCGCCTCGAACGCGCGGGTGATCTGGCGCATCGACATCGAGCCGGTCGGCGGCGCGCCGCGCATCGAGACTGCGCGCGTCGCGATCGACGAGTCTCTGCCGTCGGACCCTCTGTACGATGCGATCGCTGCACGCTGGCGCGCGCAGCTACTCGAGAAAATCCCCTACCTCGAGGCGAAGATCGGCGAGGCGGCGCTGCCGCTCGACGGGCGCGAGGTCGCGGTGCGCAACGAGGCGAGCAACTGGGGCTCCTTCATCGCCGACCAGATGCGCGGCGCCTTCGGCGAGCCGTCCGAGCTCGCCTTCGTCAATGGCGGCACGCTGCGGGTAGACGACTACATCATGGGCGACATCACGTTCGAGGACGTGGGCCGGACCTTCGGCTTCTCGTCCTGGCTCAGGCACATGCGTATCGACGGCGCGGACTTCCGGGCCTTGCTCGAGGCCGGCTACCGCGGCAGCGGGCCGTCGAAAGGCTATTTCCCGCAGGTGTCCGGCTTCCGCATCTGTGTCGACCGCGGCCGGCCCGGGGGCGAGCGCATCGTATCCCTGCAGGTGCCCGCGGATGGCGGCTGGCGCGAGATCGAGCCGCAGCGCGAATACACGCTGGTCGCGCCGGACTACCTCTACCGCGGCGGCGACGGCTACGATTTCTCGGCGGCGCGCGAGGTCTCGCGGCGCGGCTCCGAGCTCAAGTACCTGGTCGTCGACGCGATCGTCCGGGCGCAGGCCGCGGGCAGGAAGATCGGCGAGCCCACCGACCCGGTCAATCCGCGGATCGTGATACTCGATGCGGAGCGCCGCGCCTGCTGGTTGTAGGTGTCGCAGCCGCGGACCGGTGAGCGGAGTGGCCTTCCCGGGTTGCCGCGGGCAATAAAAAGCGGCCCGTCGGGCCGCGACCGGCAAAAAATGGCGGCCCGTCGGGCCGCGACCAGCAAAAAAAAGGGCGGCCCGTCGGGCCGCGACCTGCAAAAAAAAGGGCGGCCCGTCGGGCCGCCCTTTGAGTCGAAGCCTGAGCCGGCTTATTCGAAGTCGATCTCGATGCCGAAACGGATTTCGTACAGCGAGCGGTTCTCCAGGACCGTGTCGATCGAGCGGTCGCTGAACTCCTCGAAGACGTACTGACCGGTCGCCGAGTCGACCGAAGAGTCAACTACCTGCACCGAGAAGAACTGCGCGTCGTTCACGCGGCCCCAGTCGTCGTTCAGCAGGTTGCCCAGGTTGTAGATGTTCATGTACAGGCGGCCCTTCGAGTCGCCGAGGAACGCCGGGAACTCCTGCGTTACGCGGAAGTCGACGCGCGAGCTCCACTTGCCGTGCTGCGCATTACGCTCCTGCAGGCCGGGGCTCAGGCCCTCGCGGCTGACCCAGTTGAAGAAGGCCGTCTGGTCGAAGGCCGGGTCGAACACCACGTTCGGGTCGTTCGGGCCGCTCGGCACGTACAGCAGGTGCCGGCCGAAGAAGCCGCCGCCCTCGAGGTCGCTCGAGCCCATCACGTAGCTCTGCGGCTGGCCTTCCTGGCTGTAGGCGCGCAGCGTGAAGCGCGTCGTGTTGTCGCCGAAGAACTCGCGGCCGTAGCTAGCGTGCAGCGTGAAGCGATGCGGCACGACGTAGTTCGACGTGCCCGGGCGCGGATCGTTGAGATCGTTCAGCGCGAGGTTGTCGAAGTTGGAGCCTGCGACCGACGAGGTCATCGGGCTGACGTCCTCGGCATCCGTGTAGGCGTAGCCGAACGACAGGTCGAGACCCCAGTCGAAGTCCTTCGACAGCAGGATCGAGAACAGGTCGGAGCTGCCGTCACGCCCGGAGTTCGTCAGCATGTAGTTGTCTTCGCCGCGTCCCGGGATGTAGTCGTAGATCGGCTGGCCGATGATCGTCTCGCCCACGATTTCCTGCGACAGGTCGACGTAGTAGGCCGACTTGCGCTGCTCGGTGTGCAGGTAGTCGATGTCGGCCTGGACGTCCCACCACGGCAGGTCGTAGGTCGCGCCGAGCGCGAATTTCCACTCGCGCGGCTGATCGTAGCCCGGGTCGATCAGGACCAGGTTCTCGTCAGATGCGTTCGCAGCCGTCGTAGCAGCGACCGCGTCGAACAGCTCCTGCGGGATGTCGTAACCCGGGCGCGCGCCGGTCAGCGGGATCGAGCCGTCCAGTACCGAGCGAGCAGCATCGAAGTTGCGCAGCTGCAGCTGGACGTTCGTCAGGCCGTCGTTCGACCAGGCGTTCGAGATCCAGACGTTCGGGTTGCCGCCCGAGTACAGGCCGACGCCGCCGCGGACGGTCAGGTTCTCGCGCGCGTCCCAGGTGAAGCCCAGGCGCGGCATGAGCAGGCTGACGCCGTCGATGTTGGCGTCGTTGCGGATGCCGAGCGCGTCGGTGAAGGTCTGGTTGAAGTTCGGCCGGTCGTCGCTCTCGAACCAGTCGTAACGCAGGCCGGCGACGATCGTCAGGCCGTACTGGTCAAAGAAGAACTCGTCCTGCAGGTACAGCGTGTTCAGCGTGTTCGAGAACAGCGCCGCCGCGTCGGCCGGGTCGTTCGTGCCGCCGCCGGAGCCGTAGTAGATGCGGCTCGGACGGCCCAGTTCGAAGCGGTCGATGCCGGACAGCTCGCAGGCCGGGTCGTCGAGGCGCTGCTGCGCCGTCAGGGCGTCGCAGAAGGCCGGGTTGCTGCCCGAGTCGTCGAAGTAGTCGTACTCGCCGCCGCGCGCGTGCTGGACGAACTGGTTGAAGATCGTCAGTTTCTCGCGCTCGTAGCCCGCCGTGATGACGTGATCGCCGAGCAGGTACTGGCCGGACAGCTTCAGGTAGTCGGACTCGGTGTTCAGCGCGTTCGCCTGGCGGGAGTCGTCCGCGCCGAGGTAGACCGTGTTGAAGCCGATGCTGATCTGGTGATCGCCGAAGTCCTGCGGGCCGACCGTGACCTGCGAGTCGTTCATCTCGTTCTGGCTGAAGAACACTTCGGTCGAGAACGCGTCCGACCACTGCGAGAACAGCTTGATCGTCGTGGTCTCGGACTCGGCGCCCTTCACGTAGAAGTGGTTAGCGAACTCGAACTCGTCGTCGTCGCCGTCGGAATCACGGTCCTGGAAGCCGTCGAAGTAGTTGTGGATCAGCGCCAGGTTGTGGTTGTCGTTGATGTTCCAGTCGAGGCGGACCATGTACTTCTCGGCCTCCTGGACACCGTCGGACGGGTTGCCGCCCGGATCGTAGGCGTAGGTGCCGTTCGAGATGCTGACGATGCGGTCGTAGTCCGCCTGGCTCAGCCAGTCACGGACGTCGCCGTTGCCGGAACCTGCCGGCCCGCGGGCCAGGAACCGCGGCTCGTCACTCTCCTCGTAAGCCGCGAACACGAACAGGCGATCCTTCAGGATCGGGCCGCCGATCGAGAAGCCGAGCGTCGTCTCGTCGTAAGGCGGAGTGCTGAGGTCCTGATCGACGCCGCCGACGACGACGGTGTCGCCGCGCAGGCTGTCGTCGGTGAACTCGTAGAAGACGTTGCCTTTCCACTCGTTGGTGCCGGACTTCGTGACCGCGTTGATGTTGCAGGCCGAGAATCCGCCGTAGGTCACGTCGAAGGGCGCGAGCTCGACCGCTACCTGCTCGATCGCGTCGAACGGGAAGGGCATGCCGACCGCCGTCGAGTAGCCGTTCGAATTCAGGCCGAAGCGGTCGTTCTGGCTGATGCCGTCCAGCGTCACGCTGTTAAAGCGCGGGTGCTTGCCGCCGCAGTTGATCTCGAAGCCGTCGTCCTCGTTGTCGAGGTTCAGGCGCGGATCGATCGAGTAGACGTCCACGATGTCGCGGTTGAAGTTGACCGAGGTCTCGATGTCGTAACTCGAGAAGGTCGCCGCCGGGCCGGCCGCGACGTCCATGCCGCCGATCTGCTGGCCGGTCACGATGATTTCCTCGACGCCCTCGGTGGCCGGCAGTTCGACCGTGACGTTGTAGATGTCGCCGAGGACGACCTGCGGAATCTCGACCGTGCGCAAGCCGTTGACCGTGACCCGGTAGGGGCCGCCGACCGGCAGGTTGCTGGCAAAGAAGGTGCCGCTGGAGTTGGATTCGTAAGCCCAGGTGACGTCCGTGCGCATGTCGC
This sequence comes from uncultured Woeseia sp., assembly GCA_937925605.1. Lineage (GTDB taxonomy): Bacteria > Pseudomonadota > Gammaproteobacteria > Steroidobacterales > Woeseiaceae > Woeseia. The sequence goes on from CALALV010000027.1 coordinate 16,266, forward strand.
GTACGACGACCGTGGCGCCGGCGATCGCGTCACCGTTGGCGTCGCGGATCTTGCCGCGGATCGAGGAGGTGGTCTCCTGCGCCGTGGCGGTCATCGGCAGCGCGACCGCCAGCAGCAGCAGGCTCACCGCCAGCCGCCAACCGGTAGCGAGGTAGAAAGCTTTGTTCTTCATCGTGGATCCCTGATTGAGTTGAGAGCGAAATTCAAGCAGCGCGGGATCCAGGCATCCTGTCCTGGCCGACCTTCCTGATCCGGAGTGCCTTGCCCGCCTGTGGCGGGCTGACCGGGGAGTCCCCACGCCCCTTGTAATTTGTTGCAAATCTAACGCAGGCCCCGTGGGGGCGCAATGAAGCTTGGAAAGGAATTGTGACGCCGCGGTGACGCACAGGTCAGGCGGCGCGTCCGGGCTGGTGTGCCGGCGCTCGCGCCTAATTTCCAAGACGCTGTTTTTATTCGGATTGTATGGTCATCACAAGCGGCCAATGGTCGGAAACCCCGGTCCCGCTCGTGGCATCGAAGCGGTCCGGCGTACCGTCCGGTCGGCGCTGTCCCGGGCCGCCGTTGGCGAGCCGCACCGAATCCGCGCGTAGCACCCATGTTGCGTCCGCGCCACGCCTGGCCGGGGACCACAGCAGCATGTCGAGAAACGACCAGCTGCCGTCGCGCGCGTAATAGGAGGTGCCCGGGCAGGGCTCGCGGCAGCCCAGCTCGTGGGCGACGGTCCAGTGCGGCCTGACGTAGCGGCCCAGCAGGTCCTCGCGCGCGTCCTCGGCCGACGTCGTGTTGAAGTCGCCGGCGGCGAAGACCACCCGGTCCGGCGGCAGCGCGGCGAGCAGGCCGTTGAGCCGCTCGTACGCGGCCACGCGCATCGCCGTCGGGTGGAACGGGGCCGGGAAGTGCACGGAAAAGCCGGTCAGCAGGCTGCCGTCGGGCAGGCTGAAGGTCGCCTCGAGTATCCCGCGGGTGTCGCCGGCACGGTCGGCGAACCCGCCGTCGAAGCGAATCGGGTGCAGCCGCGGCGGGCCGGCGAGCGGCAGGCGGGTCAGGAACGCGACGTCGATACCGCGCAGGTCATCGCCCTCTATCAGTACCGGGTCGCGGTAGCCGGCCGGGGCGAGGTAGTCGCGCCGCAGGCGATCGAGGATTGCCAGGTTCTCGATCTCCTGCAACGCCAGGATCTCCGGGCCGCGGCCCTCGCCGACCTGCAGGATCGCCCCTGCGACCAGCTGGAGCTTGACCTCGAGCAGCGCTTCGTTCCAGTCCCAGTACAGGCACTGTTCGCGCCAGCGATCCACCTCGATCTCCGCGCACTTCGCGCGGTGCTCATCGGTCTGCTTGGCGGCGAGCGGCAGGAAGGTGTGATCGTCCTTGCCCTCGTCGTCGCGGGTGTCGAACAGGTTCTCGACGTTGAAGGTCATGATGGTGACCGTGCCCGGCGCAGGCGCACGACCCGGCGCCTCGCAGGCCGCGAGGCCCAGAGCGGCGAGCGCCGTTATCAGGAGTCGATTCCGCATACCGGTATTCTAGTCGCTCGCGGCGGCCAGGCGCACGGGCAAAAAAAAGCCCGGCCGAAGCCGGGCTCTCGATGCGGGTTCGGCGAAGTCTATTCGCCGAAGTTCAGCTGGAAGTTGACGCCCCAGATGCGCGGATCGTTGACGAAGCCGGTGTTGTTGTTGAAGTCGATGCCGCCCTTCAGGTTCTCCTCGTCGGTGATGTTGCGCCCGAACACGGCCAGTTCCCACTGCCCGTCGTTCGCGATGTAGCCGGCGCGCAGGCCGAGTTCGAAGATGTCGCCCGAGTGGAACTCCGCCGTCTCGTACAGGAAGAAGTTCGTGTCGCCCTGGTGCGCGTAGTCGGTGAACCAGTAGATTTCGTCGTTGTCGCCGACCGGGGCCGAGTAGCGCAGCGTCGCGTTGAACTGGTATTCCGGCGCCTGCGGGAACGGATTGCCGTCGAGGATCGCGAAGCCGTTCGAGTCCAGCGGGTCGAGCACGGTGCACTGGCCGGAGCCGCAGGTGGCCGTAACCAGGTTCGAGTCCTCGATCTTGGTGTCGGTGTAGCTGCCGCCGAAGGTGAACACGAAGTTGTCGGACAGGACGAACTCGGCGTCGACGTCGGTGCCGAAGCCGATGCCCTTGTCGGCGTTGACGAGGACGTTCGAGTTCGTGTTGCCGCCGATGGCGGAGAACTGCTGGTCGTCGATCTCGTAGTAGTAGACCGCCGCGTTGATGCGGACGCGGTCACTGACCTGGGACTTGAAGCCGAACTCGTAGGAGATGATCGTCTCCGAGTCCGCGACCGAGAACGGGTTCGGGTCGAAGAACGCGATGTTGCGGCCCTGGATCGACGGGGCGCGGAAGCCGTTCGCGATGCGCGCGTACAGGTTCACGCTGTCGTTCAGGTCGTGCAGCAGGCTGATGTCCCAGCTGACCTGCTCGTCGCCGACGTTGACGTCAGGCTGCGGGTTCGGCGTCGGGCCCGTGATCATGTCCTTGTCGTCGTCCGTGTAGCGAACGCCGGTGGTGAGCGTCGTGCGATCGGTCAGGTCCCATGCGACCTGGCCGAACAGGGCCCAGGCCTCGTTCCGGTGCCGGACCGTGGTCGGCGGCACGAAGAACGGCTCGGTCTTGACCGAGAAGTCGGACTTGAACAGGAACAGGCCGGCCTGCCAGAAGATGTCGTCATGCGCGTTCGACGACAGCCGGAACTCCTGCGTCATCTGCTCCAGGTCGGAAATGCCGTCGCGCGTCTGCGACGGGAACGGGATGAAACCCGGGCCCATGACCGGCAGGAACGAAGCGCCGAAGCCACCGTCGATGTCGCCGAAGCTCGAGTTTTCGAGTTCCTCGTGCGAGGTGATCGAGGTCAGCGTCATGTCGTCGCCGAAGTCCCAGTCGACCTTCAGGCCGAAACCCAGTGCCTGGGCTTCCTGCGGGTTGTTTTCGCCCTGGTCGTAGAACACGACGTCGCGGATGAAGTTCTCGTTCAGCGAGTTGCTGCCCGTCGTCAGGATGTTGGCGCGGAAGATCGACGCGGTGCCGTTGTTCAGGTTGCGGCCGTGCACGTTGAACAGCGCGCTCAGGTTGTCGTTCGGCTCGATGAGCAGCTGGGCACGCCAGGCGGTCTCGTCGAAGCCGCCCATGGCGTTGTCTTCGCCCGTGAAGCCGTTGTCGATCCAGTCGTCGCGGTTCTGGTCGAGGATCGAGAAGCGGCCCATGATCGTGTCGGCCGAGTTCAGGCTGCCACCGATCGCTGCCTCGACGTTGGCGGTGCCGAGGCTGCCGACCGACGCGTTGACGTAGCCGTTCATCTCGCTCGACGGCTTGCGCGTGTCGAACTTGACGATACCGGCGGGCGTGTTGCGGCCGAACAGCGTGCCCTGCGGGCCGCGCAGCACTTCGACGCGCTCGATGTCGAACAGCGGGAAGCTCTTCAGCAGCACGTTTTCCTGCACGACCTCGTCGACGACGACGGAGACCGACTGCGAGGCGGCCAGGTCGAAGTCCGTGTTACCGAGGCCGCGCATGTAGAAGCGCGGGGCCAGGCGGCCGTTCGACGATTCGGCGTACAGTGCCGGCACGCGGTTCGCAAGGGCCAGGATGTCTTCGCCGGCCTCGAGGTAGGTCTGCAGCCGCTCGCCCTGCATCGCGGAGACCGAGAACGGCACCTCCTGCAGGTTTTCCTCGCGGCGCTGCGCCGTCACGGTGATTTCCTCGAGAATCACGCGCTCCTGGGCGCGCGCGTCTTCTGCACCGCCGCCGAGCCCGATGACCGCCGCGGTAGCGGCGGCGACGGCCAGCCGGGTGCGCGCTGTTGGATTCTTGCCACGCATGGGTTTGCCTCCCTGAAAAGATGGCCGAAGTATAGCCGTGTTCCGCTGCAATTTGGCCAGCAATTTCGCCGCCGGCCCGCGCCCGGGCCGCTGTGGTAATTCCCCCACGGCCTCGCTCAGGCAGATTCGAGCGGGGTGTAGGAGGCCGGCGTGAAGCGCGGCCGGCACAGGCATTCGAAGACCAGGTCCGAGGTGCCGGTGTTGGCGATGCATTGCGCGACGCCGGCCGGGATCGACACGGCGTCGCCGGCCTTGACGCAGAAGGGCGCCGCGTCGCCGACGTGCATGCGCCCGTGCCCGCAGCGGATTACGTAGACCTCGTCGACGCTCAGGCTGTGCAACTCGGTGGTGACCCCGGCCGGCACGCGGCAGCGCGCCAGCGACACGTCCGGTACCTGCGGATCGTTCAGGATCTCGGTGATGAAGCAGCGCTCGCGGGTCGAAAATTCGCGCCCGGGCTCGCCGGGCACCAGGTGTCGTGACATGCCGGGGCCTCCGTTGACCGCCTGGGACGCTATTGTAGGCGCGCCGCGCGGGCTTCCCAATGTTTGTCCGCTTGGCTATGGTGGCCGCCCCCGCAACCGGACGGCCGGCCGGGGCTGCTATTCTGGAGTGCAGCTCGCCGCGCCGGAACGCGGACGGGCCGACCGCAGTCTCCGGACCCGACCGACAGGCGCCCGCGGGCGCAGGAATCTTGCCCATGGCCACGAAACACATGAACGCGGCGCCCGGCGACTTCGCCGCGACCGTCCTGATGCCCGGCGACCCGCTGCGCGCGCAGTACATTGCCGAGAACTGGCTCGAGGACGTGCGCCGCGTCACCGACGTCCGCAACATGTGGGGTTTTACCGGGCGCTACCGCGGCATGCCGGTCTCGGTCATGGCGCACGGCATGGGCATTCCGTCCGCGTCGATCTACTGCACCGAGCTGGTTACCGAGTACGGCGTGAAGCGGCTCGTGCGGGTCGGCAGCTGTGGCACGACGCACCCGGACGTGAAGTTGCGCGACATCGTCATCGGGCAGGGAGCCTCGACCGACTCGGGCGTCAACCGCATGCGTTTCGGCGGCTTCGACCTCGCGCCGCTCGCTACTTTCGAGCTGGTCAGGAATGCCGTCGACGCGGCCGAGGCGCGCGGCGTTCGTTACCACGTGGGCAACCTGTTCTCGGCCGACCTGTTCTACACGCCGCGCCCCGAGATGTTCGAAATCATGGCAAAATACGGCGTTTTCGGCGTGGAAATGGAGGCCGCGGGGATCTACCCGATCGCGGCCGAGCACGGCGTCGAGGCGCTCGCAATCTGCACCGTGAGCGACGACATTCCGAGCGGCGAGGCGCTGAGCTCGGAGGAGCGCCAGAATACCTTCGACGAGATGATCGACGTGTCGCTCGACACCGTGCTGAAAAGCGGAGAACCGTCATGAGCGCAGCACTGCGGCCGCAGCGCGGCCAGCTGCCCGACCTGTCGCGGGTTACCGCGGTCGACGAGACCGGCGTCGAGGAGCGTGTCGCGCGCTTCCGCACGCGCAGCATCAAGACGTCGTCCAAGGTCGAGGCGCTGAAACTGGTGCTGTCGATGATCGACCTGACGACGCTCGAGGGCCAGGACACGCCCGGCAAGGTCCGGCAGCTCTGCCAGAAGGCGATCCACCTGCACGACTCGATGCCGGGCCTGCCGACCGTCGCCGCGGTCTGCGTCTACCCGACGATGGTCGCGGTCGCAAAGCGCGCGCTGGGCGAGCACCGGATCGCCGTCGCCTCGGTGGCAACCGCGTTCCCGAGTGGCATGGCTCCGCTCAAGGTCAAGCTCGACGACACGAAGGCCGCGGTCGACGCCGGGGCAGACGAGATCGACATGGTCATCTCGCGGGGAGCCTTCCTGCAGGGCGACTACGGCTATGTGTTCGACGAGATCGCCGCGATCAAGGAGGCCTGCGGCGATGCGCACCTGAAGGTCATTCTCGAGACGGGCGAGCTGTCGACGCTTGACAACGTGCGCCGCGCGAGCGTGCTCGCGATGCACGCCGGCGCCGACTTCATCAAGACCTCGACCGGCAAGATCCAGCCGGCGGCGACGATGCCGGTCACGCTGGTGATGCTGCAGGCGATCCGCGATTTCCATACCGAGACCGGGCGCATGATCGGCATGAAGCCGGCCGGCGGCATCTCGAATTCGAAGCTCGCGATCCACTACCTCGTGATGCTGCGCGAGACGCTGGGCACGGCGTGGATGACACCGGAGTGGTTCCGCTTCGGCGCCAGCTCGCTCGCGAACGACGTGCTGATGCAGCTTCAGAAACAGGCGACCGGCGTGTACCAGTCGGCCGATTACTTTTCCTTGGACTAGGGGCCAGTTGTGGACACCCAGGTAAACAAGCTCGCGTTCGACGGCGGCTGGCAGTACGCGCCGGCGCCGGAGAGCACCGACCACGTGACCGTCGACGAACGCTACGGCCTGTTCATCGACGGCGAGTTCGCCGAACCCGCGGGCGGCAAGTACTTCGACACGGTCAACCCGGCCACAGAGGAGCGGCTGTCGCAGGTCGCGCTCGCGACCGAAGCCGACGTCGATCGCGCAGTCGCCGCCGCGCGCAAGGCTTACGAGGGCCCGTGGTCGAAGATGAAGCCTGCCGAGCGCGGCAAGTACGTCTACCGCATTGCGCGCATCCTGCAGGAGCGCGCCCGCGAGTTCGCCGTGATCGAGTCGCTGGACGGCGGCAAGCCGATTCGCGAGTCGCGCGACGTCGACATCCCGCTCGCGGCGGCGCACTTCTTCTACTACGCCGGCTGGGCCGACAAGCTCGACTACGCCTACCCGGGCCGCCGCGCGCGGCCGCTGGGCGTCGCCGGCCAGGTCATCCCGTGGAACTTCCCGCTGCTGATGGCCGCGTGGAAGCTGGCGCCGGCGCTCGCCTGCGGCAACACGGTCGTGCTGAAGCCCGCCGAGACCACGCCGCTCACGGCGCTGAAGCTGGCCGAAGTCGTCCGCGACGCCGGCCTGCCGCCGGGCGTGGTCAACATCGTCACCGGGGCCGGCGACACCGGCAGCGCGGTCGTGTCGCATCCCGGCGTGGACAAGGTTGCGTTCACGGGCTCGACGGCCGTCGGCCGCATGATCATGAAAGCGGTCGCCGGCACCGGCAAGAAGTACACGCTGGAGCTCGGCGGCAAGGCGGCGAACGTGATCTTCGCCGACGCCGCGATCGACCAGGCGGTCGAGGGCATCGTCAACGGCATTTTCTTCAACCAGGGCCACGTCTGCTGCGCCGGCTCGCGCCTGCTCGTGCAGGAGTCGGTCGCGGACGAGGTCGTCGCCAAGCTGAAAGACCGGATGGCGACGCTGATCGTCGGCGATCCGCTGGACAAGAACACCGACATCGGCGCGATCAACTCGCAGGAGCAGCTCGGCCGCATCGAGTCCTACCTGAAGCTCGGCGTCGACGAGGGCGCGGAGATGTTCCAGGCGAGTTGTCCGACACCGGATCGTGGCTACTGGTGCCGGCCGACGATCTTCACCGGCGTCGCGCAGTCGAACCGCATCGTGCAGGAGGAGATCTTCGGCCCGGTGCTCGCGATCCAGACCTTCCGCACGCTCGAGGAGGGCATCGCGAAGGCGAACAACACGCCCTACGGGCTGTCCGGCGGCGTCTGGACGGACAAGGGTGCGAAGATCTTCAGGATGACCCAGAAAGTGCGCGCCGGCGTGGTCTGGGCCAACACCTTCAACAAGTTCGACCCGACCTCGCCGTTCGGCGGCTACAAGGAGTCGGGCGTCGGTCGCGAGGGCGGCCTGCACGGCCTCGGCGCCTACCTGTCCCTGGAGTCCTGAGCATGGCGACCACCAACGCACGCGTGCCGGTCGCGAAGACCTACAAGCTGTACATCGGCGGCAAGTTCCCGCGCACCGAGTCGGGCCGCTACTACGCACTGCGCGACGCGACCGGCCAGGTGCTGGCCAACGTCTGTCGCGCAAGCCGCAAGGACTTCCGCGAGGCGGTCGTCGCGGCCCGCAAGGCGCAGCCGGGCTGGGCGGCGGCGAGCGCCTACCTGCGCGGCCAGGTGCTGTACCGCATCGCGGAGATGCTCGAGGGGCGCCGCGAACAGTTCGTCGCCGAGATGGCGCTGGAGGGCGTCGCGAAAAAGGCCGCGCAGGCGGAAGTCGACGCGGCGATCGACCGGCTCATCTACTACGCCGGCTGGGCCGACAAGTACCAGCAAGTGTTCTCCTCGGTGAACCCGGTCGCGTCCTCGCATTTCAATTTCTCGGTGCTGGAGCCGACGGGCGTCGTTGCGATCCTGGCGCCGGAGGCGAGCGGCCTGCTCGGGCTGGTGTCGAACGTCGCGCCCTGTATCGTCGGCGGCAACGCCTGCGTCGTGCTGGCCTCGGAGTCGCTGCCGCTCAACGCCGTCAGCTTCGCCGAGGTGCTGCACGCCTCCGACGTGCCCGGCGGCGTCGTCAACGTCCTGACAGGCCGGCGCGCGGAGCTCGCCGTCCAGTTCGCCTCGCACATGGACGTCAACGCGGTCGTCTGGAACGACGGCGACAACGACGCGGAGCGCGAGATCCAGCAGGCGGCCGCTGACAACATCAAGCGGGTCGTCGGCCGCGCCGCGACCGACTGGCAGAAGGATGCGGCGCAGAACCCCTACCTGATCGCCGACACGATGGAGGTCAAGACGACCTGGCATCCGGTCGGCAGCTGACAGCGCGCCGAACGTGGCCGCGCGAGGAGTGGATCGATGAAAAAAACGATTTCCCGACGCGCCCTGGCCAGGACACTCGGTTTCGCGACCGGCGCCGCGGCCTTCAGCCTGGGCGTCGCCCGCGCCGCCGTCGTGACGCCCCGGCAGACGGAAGGCCCGTTCTATCCCGAGCGACGCGCCGACGACGTGGACATGGACCTGACCCGCATCGACGGCCACGCGGACCTGGCAACCGGCGAGCAGATACTGGTGCACGGCCAGGTCCTCGATACCGATGGCAATCCGCAGCCCGGCGCCACGGTCGACGTCTGGCAGGCGAATCACCACGGGCGTTACGCGCACAGCCTTGACCCGAACGACGCGCCACTCGACCCGCACTTCCAGGGACACGGCATCATCCGTACCGACGATGCGGGCCGCTACGCATTCCGCACGATCAGGCCCGGTCCTTACCCGCTGGAACGGCTAGGCGGCAGCGGCTGGCGCTGCCGGCACATACACTTCAAGGTCAGCGGGCCGGGTCTGAAACCGCTGACGACGCAGATGTATTTCGACGGCGACCCGTTGATCGCGCAGGACGGGCAAATTGCCCAGGTCGACGAGCCGCTGCGCCACCTGCTGATCGCGCAAGCGGTGCCGGACGAGGCGACGGGCCTGCCGCGCTACGGGTTCGACCTGGTGCTCGCACGCGGCTGAGCCGGCACTGCCGGCGGTTCGGCCGGCCGGCCGACATGCCGGTCCGCGGCCGGCGGCCTCAGCCGCCGCCCGGCGCGACCCGCATCGGCTCGTCCTTGCCGGCCCTGGCAGGCAACGTGACGACGAAAGTCGAGCCGAGACCGGGTTCGCTCTCGACCTCGATGTCGCCGCCCATCAGCACGCACAGCTTGCGGCTGATCGGCAGGCCGAGCCCGGTGCCGCCGAACTCGCGCGTCGTCGACGAGTCGGCCTGCACGAACTCCGAGAACACCTGCCGGATCTTGTCCTCGGCGATGCCGATGCCCGTGTCGGTCACGGCGAAGCGCACGCAGTCGACCCCGCCGGCGACGACCTTCGTCGCCCGCAGCGTCACCTCGCCGTGTTCCGTGAACTTGGCCGCGTTGCTGAGCAGGTTCAGCAATACCTGGTGCACGCGCGTCTGGTCAGCGCGCATCGTGCCGATGCCGCGCTCGCACATGATCCGGAACTCGTTGCCGTTGCTGCGCATCAGCGGCGCCGCGGTGTGCCCGAGTTCCTCCACCATCGCGGCGATCGAGAACCACTGGAAATCGAACTCGGTGCGGCCGGATTCGATCTTCGCGAGGTCGAGGACGTCGGAAATCAAATTGAGCAGGTGGCTGCCCGCCCGGTGAATGTTGTCGAGGTCGTCGAGCAGCGACTGCTCGACCTTGCCGCGCGCCTCGATCTGCAGCAGTTCGCTGTAGCCGATGATGGCATTCAGCGGAGTGCGCAGCTCGTGGCTCATGTTCGCCAGGAACTGGCTCTTCGCGCGGCTGGCCGCCTGCGCCTGCGCCCGCGACTTCAGCAGCTCCTCCTCGGTCTCCTTGCGCTTCAGCGCGTTGCTGACGATCTGCCCGGCCAGCTGCAGCAGCGCGACGTCGTCCTCGGTCCAGTTGCGATGCTCGCGCGTCAGCGACAGCCCGAGAAAGCCGGTCACCTGGCCCTCGTGCATCATCGGTACCTCGACGATCGACTGCACGCCGACAGACCGCAGTACGCGGCGTTCGGCAGCGGCCTCGTCCGGCAGGTCGTCGAGCCGGTCGACCGCGACCGCCTCGCCGCCGACCAGCCGGCTCATCCACCACGAGTAGCGAGTCGCGTCGAGGTTCTGCAGGTCCTGCATGCGTCGGCGACTGTAGGGCGAATTCCAGTTGTGGGTCAGCGAGAAGCGCTTCAGGTCGTCGTAGAAGCGAAAGACGTAGGCGCTGTCGGCGTGCACGAACGCGGCAATGCGTGCCATTGCCGCCTCGATACCGCGGTCGACCTCGAAGGCGTGCAGGTGAATGAAGCTCGAGGAAATCTCGGCGATCAGGTTCTCGAAGCCCAGCCGGTAGTGCAGCGCCTCGCGGGCCCGCTTGCGCTCGGCGATGTTGCGCACGGTCCCGACGATGAACCCGGAGCCGCTGCCGGCAACGGCCCTGCTGATGTTGACCTCCATCGGGAAGGTCTCGCCGTCGCGGGTCAGGCCCTCGGCCTCGATGCCGGTCCAGATCGTCGGCCCGTCGCCGGCCAACATCGCGACGATGCGTTCCTCGTAGTCGCCGGTGTGCTGCGGCGGCAGCAGCATCTTGTAGTTGCGGCCGATGACCTCGTGGCGGGCGTAGCCGAAGATCCGCTCCGCGGCCGCGTTGAAGCCCTGGATAACGCCGCGCTCGTCGAAGGTCAGGATGCCGTCGGACACCGCCTCGACGATGCAGTGCAGCTCGTCCTCGCTGCGCCTGAGCTCCGCCTCGGCAGCCGCAAGCCGCAGCTTGCCGAGCTCCGAGGCGATGCGCGGCGCGGCCATGTTGGCGAGCGACTGCATCAGCTCGAACTCCTCCGGGCCGAACGCGTCCGGCTCCTCGGCCTCGGAATCGATGATGCCGATGACCTCGTCCTCGAACACGATCGGCACGGCGAGTTCGGAGCAGCCCGAGAACTGGTCCCAGATGTAGCGGGGATCCTCGCGGGTATCGGCGACGATCTCGCCGCGGCCGGTCCGGGCGACGTGGCCGACGATGCCGTCGCCGACGGCGATCTCGATGCGCTCGCGGATGTCGCGCTCGCCGTGCTGCTTCTCGCCGTAGGCCGCTCGCTGGATCAGCCGGTCCCCGTCGCGCAGGTAGATGACGCAGTCGCTGAAGCCGAGCATCGAGCCGATCCGGTCCGCGATCGTCCAGACGATGTCGTCGAGGTCACTCTGCATCAGCAGCGTGAGCGCGAAGACGTTGATTGTGCGGAGCTTGTCGGTCATGGGCGCTGTGGTTCCGGGCCGCTCCGGGCGATGCTGGCAGGGCCAGGGCCCGCCGTCGCGGGACCAGGTCTCAAATAAGACCGGTCGGTCCGGGCAAAATTCACGGCGCGGGCCGCGTTTGCCGGCCAGGGAGCCGCTCAGCGCTCGGCGAGGTCCCCGAGCGCGCCCTTCTCGATGCGCGCGCCGACCTGCTGGATGACCCGGGTCGCGCACAGCGTCCCGGCGCGCGCGCACTCCTTCAGCGACTTGTCGTTGGCGTAGGCGTAGAGGAAGCCGGCCGTGTAGGCGTCGCCTGCACCGGTGGAGTCGACGACCCGCTCGACCCGGATCGCCTCCTGCTGGACACGCTCGTCGCCTCGCACGACGACCGAGCCGCGCGCCGAGCGGGTGATGACGAACAGCGAGCGCGACGCGGCCGCCTGCGGCAGCAGCTCGTCGAAGTCGTCCGTCGCGTACAGCGCGAGCGCCTCGTCCTCGTCCGCGACGACGATGTCGGCGTGCTTGCGCACGAACTCGGCGAAGGCCTCACGGTGCCGCTCGACGCAGAACGAGTCGGACAGCGACAGCGCCACCTCGCCGCCGGCCTTGCTGGTCAACTGTGCCGCGCGTTCCGCCAGCTCCGGACCCTCGGGGATGTCCCAGACGTAGCCTTCGAGTAGCGTGATCCCGGGCTTGCCGACCGTTTCGGCCGTGACGTCGTCGACCGCGAGTTCGGTGCAGGCGCCGAGATAGGTCTGCATCGTGCGCTGGCCGTCCGGCGTGATCAGGATGTGGCTGCGTGCCGTCGGCGCGCCGCTGGCTGCCGGCGCGAGGCGCACGTCGACGCCGAGCGAGCGCATGTCGTGCACGAAGATCTCGCCGAGCTGGTCGTCGCGCACCTTGCCGATATAGGCGGCGCGGCCGCCCAGGTTGGCGAAGCCGGCAACGGTGTTCGCGACCGAGCCGCCTGACATCTCCGTGGCCGGGCCCATCTGCGCGTAGATCTCCCGCGCGCGGGCCTCGTCGATCAGGGTCATCGAACCGGGCCGGGCACCGATCTTCTCGAGAAACTCGTCGTCGACGTTGGTCAATATGTCGACGATGGCATTGGATACTCCGAGTAGCTGCACGCTCATGCTGAATCCTGGCGGGGGGGCTGGGGCCAAAAGGCGCATAGACTACCATCGGCCGCGTTGTGGCGTCGTGACCGGCGCGGCGGTATGGTTCGCTACACCGATCGCGCCGGGGAGCGCGCGTCGCGTCCCGGGGGGAGGGACATGAGGCAGTCCGCGAGCATCACGATACCGCTGACCCTGATCACGCTCTATTACGCGTTCTGGGTCGGCCTGCTGGCGTTCCTGCTGACCCGCTTCCCGGCGCTCCGGGATTTCTTCCCGGTCGGCGGGCTCGGCGATCTCGTCGGCGCCGACACGACGAGCTTCGAGCCGGTCTACTCGCACGTCGAGGAGACCGTGCTCGCGCCCTACGGGCCGTACCGGCTGGCGCTCGCGAGCATCGGCGCGGCGGTGCTGATCGTGCCGGTGTCCTGGGCCTACTTCATCACCAGCAGCAGCAAGGAAATCGACCCCTCCTTCGTACAGACGATCGTCATCATGCCGATCGTCGTGACCGGCATCTCGATGATCGTGCTGAACAGTCTCGCCCTCGCGTTCAGCCTGGCCGGCATCGTCGCCGCGGTACGTTTCCGCTTCGCGCTGGACCAGCCCTCGCACGCTATGTACATCTTCGCGGCGATCAGCATAGGCCTCGGCGCCGGCATCGGTGCACTCGGCGTCGCAGCCGTCATCTCCATGGCCTTCGTCTACGCGATGCTGGCGATCTGGAAACTGCAGTACGGCAAGAACATGTCCGGGCCGTTTTTCTCGATGCTGACCCGCCGCGATCGCAACGAGGACGACTATTAACGCCCGCATCCTGCTCGCGGCCGGCGGCCTCCTGCTCGCACTGCCCGCCATGGGCGAGGGCGTGTTCGCGCGCTACACGCTGACGGCAGAGTCCATGCAGCAGTGGCGCCTGCCGGGCCGCTTGCAGGAAATCTCCGGCCTGGCGCTCGACGAGGAGGGACGGCTGTTCGCCGTTGCGGACGAGGCGGCCGTTGTTTACCAGCTCGACTACGAGGCCGGTCGTCTGCTCAAGGCGTTCGCTTTCGGCGACCCGGTCCTGCGCGGCGATTTCGAAGGTATCGCGATCGTCGCGGGCGTCGTCTGGCTGGTGACCAGCGACGGCGAGTTGTACTCGGCCCCCGAAGGCGAAGACGGCGAGCAGCTGGACTTCGGACGCTACGTCACCGGGCTCGGCAGCCGCTGCGAGGTCGAGGGACTTGCCGCCGACGCCGGCGGGCGGCTGCTGATTGCCTGCAAGCAGGCGCGCGGCGAGCGACCGGCGCTCGCGATCCATGCCTGGTCGCCGGCGACCCGGGCGCTTGATCCGTCGGCGCGGATCGAGCTGCCGCAGCAGGATATCCTGCGCGCGATCGCTGACAATCGTTTCAACCCGTCCGGCATCGAGGTCGACCCGGGGACCGGCAACCTGCTGCTCATCGCCGCCCGCCAGCGCGCGGTCGCAGAGCTGACGGCCGACGGCCGACTCGTTGCGGCCCGGCGACTGCCGCTCGGCAACCGGCACCGGCAACCGGAGGGCATCACGCTGACCCGGGATGGTAGATTACTCATCGCGGACGAAGGCGGCAGCCACAAGGCGCGGCTCGCCGTGTACCGGCCGCGCGACGCCGACAACGAAAACGACAACAGCGACGCAGAATGAACGAGCCGATTGCCAGGGACGAAAGTCGCACGCTGATCTACGTGCACGGCCGCGAGTGCCAGCCGGCGCCGGAAATGCTGCTCGAGCTGACGCTGGCCGCGCTCGAGCTCGGCATCCGCCGCGACTACCCGGCCGCGCAGGACGCCTGGCAGGGGGTCGCGAAGCGACTTGCCTACTACGGTCAGCACACGAACGCGCTGCTCACCTCGCTCGGCGCGCACTACGACGAGCAGCTCGACGTCGGCGACTGCCGCAACGCGCTGCAGCAGCTCGCGGGTTATGCCAAGCGCAAGCACTTCGGCCTGTCGAACTACGACCGGCTGCCGGGCAAGTCCGCGGTGCCGGAGCTCGCCGCCGGCGTGGCGGCGCCGCTGCTGCGCTCGCTCGGCCTGTCGGGCAAGGTCATGGGCAAGGTCGTGCCCGAGCTGCAGGCCTACTGGCGCGCGGACGGCGAGTTCGCGGCGCGCGTGCAGAGCTGCGTCCGGGATGCGTTGCGCGACGCGCTGCTCGCCGGGGAGAAGGTGCTGCTCGTCTCGCACGGCACCGGGGCGATCGTGACCTGGGACGTGCTCTGGCAGCTGTCGCACGACGAACGCTGGCAGGACACCGCGGCCGCCAAGGTCGACCTGTGGCTGACGCTCGGCGCGCCGCTCGGCGACAACGCGGTGCGCGGGCGCCTGAAAGGCGCGAAGGAGCAGGGCCGCGCCCGCTACCCGGCCAACGTCATGAGCTGGCACAACGTCTCGGCAGAGGACGACTGGCTGTGCCACGACAACACGCTGGCGGACGATTTCCGGCCGATGTTGAAGCAGAAGCAGGTCAGCGCGATCCGCGACTACCACGTCTACAACCTGGCGGTGCGCTACGGGCGCTCGGATCCGCACTGCGCGCTCGGCTACCTCGCGCACCCCCGGGTCGCGCAGATCGTCAACGACTGGCTGGCGCCGCCGCTCGCGGCCGGGGCGCCTACAGGCAGCGCCTGAGCAGCCGGCTGCTCACGCGGCCGTCGCTGTCGATGGTCTTGTAGAACTGCTCGATGAAGCGCCGGCTCCGCCCGCGCTGGTCGTCCTCGAGCCCGGGCACCGTGTCCACCAGTCGCATGATGTCTGCGCGGGCGTTGCGGAATGCCTGCACCGCCGCGGGCAGGTGCTCGTTGTGTTCGCAGCGCCCGCGGTACAGGCGGGTGCGCACGCTGCGGATCTTCAGTTTCGGGTTCGGCACCGCGTAGGGCGCGCCGACCAGGCCGGCAAAATCGAAGTCGTAGGGTACCGGCAGCAGCTCGTCGCCAGCGCGGTAGAGCACGATGTTGTGACAGCAGATGTCATCGGCGGGCCCCGCGATCAGCGAGAAATCGGTGTTCGCGATCAGGTACTCGAACACCGCGACCAGCGCGGCCTGCTCGCCGGCCAGCCGGGCCGCCGGCGCGCTCTTGACCTCGGCGGGCTCCAGCCCGAGACGCTCGCCCAGCAGGTCCTCGTCCTCGATCAGGAACGCGTAGCGCTCGAACAGCCCCTCGTCGCTGTCGCTGCTCTGCCAGGAGATGCGCAGCAGGCGCGTCCGGAAGCTCTGCTCGGTCACGCTCGCGAGGATCCGGTAGGCGAGGTATTCCTTAAGCAGCTGCTGTTCGTAGTTGTCGCGCTCGGTGCGACAGTGCGTGACCAGCTTCAGCTTGTCCTGGCCGTCGAACACGCTGCCTTCGACCTGCTTCTTGCGGAAGTTGAGCCGCACCGGGGGGAATTCGCAGGTGCGTTCCTGCCTCCGGTAGCGGCCGCGCGCGCGCAGCTTGATGTCGAACTGGCGCCCGCCCTCGACGGTAAGCGTCCCGTCGTGGTACTCGCCGCTGTCCCGCTCTTCGCGGAAGGCGTCGAGCGGCGCAACGATCGTTACGGCAAGCGGCTCGACGTCGGCGAACAGCGGCGCGGCATCGCCGTCGGCGGCGAACAGCGGGCCGAAGCAGCAGGCGAGCAGGAGGCGGCTGGCGATCATGCGCGGTCTCCGCGGGGGGGTGCGCCGGCAGTCTAGCATGCGCGCGCGACTGCCAATCCGCGCGGCGCTCCACTAGACTGGCGCGCAGGAACAGAGACGGAGCGGCGCGTATGCAGAAGACGTCCGGGCAAGGCTTTCACTGCCGGATGGCACTGCTGCTGGCCGCGCTGCTGCTCGGCCAGCCCGCCTGCGCGGACTGGCGCTGGAGCGAGGTCGACGAGGTCGTCGCGCTGAGCGACGTGCACGGCGCCCACGACGGTTTCCGGCGCGCGCTGGCGGCGAGCGGCGTCATCGATGCCGAGGGCGGCTGGGCGGCCGGCGACCGCCACCTCGTCATCACCGGCGACCTGCTCGATCGCGGCGCCGACTCGCGCGCGGTCATGGACCTGTTGATGCGCCTCGAGGGCGAGGCCGCGGCGGCCGGCGGCAGAGTCACGCTGCTGCTCGGCAACCACGAGGTCATGAACCTGGTCGGCGACCTGCGCTACGTCGCGCCCGGCGAGTACGCGGCCTTCGCGGCCGAGGAAACGCCGGAGGAGCGCGCCGCCTGGCGCGAGCGCTTCCTCGCGCGCGCGACCGCGACGACGCCCGCGGCCGAGCTGGCCGCGCAGTTCGAGCGCGCGCACCCGCCGGGCTTCTTCGCGCACCGCCGCGCGTTCCGCGCCGACGGTCAGTACGGCGCGTGGCTGCTCGGCAAGCCCTTCGTCGTCGTGGTCAACGATACCGCCTTCGCCCACGGCGGACTGTCGCCCGCCTTCGCCGCGCTCGGCCTCGAACGCCTGAACGAGACGCTCGGCAGCGAGGTCGAGGCCTACGTGCGGGCGCTCGCGACGCTCGTGGACGCCGGCCTGCTGCTGCCCGGCGACGGCTTCTACGCGCATGCGAAGCTGCTCGCCGCGCTGCCGCCGGCGGAGTACCCGCCGGAGGTCGAGGCGGCGATCGCGACCATCAGCTCTTCGCCGATGCCGTCCGTGCACGACAACGGCAGCCCGACCTGGTACCGCGGCCACGTCGGCTGCCCGGCGATCCTCGAGCGTAGCCGGCTGGACGCCGCGCTCGCCGCGGTCAAGGCCGGGCGCATCGTCATCGGCCACACGCCGACCGCGAACCGCGAGGTGGTCGGGCGCATCGACGAGCGCATCATCGAGATCGACACCGGCATGCTGACGAGTTACTACGGCGGCAGCGCGCACGCGCTCAGGCTGCCGGCCGGGGGCGTGCCGAGCGTCATCGGCGAAGACGGCACGCTGGTCCTTGGCGGCGTCTTGCCGGATCCGCGACCGGAGGGCCGCGGCAGCCTGTCCGCCGAGGCCATAACCGCATTGCTGCGCGACGGTACGCTCAGTGCGGGGGAACGCCGCGAGGACGGCGGCGTCGCGGTCACGGTGATGGACGGCGAGCAGGGCCTGCCGGCCGTCTTCTACGAGGCGCCGTCGAAGCGCTCGCTGCCCGCGGTCGCGGCCTTCCGCCTCGACCGGCTGCTCGGCATCGGCCTCGTGCCGATCACGGTCCGGCGCGCGCTCGACGGCCGCGACGGCGCGCTGCAGGTGCTGCCGGAAAAAGCGATCAGCGAGGGCGAGCGCGCGCAGGCGCAGGCAGGCGGCGGTGCCTGGTGCCCGCTGCCGGACCAGTGGCAGAGCATGTACCTGTTCGACGCGCTGGTGTTCCAGGACGGCCGCAGCCCGGGGCAGATCCTCTACGATCGCGAGGCCTTCCAGCTGTTCCTCGTCGGCAACAACGACGCCTTCGGCACGAAGAGCAGCCGGCCGCGCTACCTGAGCGAGGTCGAGCTCGACGTCACGCCGGCCTGGCGCGCGGCGCTCGGGACGCTGACGCCGGAACTCGTCGAGCGCGAGTTCGGCGACGTGCTCGACGGCCGCCAGCGGCGCGCGCTGCTGAAGCGCCGCGACCGCTTGCTGGAAGGAAGCTGAGCGAAGCCTCGCGGTTCCGGAGGCGCCGGGGCCGCCCGCCGGAAGGAATCCGGGCGAAGCCGCGCGGTTTCAGAAGCGCCGGGACTGTTTGCTGGAAGCAATCCGGGCGAAGCCTCGCGGCTTCAGAAGCGCCGGGACCGCCTGCTGGACGCAACCTGAGCGAAGCCCGCCGCTTTCAGATATCGAGCCGCCGCGCGGCCGCGCCGATGTGCTCCGCCGCGCGGAACGCGAGCGCCATGATCGTCATCGTCGGCTGGCCACGGCCCGAGGTCACGAAGCTCGAGCCGTCGCAGATGAACAGGTTGTCGACGTCGTGGCTGCGGTGGTGGCGATCGACGACCGAGGTCTCCGGGTCGTCGCCCATCCGGCAGGTGCCGAGCAGGTGCGCGCCGCCGCGCTGCGGTTCGACCGGGTAGGCCCACTGCTGCTCGGCGCCGGCGGCCTCCATCAGTTCCATCGAGCGGTCGCGGAAGAACGCGGCCGTCGCCAGGTCGTCGTCGTGGTCGCGGTAAGTGATGCGCAGCGCCGCGCGCCCGAAGCGGTCCTTGTGGGTCGGGTCGAGCGTGACGTTGTTGCTGTCGACGGCGAGCGAGGTCGTGTTGCCAATCATCGACATCTGCCGCGTGAAGTTGTGCGCGAGCGCGGCCTTGAATTCGCGGCCCCAGCGCGGCCCGTCGAGCGGCATGCCGGCCAGCGCGAACAGGATCGGCGTCGACGCGAACAGCGGACGCGAGTCGATGCCGCCGCCGCCGTAGAAGCCGCGCTGCGGGTCCGACTCGTAGAAATCGTGGACGATGCGCGTGACCTGGATGCTCTTGTACTCGTTCAGCGGTTCGGCGAACACGCCGTTGACCAGCGAGTGGCCGTTGAACATGAGGTTGCGGCCGACGTAGCCCGAAGAGTTCGCGAGCCCGTCCGGGTGCGCGGCGCTGGCCGAGTCGAGCAGCGGGCGAGGGGCTTCCGCGCCGTTCGCGCTCAGCACGACTGCTTTCGCCTTCTGCGAGCGCTCGTTGCCGTCGGCGTCGTAGTAAAGCACTTCGTCGACGCGGCCGGCCGCGTTCGTCTTCAGCCGGAAGACGGTCGACAGCGGGCGGATCTCGCAGTGGCCGCTGGCCTGGGCCTGCGGGATCATCGTCGCGAGCGTCGAGGACTTGGCGCCGACCTCGCAGCCGAAGCCCATGCAGTAGCCGCAGTGTATGCACGCGGCGCGGCCGTTCAGCGCTTGCGACAGGATCGCGACCGGCGCCGCCTGCGGGTGCAGGCCGAGCTCGAGCGCCGCCTTCTCGAGCAACGCACCCGCCGACTTGATCGGCATCGGCGGCACCGGGAACGGGCGGGAACGCGGCGAGTCGAACGGGCCCGGCGCGCCCGAGATGCCGATTTCCCAGTCGACCTTCGTGTAATACGGCTCGAGCTCGGCGTAGCTCAACGGCCAGTCGGCGAAGTTCGTGCCGGCGATCGGCCCGAGCAGGCTGCGCTCGCGGAAGTCGATTTCGCGCAGGCGCCAGAAGTTGCCGCTGAAGTGCACGCTGCTGCCGCCGACCGTGCGCGCGTACTCCGCGGCCGGGAAGAACTGCGGCACCTCGGCGACCTTGCTCTCGTGGTCCCGGAAGGTCTGGCCGAGCGAGGCCGCCGGACCGCCGTGCAGCTCGCCGTTGAAGATCACGGACAGCTCGTCGTGGGTGAAGTCGCCGGCCTCGCGGAACGGGCCCTGCTCGAACACGACCACGTCGAAGCCCTGGCCGGCCAGCTCGCGCGCCATGATACCGCCCGCCGAGCCCGAGCCGACGATGACGAAGTCGACTGCTTCGTCGAGCGCGAAGCTCGCCTGTCCGTCAGTCGGCATCTGCGTGGTCCTCGCGGTAAACCGCGTCGTAGTGACCGAACGGCGGTGCGTGCGCATGCGCCCGGGCGTCCATGCCGAGGATCTGCCAGCCGACCTCGCCGCGGTTGCCGCCGTAAGAGGGCAGAGCGAAGGTGCCGAACAGCGTCAGCACGCCGAGAAATTCGAAGAACGGCGTATTCTCGCGCGCAGCGAGGTACGCGTCCTGCGCGTCCTCGTCGAGGTCCGCGAACGGGCGGTCGAGATCGGCCAGGAAGCCGGCGAGCCCCTCGCGCAGCATGCCGAGCTGGCCGGCCATGAAGCCGTCCATCGCCTGGTCGATAAAATGGACGACGCCGGCCTCGCGCGCGCCGGGCGTCTCGGTCGTCGGGATGATGCGGGCCGTGATTGCCTCGAGCGCGGCGGCCTCGTCGGCGCCGAGCACCGCGAAGGCCGCGCCGGAGTCGCGGGCCGTGCAGGCGGCCTGCGCGGTCGCGGCGATCGCCGGCAGCAGTCCGCGCAGCGCGGCCGTGCCGGCGACGGAGCCGGCGCCTTTCAGGAACAGGCGGCGGGTCAGGTCGTGTTCGCGCATGGCTCCCCCCGAAGCGATCACGTCGTTCGCGCAAGCTATCACAGTCGGTCGCAGGCGGCAGTCCCAAAACGGTGGCGGCCCGGGCTGCACAGTGCCGCTGCGCGGCTACCGGTAGCCGCGCGGATCACCTACCATGGGCGGTTAGCATCGGTGGTGAAACAATAAAGATCAGGGACTTATGGGGAGACTGACGACCCACGTGCTGGACACGGCGCGCGGCCGGCCGGGCGCCGGCATCCGCGTGCGCCTGTACCGCGCCGACGGCGAGCGCGAACTAGTGCACGAGACCGTGACCAATGCCGACGGCCGCACCGACGGGCCGCTGCTCGCGGACGACGCCTGGCGGCCCGGCCGCTACGAGCTCGAATTCGACGTCGCGGCTTATTTCGCCGGCCAGGATACGTCCGCTCCCGAGCCGGCGTTCCTCGACACGGTCACGCTGCGCGTTGGCCTGGCCGGCGATGCGCACTACCACGTGCCGCTGCTGGTGTCGCCGTGGAGCTATTCGACCTACCGGGGCAGCTGAGGCGGCCATGAGCGAGACCAAGCACAGCCTGCGCTTCGTCCTCGACGGCGAGGTCGTCGAAGTCACGAACCCCGGGCCGACGCGCACGCTGCTCGAATTCCTGCGCGAGGACCTGGGCCGCACCGGCACGAAAGAGGGCTGCGCCGAGGGCGACTGTGGCGCCTGCACCGTGGTCGTCGCCGAGCCCGGCGCCGACGGGCGCCTGCACGCGCGCGCGGTCAATGCCTGCATCCAGTTCCTGCCGACGCTGGACGGCAAGGAGCTGCTGACCGTCGAGAGCCTGCGCGGCGCCGACGGCAGCCTGCACCCGGTACAGCAGGCCATGGTCGCGTGCCACG
>CALALV010000028.1 GCA_937925605.1 uncultured Woeseia sp.
GATCGACGTGAAGGAGGGCGAACGAGCGGAGCATGAGGTGGTCGAGGAATTCGCGTGCTTCGACGACTGGATGGAACTCGACCAGTACCTGATCGATCTCGGCCGCAGGCTGCCGGATCTCGAGCCGGCCGAGAAGACCGAGGACAACAAGATCAAGGGCTGCCAGTCGCAGGTCTGGTTCGTGCCCGCAGCCGAAAACGGTCGCGTGCACTTCCGCGCGATCAGCGACGCGGCGATCGTGTCCGGCCTGATCGCGCTCCTGACGCGTATCTACAGCGACAAGCCGGCCGCCGACATCGTCGCGACGCCGCCGGACTTCGTCAGTGCGCTCGACCTCGAGCAACACCTGTCGCCCACGCGCTCGAACGGCCTCGCGTCGATGCTCGACGCGATACGCTCGTTCGCGGAGGACGCCGGACGACCGGCATGAAGCCGTCGCGCCTGTCGCGCGCGCTGAGTCGCCCCCTGATCTGGCTGGCGCAGGCCTACCGCGCGCTGGTCTCCCCCCTGATCGGCGCCAACTGCCGCTTCCAGCCGACCTGCTCGGCCTACGCCATCGAGGCGCTGCAGCGTTTCGGTGCGGCCCGCGGCGGCCGGCTCGCGCTGCGCCGCCTCCTGCGCTGTCATCCCTGGGGCGGCAGCGGCTACGACCCGGTGCCGGACGACGGCCGGCCCGCGGATCCCGAGCCGTGAGTCCGCGCGAGCTGCTGGCCGCGCTCGCCGCGCCCGTCGTGCAGCCGGTGTTGCTGCTGGCCGCGCTCGGCTTCCTCGCGCTCGTGGCGCTGGGGCTCGGGCTGCTTGCGCTGTTCGGCGGCACGTTCTACCTGCTCGGCTGGATCGGCTTCGGCGTCGTGCTGCTGGTCGCGGCGCCGGCTTTTGCCGGCTACCTGCTGCAGCTCATCGACGCGCTGGCGCTGCATCGCGAGCCGCCGGTCGCCGAACTCGACCTGTTTCTGCCGGGCGGCCGCGGGCGCCGCCTGTTCCCGTTCTTGCCGCTCGCCGCACTGGCCGGCCTGTACCTCGCGCTCGGGTCGCGCGTGCCGGAGTTCGCCGCGCCGCTGACGGCCGTGCTCGCCGTCGCGTTCCTGCCCGGGCAGATTGCACTGTTCGCGCTGACGGCGTCGCCGCTCGCGAGCCTCGATCCGCGCGGTCACTGGCGCCTCGCGCGACGGATCGGTCCGGCGGCCGCATGGCTGCCCGCCTGCCTGCTGCTCGCCGGTCTGTCGTTCGTCGCCGGTCCGCCGCCGCTGGCGGCGGCGGCGCTCGCGATCTACTGGGGGCTCGCCTTCGCCACGCTCGCCGGGCGGCTGCTCGGCCGGCTCGATGTCGCCGCCGAGACCAGCATCGCGCCGCCTCTGGAGTCGGATCCGCGCAAGGCGGACCTGCGCGCACGCACGCGGGCGCTGAACCACGCCTACGGTTTCATCAGCCGCGGCAACCGCGACGGCGGCTTCCGGCACCTGGCGCAGCAGGTCGCGGCGGACGCGGATCCGACCGGGGCCGACCTGTGGTACTTCGACGCGCTCTGGCAAGGCGAACTCGGCGAGGCGCCCCTGTTCTACGCGCGGGAATTGCTGCCGCGGCTGCTTGCCGACGGGCGGCAGGTGGAGGCCATGAAGGTCACGTTGCGCTGCCTGGCCGCGAATCCGCGATTTCGCCCGGAGGACGCAGACCTGCCCGCGCTGGTCGCCGCGGCCGAAGCGCTCGGCAATCGCGAGGTGCTGGCGGCACTGGGCGGCGGTCGCCGCCCGGCCTGACGGGTCAGGCCATGCGGCAGCGGCGCAGCCGCAGGCTGTTCTGCCAGTGCACGGCGGCCAGCGCCAGGGAGCCGGCGACGGTCAGGGCACGGTCCGCGGCCGGGCCGAGCCACGCGTGGCCCAGCGTCGCGCCGAGCACGAGCAGGCCCATCGCGACCGCGGCACCGGCCACGATGGCCCGGTTGCCGTGCCGCCGGTATCCAATGACAATGGCGACGATGCTCACCGGCAGCGCGATCGCGAGCATCGGCAGGTGCCAATGGCTGTCCGCGAAGCCGCCCAGGAACGGCAGCGCGGCCAGCAGCACGGGCAGCGCGAGGCAGTGCACGAGGCACAGCCCGGACAGGACCACGGCGACGCGGTCGAGGTCGGGCGCGCTGGCGGCGCTGGTCTGCGGCATGCGGGGCTCCGGGGCAGCGGCCGGGTGGGCCGGCGGTAATGGTACAGTATAACATTAGCATCGGGAGAATCGACCGTCGCATGGACAAGAAGCTGCTGACCATCCTCTGCTGCCCGGTGACCCACCGGGCGCTGTCGCTCGCAAAGCCGGATTTGCTGGAATCCGTCAACGAGCGCATCCGCGGCGGCCGGCTGCGGACCCGCGAGGGTGCGCTGGTCGGCAGCGAGCTGCGCGAAGCGCTCGTGACCGACGACGGCAAGCTGCTGTACCCCGTGAACGACGGCATCCCGGTGCTGCTGGAGGGCGAGGCCGTCGGCCTCGACCAGCTCGGCGAGGCCTGATGCGCGACTGGTTGGTCAGCGCGACGACGGGTATCATGGCCCCCGAGTTCCGACTGCGCGGTTCCGTGTGAAAATACCGGCGAATCAGCTCGCATCCCGCCTGAAGTCTTCCCTGTTGCCCTGCTACCTGGTTACCGGTGACGAGCCACTGCTCGCGCAGGAAGCGCTGGACTCGATCCGTGCCGCGGCCCGCGCGCGCGGCTTCGGCAGCCGCGAGCTGCTGGTCAGTGGCCCGGGCTTCGACTGGAACGAACTCGGCGCGATCGGCGGCAACCTGTCGCTGTTCGCCGAGAAGCGGATCGTCGAGCTCAGGTTGCCGACCGGCAAGCCGGGACGCGACGGATCCGCGGCGATCACGGCGCTGGTCGAGAACCTCGGCGACGACCTGCTATTGATCGTCAGCGGCCCGAAACTGGATCGCAGCAACGCCAACGCGAAATGGGTCAAGGCGCTCGCCGGCGCCGGTGGACACGTCGCGGTCTGGCCGGTCGATCGTGCCGAGCTGCCGGCGTGGATCAGGACGCGCATGCGCGCCGCGGGCCTCGAGCCGGCGCCTGATGCCGTGCAGCTGATCGCCGAGCGCGTCGAGGGCAACCTGCTCGCCGCGATGCAGGAAATCGAGAAGCTGCGCCTGCTGCTCGGCAGCGGTCCGGTCAGCGCCGAGCACGTTCAGCGTGCCGTCGCCGACAGCAGCCGCTACGACGCCTACCAGCTCGCCGACGCGGCGCTCGCCGGCGATGCGCCGCGCGCGCTGCGCATCTTAGGCGGCGTGCGCGCCGAGGGCGTGTCGCCCGTCTTCATCGTCTGGGTGCTGACGCGGGAGTCGCGTACGCTGGTCGCGCTCGCCGACAGCGTCGAGAGCGGCGTCGAGCTCGGCCGCGCGATGCAGCAGGCACGCGTCTGGAGCAATCGCCAGGGTCTCGTGCGCCGCTGCATCGGGCGGCACGGCCGCGGCGATTTCCGCCGCGTGCTGAAAGCACTCGTGCACGCCGACGCGACCGCCAAGGGCCAGCGCGGTGGCGATCCCTGGCAGCAGATCGCCGACATCGTGCTGGCGCTGGCAGGCCCGCGGGCACGGGCAGCCTGACGCCGATGACCAACGGTATGAGCCCGATGGGCGTTTTCGGCGGGACCTTCGACCCGATCCACTTCGGGCACCTGCGCACGGCGTTCGAGATGCTACAGGCGCTGCGCTTCGACGAAGTTCGCTTCATGCCCTGCGGCACGCCGCCGCACCGTGGCGAACCGTATGCCGACGCCGCGCTGCGGCTGCAAATGGTGCAGGCGGCCACGGCGGGCCAGCCTGGCTTCGTCGTCGACGATCGCGAACTGCATCGCGACGGGCCGTCGTACTCGGTCGATACGCTGGCGGCGTTGCGGGCCGAATTTCCGCTCCGGCCGCTCGGGCTCATTATCGGCATGGATGCCATCCTGCACATGACAAAGTGGTACCAGTGGCGCGACATCCTGCAGCTCGCGCACATCGTCGTGGCACATCGCCCCGGCTGGCGCGCGCCGGACATGGGACCCCTGGGCGAGCTGCTGGCGGACCGCGGCACGCACCGCATCGGGGACCTGCACGAGGCGAAATCGGGTCACATCTACATTCACGACGTCACGCAGCTCGAGATTTCCTCGACCGAGATCCGCGAGCTGGTGGCGGCGGGGCGCGACCCGCGCTTCCTGATGCCGGACGAGGTGCGCGCCGTCATCGACCGGAGCGGCATCTACCGCTCGAAAACCAACGACGACACGGAGTAACGAATGGGATCAACCAAGGCGAGAACCGGTACGACCGCATGAACAGCGAAGAGCTGAGCAACCTGGTGGTAGACGCGCTGGAGTCGGTGAAGGCGAAAGACATCGTGCGCCTCGACGTGCGCGACATGACGACCGTGACCGACTACATGATCGTTGCCAGCGGCACGTCGAACCGGCACGTGAAGGCGCTGGCTGACGCGGTCGCCGAGAAAGCGCGCGAAGCCGGGCACCGGCCGGTCGGCGTCGAAGGCGAGGAGGGCAGCGAGTGGGTGCTGCTCGACCTGCAGGACACGCTCGTCCACGTGATGCTGCCGCGGGTACGCGAGTTCTACAACCTGGAGAAGCTGTGGCGCCTGAGCCCGGCGACTGACGCCGTCGCGACCGACGGCTGAACCGTGCACATGCGCCTGGTCGCAGTTGGCGACCGACAGCCCGACTGGGTCGACACCGCCTGCAAGGACTACGCCGGGCGCCTGCCGCGACCCTGGAAATTCGAGTCGAGAGCCCTGCCGCTGTCGCGCAGGCGCCGCGGTGGCGATGCCGCGCTGGCCCGCGACGACGAGTGCGCGGCGATCCTGAAGGAGCTGCGGGCCGACGAGCGCGTCATCATGCTCGACGAGCGCGGCCGGCAGCTCTCGACCGCCGAGCTGGCCGAGGCGATCGGCGACTGGCAGTCCGACGGCCGCGACGTCTGCTTCGTCATCGGCGGCCCCGATGGCCTGAACGACGACTGCCTCGAACGGGCCGACCTGCGCTGGTCGCTGTCGCGGCTGACACTGCCGCACGGGCTGGCGCGTATTCTCTGCGTCGAGCAGTTGTACCGAGCGGCCAGCCTGCGCGACGGCCATCCGTATCACCGCGCCTGAGCCCGCTCCGTGGTCCCGCCGCCGCTGCATCTCGCCTCCGCCTCGCCGCGCCGCCGGGAACTCCTGGCCGCGCTCGGCCTCGACTTCAGCGCGGCCGGCGAGGATCTCGACGAGCGGCCGCTGCCGGGCGAGGCGGCGGCCGACTACGTCTGCCGGCTGGCGCTCGCGAAGGCGCGCGCGGCGCAGGGATCGCGACCCGAATGCGCGATACTGGGCTCCGACACGAGCGTGGCGCTCGGCGAGACGCTGTTCGGCAAGCCGGCCAGCGGCGAGGAAGCGGCCGCGATGCTGGCCGCCCTGTCCGGGCGTACGCACCGCGTGCTGACCGGCGTCGCACTGCTGTACCGGGAACGCGAGCGCGTCGTGCGGGTCGAGAGCGAAGTGAGTTTCCGCGCCATAAGCCCCGCCGAGGCGCGCGCCTACTGGGCGAGCGGCGAGCCACGCGACAAAGCCGGCGGCTACGCGCTGCAGGGGCTCGGTGGCATTTTCGTCAGCCGGCTGGCCGGCAGTTACAGCGCGGTGATCGGACTGCCGGTGTTCGAGACGGCGGCGCTCCTGCGCGAGATCGGTATCGAGGTTTTGCAAGCGTGACGGAAGAAACACCCAGGGAAGAAATACTCATCAACGTGACGCCGCGCGAGGTACGCGCGGCGCTGCTCGAAAACGGCATCCTGCAGGAGGTCTACATCGAGCGCGCGACGCGGCGCGGCCTGATCAGCAACATCTACAAGGGCCGCGTGTCCCGCGTGCTGCCCGGCATGCAGGCGGCCTTCGTCGACATAGGGCTCGAGCGCACCGCGTTCCTGCACGCGTCCGACATCGCCCAGAAGGCGCTGCCCGACGGCGAACAGGCCGTGCAGCCGGCCCCCGACATCCGCGACCTGGTCCGCGAGGGCCACGAGGTGCTCGTACAGGTCGTCAAGGACCCGATCGGCAACAAGGGCGCCCGCCTGTCGACCTTCATCACGCTGCCGTCGCGCTACCTCGTGCTGCTGCCGGGCGGCAACGGCGTCGGCATATCTTCGCGCATCGAGGACCCGGCGGAGCGCGAGCGGCTGCGCGGGCTGCTCGAGCGACTCCTCGGCGACGCACCGGGCGGCCTGATCGCGCGCACGGCCGCCGAGGGCGCGGACGAAGCGCCGCTCGCCGCCGATCTCGAGTTCCTGCGCAAGCTGTGGGATTCCGTGCAGCGCGAAGGCCGGGAGCGCAAGGCGAAGAGCCTCGTCCACGAGGACCTGCCCCTGCCGATTCGCATCCTGCGCGACCTCGTGAGCCCGGACGTCGCGCAGATCCTCGTCGACTCGCCGGCCGATTTCGAGAAAATGAAGACGTTCACGGCCAGCTTCCTGCCCGAGATCGAGCCGAAGCTCGAGCTCTACACCCGGCGGCGCCCGATCTTCGACCTGCACGGCACCGAGGACGAGATACGCAAGGCGCTGGATCGCTCGATACCGCTGAAGTCCGGGGGTTACCTGATCTTCGACCAGACCGAGGCGATGACGACGGTCGACGTGAACACCGGCGGCTACGTGGGCCACCGCAACCTCGAGGAGACGATCTTCCGCACCAATCTCGAGGCTGCCGTGGCGATCGCCCGGCAGCTCCGGCTGCGCAACCTCGGCGGGATCATCATCATCGATTTCATCGACATGGAGGAGGCGGACCACCGGCAACGAGTGCTCGCCGCGCTCGAGGAGGCGATGGCCCGCGACCACGCGCGCCACCAGATGACCCCCGTTTCGCCGCTCGGCCTCGTCGAAATGACCCGCAAGCGGACCCGCGAAAGCCTGCAGCACATTCTCTGCGAAGATTGTCCAAGCTGCGACGGCCGCGGCTTCGTGAAGACCGCGGCGACGGTCTGCTTCGAGATCTTTCGCGAGATCATCCGCCAGCACCGCCAGTTCACGTTCGACGAGATACTCGTGCTCGCCCACCAGGACGTCATCGAGATGCTGCTCGACGAGGAAGCCGGCGGCCTTGCCGAGATCGAGCGGCAGACCGGCAAACCGATACGCCTGCAATCCGAGGCCCTGTACCTGCAAGACCAGTTCGACGTCGTGTTGATCTGAAACGAGCCACGCCCGCTGCATGAAGGCATTGCTGAACAAACTGCTGAAGGCCATAGCCTACCTCGCGGCAGGCTGCGTGATCCTGCTGGCCATCGCCGTCGGGCTGTTCCGCCTGCTGCTGCCGCGCCTGCCGAGCTACCAGGAAGAGATCAAGGGCTGGGCGAACGCGGCGATCGGCATGCAGGTCGAGTTCAGCGGCATGAACGCGCGCTGGCGCTTCAGCGGACCTGAACTCAATTTCTACAACGCCGAGCTGACCATGCCGGGCTCCGAAGGCGGCGCGTTTGCGGCGGACGAGGTCAGCATCGGCGTCGACCTGATGCAGCTCGTCATCGACCGGCGTTTCGTCGTCGACCGGGTGCTCGTGCGTGACTCGGCCATCAGCGTCAGTCGTGACGACGAGGCGCGCTGGCGAGTCCAGGACATCCCGCTCGCGCAGCTCGGCGAGAACTTCGCTGGCGAGAGCGGCGGCCACGTAGAACTCATCGTCGAGGATTTCGACGTAGCGCTGGAGTATCCGCCCGGCGGCGCCTCGGTCGAGTTCACGATCGCCAACCTGCGCGTCGTGCGCAGCCCGCAGCGCGTCACCGGGGAGGCCGTCATCGCGTTGCCGGCGACCCTCGGCAACCGCCTGAGCCTCGGGCTGAGCGGCCGGCCCGCAGATGACGCCTGGCAACTGACGCTGCAGACCCGCGCCCTCGAGCTCGCCGGCTGGTCGCGCCTGCAGCCCGCGTCGCTGCCCGCCCTGTCCGCTGGCCGCGCCGACTTAGGCGCCGCGCTGGAAGTCGTCGACGGCCACCTGCGCAACGGCCTGCTGGAATTCGACCTCGAGGAGCTGCTGGCCGCCGGCAGCGAGTCGCCGTTCGCGGCCGAGGGCCGGCTCGAGTACTCGGCCGACGAGGCCGGCTGGCTGCTGGCCGCCGACGGCCTGCGCCTGAGTACGGAGCGCGGAATCTGGCCGGAGTCCTCCTTCAACGTGCAGGGCGGCACCGGTGCGGAGGGCCGGCTCACGTCGCTGTCGGCCGACGCCAGTTTCGTCGATCTCGACGATCTCGGCCTGCTGCTGCCCTGGTTACCGGAGCGGGCGGTGCAGGCAATGCGCGAGTACGGGCCGACCGGGCAGGTCGCGGACCTGAGTCTCACGCTGCAGGACCTCGGCAGCGAGCGGCCGCGCTACGACCTGGCGCTCGAGCTGTCCGGTGCCGGCGTGCTCGCGACCGAGCGCTGGCCCGGCCTGCGCGGCTTCAGCGGCAGCCTGCGCGCCAATCGCTCCGGCGGCCGCGTCGAGATCGACTCGGCCGATCTTGCGCTCGACCTGTCGCGCTGGATGGAGGCCCCGCTCGGTTTCTCGAGCGCGCGGGGCACCGTCATCTGGCGGCGCAACGCGGACGGCATCATCGTGCTGTCCGACAGCATCCGCGTGCAGAACGCGGATCTCGCCAGCCGCAGCAGCGTACAGCTCAGCCTGCCGGCGGACGACAGCTCGCCGGTCCTCGACGTCGAAAGCCGCTTCAGCATCTACGACCTCGCCGCGGCCCGTGCCTACCTGCCGGGCCGGGTCATGAACCCGGCGCTCTATCGCTGGCTGGACACGGCGCTGGTGGCCGGCAGCGTGCCGGCCGGCGTCGCGCGCTTCAGCGGCCCCGTCGACGCCTTTCCCTTCGACGACGGCGAAGGCGTGTTCCGCATCGAGGCGGAGCTCGAGGACGCGACGTTGCGCTACTCGAGCCTCTGGCCCGACGTCGACAACCTCGACATGGACCTCGTCGTCGACCGCGTGCGGCTCTACTCGGAGCGCAACACCGCGACCAACGCGGGCAACTCGGTCGTGGATGCGAAGATCGAGATCGCCGATCTCCGCGACCCGGTACTGACGATCGATGCGTTCGCGACCGGCACGCTCGAGTCGGTGCGCCGCTTCGCCCGCGAAAGTCCGATCGCCGGCGTCTTCGGCGGCCAGCTCGACCGGGTATCGGTCGCGGGCGAGGCGTCGTTTTCGCTCGACCTGCGCTACCCGCTCCGGCGCCGCGACGAGTTCAGCTTCACGACCCGGCTGCAGGCCAGCGACGGCACGCTGCGCATCGCCGGCCTGACCGCCCCGGTCACGGAGCTGAACGGTTTCGTCACCGTGACGCGCGACACGATCGGTGCCGAATCGCTGGAAGGGCGTTTTCTCGGCGAGCCGGTCAGCATCCGGCTGCAACGCGCCGGCGACGAACTGCCCGGCTACAGCGTCGTCGCCGAGGCGGACGGCCGCTTCACCGCCGCCGGTCTGCGCGAAGGTTTCGGCGTGGATCTCGGGCGCATCGTCGCCGGCGAGACGCCGTACAGGGCCAGCGTGCGCTTCCCGCGCGCTGGCTCGGAGACGCCCGCGGGCGTGTTCAGCGTCGTGGTCGAGTCCGGCCTCGAGGGCCTTGCGGTCAGCCTGCCGCCACCGCTCGGCAAGCCGGCGGAACGCACGCGCCGGCTGCTGACAACGCTCGAGTTTCCGACCGGGAACCGTATCCAGCTGAACGGCAGCCTGGACGACGAGCTCCGCTGGTCGCTCGGCTTTATCGACGGCGAGCAGGGTTGGGATTTCGATCGCGGGGTCGTCGCGGCGGGTGCCGCCGAGCCGGGCGTCGCGGACACGCGAGGGCTGCACATCGTCGGCGCAATCGACGAGCTGCACCTCGCCGACTGGCTCGACGTCGCGGGGCGGCGCGGCGACGGCCGCGCCGGCGGCGGCATCGCGGCGCGTATCCGCTCCATCGACCTGCAGGTCGCCAACCTGCACGTGGTCGGTCAGCACTACCTCGACCACCGCGTGCTCGTCGACCGCAGCGGCTCGGACTGGCGCCTGCGCCTCGAGGGCGAGCAGGCCATCGGCAGCGTGTCGATACCCTACGATCTCGACGGCGAACGTCCGATCGCGCTCGACATGCAGCGGCTCGTGCTGCCGGGCAGCGACGACAGCGCCGACGCGAACCCGATCAGCGCCGACCCGCGGCAGATGCCGGCCGTATCGCTGCGGGCCGACGAATTCGCGCTCGGCGAGCGCTACCTCGGGCGTCTGTCCGCTGACTTCACGCGGCGCCCGGACGGCCTCGTCGCCGATGCGCTGAGTGCCGAGGACGCGACCTTCCGCGTCGACGGCAGCGCCGGCTGGGTCGTCGACGTCGACGAGCCGAGCGGTCAGCGGACCTGGGTCGATGCGACGCTGGTCAGCAGCGACGTCGCCACGACCTTCGAGCGGCTGGACACGAAGGCCGGCATCGAGGGTGACGAAATGCAACTCGGCTTCGACGTCAGCTGGTCGGGCGGGCCGCGCGGCGATTTTCTCGACAGCCTCGACGGCGAGGTCGTCGTGCGCTTCGGACCCGGGCAGCTGAACGAGGTCGACCCGGGTGCCGGCCGCGTTTTCGGCCTGCTCAGCGTCGTCGCGCTGCCGCGGCGGCTCGCGCTCGATTTCCGCGACGTGCTGGACAAGGGCTTCGCGTTCGACGAGATCACCGGCACGTTCCGGCTCGACGACGGCGCAGCCTATACCTGCGACCTGTCACTCAAGGGGCCGGCCGCCGACATCGGCATCGTCGGCCGCGCGGGACTGATCGACAAGGACTACACGCAGAGCGCAATCGTCAGCGCGAACGTCGGCAACACGCTGCCGGTCGTCGGCGCGGTGGTCGCCGGCCCGCAGGTGGCCGCCGCGCTCCTGATCTTCTCGCAGATCTTCAAGAAGCCGCTGCAGGAAATGGGGCAGGTCTACTACGAGATCGAGGGCGCGTGGGACAATCCCGACGTCGACTCGGCCGATGCCCGTCGCTTTGCCGAGATCAGCCGCATGGCCGGCTGCCTCGCCAGCAATGAGTAACGACACCTGCCGCATCGCCGCGCTGCAGCTCGAAAGCGGCGCGGACGTCGCGGACAACCTCGCGCGTATCGACGAACTCGCGACCGAGGCCGCCGCGCGCGGCGCCCGGCTCGTCTACCTGCCCGAGAACTGCGCGTTCTTTGCCGCCGGGGACAGCGCACGCGCGGCCGTCGCCGAGGCACCCGGCGCGGGTCCTGTCCAGGCCGCGCTCGGCGAACTCGCCCGCCGGCTCGACGTCGAGATCGTGGCCGGCAGCCTGCCGCTGGCCATCCCGGGGGACCGGCGCGTGTACGCGGCGAGCGTGCTGTTCGGCGCCGACGGGGCGCCGCGCGCCGTCTACCGCAAGCTGCACTTGTTCGACGTCGATATCCCGGAACGTGACGAGCGCTACCGCGAATCGGCCTACCACGCGCCGGGGGACGAGGTCGTGACCGCCGACACGCGCGCCGGGCGCCTCGGGCTGTCGATCTGCTACGATCTGCGTTTTCCGGAACTCTACCGGCGCCTGGTCGCCGACGGGGCGACCGTGCTCGGCGTGCCGTCCGCGTTTACCGAGGCGACCGGCCGGGCTCACTGGCAGACGCTGCTCCGCGCCCGCGCGATCGAAAACCTCGCCTGGGTCGTCGCGCCGGCGCAGCACGGGCTGCATCCCGGCGGCCGCCGCACCTGGGGACACACGCTGGTCATCGACCCCTGGGGACGCGTCGTGGCGAGCCGCGAGGCGGGCAGCGGCGTCGTCGTCGCCGAGATCGACCAGGACGAGACCGCGCGGCTGCGCCGCGCGTTCCCGGTACTCGAGCATCGCCGGCTGGACGCCGGTCACCCTGAGAGGATCAATACGTGAACGAATCGAATGTCCAGGCCATTGACACGGTGCGCTCGCAGCTGCTCGACCCGTCGGGTCTGGGCGAGAACGACCTCGCGAAAGCGCTCGGCCTGATCAACGGCGGCGACATCGACGCCGCGGACCTGTATTTCCAGGTCAGCCGCCAAGAACACTGGTCGCTGGAAGACGGCATCATCCGCGAGGGCAGCTTCTCGGTCGACCGCGGGGTCGGGGTGCGTGCCGTCAGCGGCGAGAAGACCGGCTTCGCCTATTCCGAGGAACTCGTGCTGCCGGCGCTCACCCACGCCGCACGCGCCGCCCGCGCGATTTCGCGCCAGGGGCAGTCGCAGTCGGTGCGGATCGCGCCGGCCGCGCGCTATCCCAGCCTGTATCCCGCCGTCGACCCGACCACGAGCCTGCCGGACGAGCGCAAGACGGCGCTGTTGAGCCGCATCGACCGGGAGACGCGCAGGCTCGATCCGCGCATCGTGCAGGTCATGGCGAGCCTCGGCAGCAGCCAGGACCTCGTTCTCGTCGCCGCGGCCGATGGCACGCTCGCGGCCGACGTGCGGCCGCTCGTGCGCCTGAACGTCAGCGTCATCATGGAGGCCGACGGGCGCCGCGAGCAGGGCTATGCCGGCGGCGGCGCGCGCTCGTCCCTCGATTTCTTTTTCGGCGACGACGACCTGCCGATGCAGCTTGCCCGCGAGGCCGTGCGCCAGGCCGCGGTGCAGATGGAGGCGGTGCCGGCACCGGCGGGCACGATGCCGGTCGTGCTCGGCGCCGGCTGGCCGGGCATCCTGCTGCACGAAGCGGTCGGCCACGGACTGGAAGGCGACTTCAATCGCAAGGGCACGTCCGCATTCTCGGGTCGCGTCGGCCAGCGCGTCGCACCGGCCGGCGTGACCATCGTCGACGACGGCACGCTGCCGAACCGCCGCGGCTCGCTGGCCATCGACGACGAGGGCACGCCGGGGCAGTACAACGTGCTGGTCGAGGACGGCATCCTGCGGGGCTACATGCAGGATCGCCTCAACGCGCGGCTGATGGGCGTCGCGCCGACCGGCAACGGCCGCCGCGAGTCCTTCGCACACATACCGATGCCGCGCATGACCAATACCTACATGCTGGCCGGCGCGCACGACCCGGAGGAGATCCTCGCGTCGGTGAAGAAAGGCCTGTACGCGCCGAATTTCGGCGGTGGCCAGGTCGACATCACGTCCGGCAAGTTCGTGTTCTCGGCGAGCGAGGCCTACCTCGTCGAGGACGGCAAGCCGACCCGGCCGGTCAAGGGCGCCATGCTGATCGGCGACGGCCCGGACGCGCTGCAGCGTATCTCGATGGTCGGCAACGATCTCAAGCTCGACCGCGGCGTCGGCACCTGCGGCAAGGACGGCCAGTCCGTGCCGGTCGGGGTCGGCCAGCCGACGCTGAAGATCGACGGACTCACGGTTGGCGGCACCGCCTGAGCGGCGTGCCGACCTGACATAAGCCGGCGGCGCGCCGGTCCCGTGATGCGCGTCACTGCGCGCCCGGACGCGCTGGTCTACCGTGCGAGGTTGAAGCCAGCGACAGGGACGTACGCCGTGGACAACACGATAACCGAGCAGGACCTAGACGCCTCCGCCCAGCACTTCGTCCAGCAATTGCGCGGGGACGTCCCGGACGTCGCCGACGATCTCGACGTCGACGGGCTCACGGATTCGCTGATGTCGCGCCTGTTCAGCCTGTTCATGTTTCGTTCCCGCTAGCCCGGACAGCCCGGTCCGACCGGAAAAAAACCAGGTTTTTCATTGGCTTGATTTGCCGCGCTCGGCGTGGCCCGGCTATACTCGCCGGGCCGGCAGCGCCCGGGTGGACTGGCTCCGCCCGGCGCCGCACAATTCCCAGAACAAGAACGAGAGCGCAGGTCCCGCCATGTGGGTGTCGAAACCGATCTACGAAAGTCTGCCGTACTTCTATTTCGTCGTCGGCGCGATCTCGCTGGCGGCATCGATGTACCTGAATCACTGGTACTGGCCGACGATCTGTTTCTCGGTGGGCCTGTTCTGCCTGGTCGCCGGACTCGTCGTCTGGCTGAAGCGCCGCGACTACCGCGAGCACGACCGGCGCGTGCGCAACGACCACGAGATCTGAGCGGGACGCGAACCCGTCAGGCATCGTTGGCGGCGCGTTCCTCGTCGATTGCGGCTTCGCCGCTTTCCACTTCTACTTCGACCTCGGCGTCCGGCTCGTCGGCCGCCGACAGGTCTTCGTGCGTGCCGGTGTCCTCGTCGTCGTCGACGCGTTCGCGCAGCTCCGTGAAGCGCAGGTCGTGCACCCCCAGCGTCACGACGTCGCCGTCGCGCAGGCGGTGCTTCTTGACCCGGCGCTGCCCGATGTAGATGCCGTTGGTGCTGTTCAGGTCCTCGATGACGCTGGACGTCTCGCTGGAGACGATCTGTGCGTGGTGGCGGCTGACGAACTTGCTCTTGATGTAGATGTCGTTGTCCGGCGCGCGACCGATGATGACGCGGCCGGGGCCCAGCAGGTGCTCGGCGATGACTTCGCCGTCGGCCGAAACCTCGACGCGGCACAGCGGCGCAGGGCGGCGACGCGCGTCGAGGTCGTCGTCCGCCGGCGCGCGCGCGGGCGCTTGCTCGCCGTCCGTCGCCGGCACTTTCCAGCCGAGTTCCTCGACGGCCGCCCTGATGTCCTCGGCGCCGAGCAGCTCGCGTTCTTCCGCGAAGGCGCACAGCAGTGCCGTGTCGCAGAGCGTGTTGATCAGGCGCGGCACGCCGCCCGTGTAGCGCATGATTTCGGCGAAGCAGTCGTCGCCGAACACGTCGTGGGCGTCGTGCCCGGCCACGGCCATGCGGTGTTCGATATATTCGCGCAGCTCGCGCGCGTCCAGCGGCCCGATGTGGAAGCGCAGCCGCACGCGCTGGATCAGCTGCTTCAGCTTTGGCGACTCCAGCTTGTCGCGCAGTTCCGGCTGCCCGGCCAGGATGATTCGCAGGACCTTTTCCTTGTGGGTCTCGATCCCGGACAGCAGCCGGATTTCCTCGAGGACTCGCTTGGACAGGTTCTGCGCCTCGTCGACGATCAGGACGACCTTCTTGCCGTTCGAGTACTGCTCGATCAGGAACATGTTGAGCATGTCCAGCAGCTCGACCTTGCGCTTCTCGAACGGGTCGAAGCCGAATTCCGCGAGCACCGCCTGCAGGAACTGCACGGGGCTCAGCTGGGTCTGGTTGACGACGGCGTAGATGACGTCGTCCGTGAGTTCGCTCAGGAAGGCCTGCAGCAGGGTGGTCTTGCCGGAGCCGATCTCTCCGGTGATGACGACGAAGCCGTCGGCCAGCCAGATCGTCGACTCCATGTACGCCTTGGCCCGTGCGTGCTGCTTGCTCCAGTAGACGAATTCGGGGTCGGGTGTGAGCCGGAACGGCTGTTCGGCGAGCTTGAAGTGTTCCAGGTAGGACATCAGCGGGTCGGCCGTCTCTTATTCTATTAACTGGTCGCCGGACCGAGTGTACATTATTCCCCGCCGGGTTTCGGTGACACCGGTCTCGCCGCAGGGCGTGCATGGAGCAGCTCCGCGAGTTGCGCGAGCCGCCGGTCGCGTTCCCGGCCGCTCGCGCCGAGCACGGTCGCGTGCGCCAGCTTGCGCCCGGGGCGCGCCGACTTGCCGTAATCGTGCAGCGTCGCGCCGGTCGCGGACAGGGCGCCGGCGGCGTCGGGCAGCGTGCCGACGATGTTCAGCATGCCGGCGTCCGCGGTCGCCGACGTGTCGCCGAGGGGCATGCCGAGCACGGCCCGCAGGTGATTGGCGAACTGGCTGGTCGCCGCGCCCTCGATCGTCCAGTGTCCCGAGTTGTGGACGCGTGGCGCGAATTCGTTCGCCAGCAGCGTGTCGCCGACCACGAACAACTCGAGCGCGAGCACGCCGACGTAATCGAGCGCCTCGAGCAGGCGGCCGCAGTAGTCGCGCGCCGCGGCCGCGAGGGCCTCGGGCCCGACCGGAGCGACCGACGTGTGCAGGATGCCGCCGCGGTGCACGTTCTCGGTGAGCGGGTAGAACGCGGTTGCCCCGTTCGCGCCGCGGACGCCGATCGCGGAGACCTCGCGGTCGAAGGGCACGAGGGCCTCGGCCACCAGCGGACGCCGCGGCAGCCGCTCCAGCGCGCTGTCGAAGTCCGCTTCGCTCCGCACCACGGCCTGGCCCTTGCCGTCGTAGCCGAAACGCCGCGTCTTCAGCACCAGCGGCAGGCCGACGTCCCTCGCGGCCGCGCGCAGGTCGGCGGGGCCGTCGACGCTGCGCCAGCGCGGCAGCGGGATGCCGAGCCGCTCGAACAGGCGCTTTTCGCGCGCCCGGTCCTGGGCCTCGGCCAGCGCGGCCGGCGGCGGCCGGACCGGCAGTTCCGGCGGCAGGGCCCCGAGCGCCGCGACCGGCACGTTCTCGAATTCGTAGGTGAGCGCGTCGGCGCCGTCGGCCAGTTGCGCGAGCGCGTCCGCGTCGTCGTAGGCTGCGCGAATGACCGTGCCGACCCTCGCTGCGGGCGGTGCCTGCGACGGGTCGAGGAACACGCAGTCGACGCCGAGCTCGCGCCCCGCGGCGCCCAGCATCATGCCGAGCTGGCCCGCGCCGATGATGGCGACTCGCGCCACGGCTCAGTCGTCCTTGCGCGGGTCGTCGTTCGCGAGAACGCGTCTCGTCTGCTCGTCGCGGTAGCGCTCGAGCGCGTCCGCGACCGCCGTATCGCCGGTGGCCAGCAGCGCCGCGGCGAACAATGCCGCATTGGTCGCGCCGGCCTTGCCGATGGCCATGCACGCGACCGGCACGCCGCCCGGCATCTGTGCGATCGACAGCAGCGAGTCGATGCCGGACAGGGCCTTGGAGCGCACCGGCACGCCGATCACCGGCACCCGGGTCTTGGCCGCGACCATGCCCGGCAGGTGCGCGGCGCCGCCGGCGCCCGCGATGATCGCCGCGAGGCCGCGTTCCGCGGCGGACTCCGCGTACTCGAACAGACGGTCGGGCGTGCGGTGCGCCGACACGACGCGAACCTCGTGCGCGATGCCGAGCTGGTCGAGCAGCGTCGCGGCGTGGCGCATCGTGTCCCAGTCGGAGCGCGAGCCCATGATGATTCCGATTCTTACGTTCATTGGCTGCAGGTCCATGCCGGTCCGCGCAAAACCGCGATTTTATATGGAGGCCGCGTCCCGTTGCATCAGTGCATCGAGTTCCGCGTGCACGGCGCGGAACAGCTCGCGGGCCAGCCGTTTTCGCTCCGCTTCCGGCAGCGGCCGGCCGCAGGCCTCGAGCAGCTCGGCGAGCCGCGCTGCGCGGCGCCCCGTCAGCTCGCAGAAAGCGGCGAATTCGCCGGGCTCTGCCAGCAGCCGGTCGCGCCACTGTTCCGCGGCATGGAACAGGCGGCGCTCGCCGCCACGGCCGGCGTCCAGCTCGGCGATCGCGGTCTCGATCGCCGCGGTATCCGCCTGGCGCAGGCGCTTGGCGAGGTACAGGCGCTGACGCCGCGCGGCGGAGCGCGAGCGGATCGCACGGGTGCTCGCGACGAGTCCGCGCAGCTCCACGTCGAGCGGCAGGCGGTCGAGCTCGGCATCGCGCAGCGCCAGCAGTCGGCCGGCGAGCCGTTCTGTGGCCTGCGCCTCGCGCTTGCGCGCGCTTTTGCTGGGCTTCGCGTCCATCAGGCCTTAAGCTGTCGCGTCTTTCGGGGCGGCAGTCTAGCACGCGAGCAATGCCCCGCCGGCAGCGAGAGGAGCAGATGAGCGAAGGCACAGGACGCGCGGCACCGGATCCCGCGCGGCTGGAATCGGTGGTCGGCTTCGTGCTCGCCGAGGCTAAACGCCGCGGCGCGGACCAGGCCGAGGCAGCGGCGAGCCACGACGTCGGCCTGAGCGCGACGGCGCGCCTCGGTGACGTCGAGAGCCTCGAGTACACGAACGACCGCGGCGTCGGTGTCACCGTCTACATGCAGTCCTGCAAGGGCAGCGCCAGCACCTCGGACTTCTCGGAAGACGCGCTGCGCGAGGCGGTCGCGAAAGCCTGCTCGTTCGCCGCCAGCACCGCCGCGGACAAGCACGCGGGACTCGCCGACGCCGCGCTGATGGCCGGGGACCCGCCCGACCTCGAACTCGCGCACGAGTGGGCGCTGGACGCCGATCGCGCCATCACGCTGGCGATCGAGTGCGAGACGGCCGCGCGCGATTACGATCCGCGCATCGGCAACTCGGACGGCGCCACGGTCGGCACATCCAGCGGCGCGCGCGCCTACGGCAACTCGCACGGCTTTCTCGGCAGCTACCGCAAGACCAGTCACTCGCTCAGCTGCGTCGTCATCGGCAAGGCAGACGAGGACATGCAGCGCGACTACTGGTACAGCGCCTCGCGCCGGCCGCAGGATATCGAATCGGCCGCGGAGGTCGGGCGCAAGGCCGCTGCACGTACCGTGGCGCGCCTCGGCGCCCGACAGATCGCCACGACCAAGGCACCGGTGCTGTTCGCGCCGGAACTGGCGCGCGGCTTCATAGGGCACGCGATCGGCGCGATCAGCGGCGGCGCTCAGTACCGGCGCGCGTCATTCCTGCTCGAGGCCGCAGGCGAACAGGTCTTCCCGTCGTTCCTCCGGATAGAAGAGCGACCGCATCTGCCCGCAGCGATGGCGAGCGCGGCCTGGGATTCCGAGGGCGTGGCGACGAAAGATCGCGACCTCGTCGTCGACGGCGTGCTGCAGGGCTACGTACTGAGTTCCTACTCGGCGCGCCGGCTCGGGCTCCAGACGACCGGCAACGCCGGCGGTGCGCACAACCTGATCGTGCCCGGCAATGCCGGCGAGCGTGACGAGATCATCGCGTCGATGTCGCGCGGGCTGCTGGTGACCGAGCTGATCGGGCAGGGCGTCAACGGCGTGACCGGCGACTACTCGCGCGGAGCCGTCGGCTTCTGGATAGAGAACGGAGCGATCGCGTACCCGGTGCACGAGGTGACGATCGCCGGCAACCTGCGCGACCTGTACCGGCGCATTGCCGCGATCGGCAGCGACCAGGACCTGCGCGGCGGCATCCGCTGCGGCTCGCTGCTGGTCGACGA
The DNA here is from genome assembly GCA_937925605.1 of uncultured Woeseia sp. Taxonomy (GTDB): domain Bacteria; phylum Pseudomonadota; class Gammaproteobacteria; order Steroidobacterales; family Woeseiaceae; genus Woeseia. The sequence continues at coordinate 18,967 of CALALV010000028.1, forward strand.
CATGACGATCGCGGGCGCCTGACGCCCGCCGCCGTCAGGCGTCCTGCGCTGCCTGCTGCTCGCCGTCCAGGAACTGCGCGAGCGTCAGGTCACCGATCGCGGCGGAGACTGCGTCGTCAATGAGCGTCGCGAGCGCGTCGACGGGCTCGCTCCAGACCGGGTCTCGGTAGGAGCCCGTGACGCCGCCGTAACGCACGACGTCGACGACGTCTGCGAGCCGCGTGAGCGCGAGGTCGCGGCCCGGGATCAGGGTCTCGTCCTCGGTCGTCAGCAGGAAGCCGGCGCGCTCGAGCCGGGTGACGACCGGCGCGAGGGCGAGCGTCGGGATCTTCAGCCGCTGGCTGACGTCGGCCAGCCGGACCTGCTGGTCCGGTTCGCGGAACGCCTTGCCGACCATGTACATGACGTTCAGCGCGAGGCGCTCGCGCACTGTATTCGACAGCCGCGGCTCGCGCCGGCCGATCCTGAGATAGGCGGGGTTCTGGTAGTAGAATGCGATCTGCGCGCCGATCAGCAGCACCAGCCAGTTCAGGTACAGCCAGAAGAGCGCCAGCACGGCAACCGCGAAGCCGCGGTAGACGACCTGCGTGCGGGAACTCTCCGCCTCGACGACGAACGACGTGAAGAACGCGCCGAGCGTCACCCAGATGATGCCGCCCGCAATTCCGCCGACCAGCGCCGAGTCGAAGCGCACGCGCGTGTTCGGCATGTACTTGTACAGGAACGTGAACACGGTCGTGATCAGCAGGTAGGGTGCCAGCTTGCCGACCATCACGACGACCGGGCTGAGCGCCGAGCTCTCGAGCATCGCCTGCACGAAGGACTCGTTCTGGATCGAGGTGAGTATGCCGAGCGCGACCACGACCACGACCGGACCGATCAGCAGGATGATCGTGTACTCGGTGAAGCGCCGGGCGAAGCTGCGCGGCTCGCTGACGTACCAGACGTAGTTGAAGCTCTCCTCGACCTTCTGGACCATCGAGATCGCCGTGTAGATGAAGAACGCCAGCGCAATGCCGCCGAGCAGCCCCTCGTTGACGTTCTCGACCATCTCCATGATGCGCGCCTGGATCTCGGCGCCGCGCTCGCCGAAGGGCGCGAGGAACTCGAACAGCAGCGGTTCGAGCTCCTCCTCGACGCCGAAGCCCTTCAGCACCGAGAAGCTGAACGCGATCAGCGGCACGATCGACAGCAGCGTCGTGTAGACGAGGCTCATCGAGCGCAGCGTGAGCTGCCCGTAGACGATGTCGCGCAGCACGCCGTACAGGTAGCGCAGGAAGCCGCCGAGCAGCCGGCCGGCCCTGCCGCTGTCCTGCAGGTAGGAGCCCCAGACGAGTTTCTCGATGCGGTCGTACAGCGCGGGTATCACGGCGGCCTGCTGCGGCGGGAGGAGACAGTCGACATGTTACTGTGTCGGACCCGTCGCTGCACCGAGGAGAGCGCCGCTCCGTGGCCGTCCGCTACCCGCAACGCATCGTCTGCCTGACCGAGGAAACCACCGAGACGCTCTACCTGCTCGGCCAGGAAGACCGGATCGTCGGCATCTCCGGTTTCACCGTGCGGCCGCCACGGGCCCGCCGCGAAAAACCGAAGGTTTCGGCGTTCACCAGCGCGAAGATCGGGCGCATCCTGGCGCTCGAGCCCGACCTGGTCCTCGGGTTCTCGGACCTGCAGGCCGACATCGCCGCCGAGCTCGTGCGCCACGGGGTGCCGGTGCACGTCTTCAACCAGCGCTCGGTCGCCGGGATCCTCGCGATGATCGGCACGCTGGGCGGCATGCTCGGCGTGCAGGCGGCGGCCGAGGCGCTGGCGGCGGAGCTGGAAGCCGGCATCGACGCCGCGCGCGAGCGCGCGGCCCGCCTGCCGCGCCGGCCGCGAGTCTACTTCGAGGAATGGGACGCGCCGCAGATCTCGGCGATCCGCTGGGTCTCGGAACTGATCGGCGTCGCCGGCGGCGACGACCTGTTCCCGGAGCTGGCTGCGGAGCCGCTCGGCAGGGACCGCATCGTGGCCGACCCGCTCGAAGTTCCGCGCCGGGCGCCGGACATCATCATCGGCTCCTGGTGCGGCAAGAAGTTCCGGCCCGAGCGGGTCGCGGCGCGCGACGGCTGGGCCGGCGTGCCCGCCGTCCGCAGCGGGGCGATCCACGAGATCAAGTCCGCGCTGATCCTGCAGCCGGGGCCCGCGGCACTGACCGAAGGGCTGGCCGAACTCGAGCGCGTTATCGGTGACTGGGCGGCAGCGGGCTAGGCGGTCAGCCGCGCGAGCACGTCGCGGTATTTTCCGGCCGTCTTCTCGATGACCTCGGCGGGCAGGTGCGGACCCGGCGGGGTCCGGTCCCAGTCCAGCGTGTCGAGGTAGTCGCGCACGTACTGCTTGTCATAGCTCGGCGGGCTGATGCCGGTCCGGTAGCTGGCGCGCGGCCAGAAGCGCGACGAATCGGGCGTCAGCATCTCGTCGATGACGTACAGGCGGCCGTCGTCGTCCAGGCCGAACTCGAGCTTGGTGTCGGCGACGATGATGCCGCGGGTCGCGGCGTACTCGCTCGCGCGCCGGTAGATCTCGAGCGTCGCGTCGCGCACCCGCCCGGCGAGGTCGGCGCCGACGATATCGCAGGTCGTCGCGAAGTCGATGTTGATGTCGTGGTCGCCGACCTCGGCCTTGGTCGCCGGCGTAAACAGCGGCTCCGGCAGGCGCGCCGCCTGCTCCAGCCCGGCCGGCAAGCGGATGCCGCAGACGGCACCGGTCGCAAGGTAGTCGCGCCAGCCGGAACCGATCAGGTAGCCGCGCACGACCGCCTCGATCGGCAGCGGCCGCAGGCGGCGCACCACGACCGCGCGACCCTCGAGCGGCGCGCGCTCCTGCGGGTCCGGCACGACCTCTGACAGCGACCGGCCGTCCAGGTGGTTCGGCAGCACGCCGGCCATGCGGTCGAACCAGAAATTCGACAGCGCCGTCAGTACCCGGCCCTTGCCGGGCACCGCGTCGGGCAGGATCACGTCGTAGGCGGACAGCCGGTCGGTGGCAACGATCAGCAGGTGCGCATCGTCGACGGCATAGATGTCGCGCACCTTGCCGCGCGCCACCCGCTCGAGTGACGGCACCTCCGAATCGAACACGACACTGGCAGCGGGCGGCATGCGGTTCTCCGGGTCCGCGGGAAGGCGGCATGATGGACCGTCGCGGTGGTGCCGGCAAGCATATGGGAATTGTGCCCCGCTGCCGTTAGCATGGCCGACAGTTCACGACGGGTGGCTGCGAGCAGCAATGCCTTACTGGGGCAAAGTGGTGGGAGCGCTGGCCGGGCTGGCGACCGGGCGGCCGGTGATTGCGCTGCTCGGCCTGCTGCTCGGCCACCAGTTCGATCGCGGCTACGCCCGCTACGCGCACACCGCGGACGGCGACGCGCGCCTCGGCGGCCTGCCGGAGTCGTTTCTCGAGGCGCTGTTCACGACGATGGGCCAGGTCTGCAAGGCGGACGGGCGCGTCACGGAGGACGAGATCCGCGCGGCGCGGGCGACGATGCACCGTCTCGGCCTGAAGCCTGCGCAGGTGCGGCGCGCGATCGACTGGTTCCAGTCGGGCAAGGCAGCCGGCTTTCCGTGGCAGGCCGCGGTCGGCCGCATGCGTCGTGACGGCGGTCGCAGCGCCGAGCGACGCCGGCTGTTCGTGCAGCTGCTGCTTGAGGTTGCGCTGGCGAAAGGCACGCTGGCGCGGCGCGAGCGCGCGCTGCTGTGGGCGATCTGCACCGAGCTCGACATCGGCCGGGTCGAGCTCGCGCAGCTCGAGGCGATGCTGCGGGCGCAACGGGGATTTCGGCGCTCGCCGGCGGGCACGGCCGACAGCCGCCGCGTGGAGGCGGCCTACGCCACGCTCGGACTGGAGCAGACCGCCAGCAATGACGAGATCAAGCAGGCCTACCGGCGGCTGATCAGTCGCAACCATCCCGACAAGCTGTCCGGCTCGGACGCCGACGCCGCGGTCATCGAGGCGGCGCAGAAACGCACGCGCGACATCCGCGGAGCCTACGAGATGCTTAAGGCCCGACGTTCCATCCGCTGACGTCCGCGCGCGTGAAAACGCGCGGGGCTTCGGCTACCCTGACGCCCTCGATCGCCCGGAGACTGCGCGTGGAACCGATGATTGCACCGTCGATATTGTCCGCCGATTTCGCACACCTGGGCGACGAGGTGCGCGCGGTGCTGAAGGCCGGCGCGGATCTCGTGCACTTCGACGTCATGGACAACCACTACGTGCCGAACCTGACGATCGGGCCGCTGGTCTGCGAAGCGCTGCGCAACGACGGCATCGAGGCGCCGATCGACGTCCACCTGATGGTCGAACCGGTGGACCGGCTGATCCCGGATTTCGCGCAGGCCGGTGCCAGCTGGATCAGCTTCCATCCCGAGGCAAGCCGCCACGTGCACCGCAGCCTGAACCTCGTGCGCGAGCAGGGCTGCAAGGCCGGCCTGGTGTTCAACCCGGCAACGCCGCTCGACTGGCTGACGCACGTGCTCGACGACGTCGACTTCGTGCTGATCATGTCGGTGAACCCCGGTTTCGGCGGCCAGTCCTTCATTCCGGCGGCGCTCGACAAGCTGCGCGCTGCCCGCCGGCTGATCGACGACAGCGGGCGCGACATCCGGCTCGAGATCGACGGCGGCGTAAAGACCGGCAATATCGGCGAGATCGCCGCCGCCGGCGCCGATACCTTCGTGGCAGGATCGGCTATTTTCGGCAGCGACGACTACGCCGCGACGATCGCGGCGATGAAAGCGGAGATTGCGAAGAGCGCCTGAGGGCGCGCGGGGCGTCAGCGGTTCGGGCGGGCGCCGAAGACGACGATCGTCTTGCCGCTGGCGGACACGAGGCCTTGTTCCTCGAGAACCTTGAGCACCCGACCGGCCATCTCGCGCGAGCAGCCGACCAGCCGGCTCAGTTCCTGGCGACTGACCTTGATCTGCATGCCGTCCGGGTGCGTCATCGCATCCGGCTCGTTGCACAGGTCCATGATCGCGTGCGCGACCCGTCCGGTGACGTCGACGAACGCGAGGTCGCCGAGCTTGCGGTTCGTGCGATCGAGGCGCGTCGCCAGCTGCGTCGCCAGTTCGAACACCAGCCCGGGGCTCTCACTTGCGATCTGGCGGAAGCGCGGGTAGGTCATCTCGGCGATCTCGCACTCCGTCCGGGTGCGGACCCACGCGCTGCGCGTGGGCTGCTCGTAGAACAGGCCCATCTCGCCGAAGAACTGGCCCTTGTTGAGGTAGGCGAGAACCATCTCGTTGCCGTCCTCGTCTTCGATCATGACCTCGACGGACCCGTCGACGATGTAATACAGCACGTCGGGCAGGTCGCCGGCGTGGATCATGACGGTCTTCGACGGCACCGTCCGTACCCGGCAGTAGCTCAGGAATCGGTTGATCGCCGGTACGTCGCTCAGGTTCTTCGCGCTAGTCTGCATGTTCCACCCTCGGCGCGCTGCGCCTGTCCCCAGTTCCATGTCGCCCGGCGACGGCCCGGCTAACGGCGTGATTCTTCAAGTTTTTGCTGACCGGGGGATTATATTTAACAGAATACCCCGGCACCAGCCGATCATACCCGGTAAGCGGTGCGCTTCATCACGTTTGCGCTCGCGCGCATCAGGCGGCGCACCGCGCCGGGCAGCGGCACGGCGCCGCGCTGCTCCGCCGCGCGGCCGTGGGCCGCTTCCTCGTCGTGCATCTTTTCAACGATCGCGCGGCTCCGGCGGTCCGCCGCCGGCAGGCGATCGAGGTGATCGCGCAGGTGCTCGGCGACCTGCCGCTCGGTCTCCGCGACGAAGCCCAGCGACCAGCGGTCGCCCAGCACGCCGCTCGCCGCGCCGATCGCGAACGCGCCGGCATACCACAGCGGACCGAGGCGGCTCGGCGCGGCGCCGAGTTCCGCAAGCCGCTGCTCGCACCAGTGCAGGTGGTCGCGTTCCTCGTCGGCCGCTTCGCGCAGGTGCGCGGCGACGTCGCGGTCCCGCGCGACGGCGGCATGGCCGAGGTACAGAGCCTGGGCGGCGATCTCGCCCGCGTGGTTGATCCGCATCAGCGCCGCCGCGTGCCGGCGCTCCGCGTCGTCCAGCGGCGTGTCCTCGACGTTTGCGGCCGGGTTCGGCCGGGATGCACTGCTGTCGCTGGCGGCGACTGTCCGCAGCGCGTTGTCGACGACGCCGAGCAGGCGGTCAATTCCTGATAGTTCACGCGTACGCATCCGGCGAGTATACCGGGCAGGGCGGGCGCCGGCAGCGCGGCAGAATGCCGCGGCCGGCAACTGTAACAATCGGTTACATCGGTCGCAGGCCGCGCGGCGGGTCCGTATACTGCGCCGCACTCTGGCCGTCGCCGGGATCGCGCAGCCGCGCCGGCCCCGCTCGCGGCTGAACCGAAAACCAGTAAACAGGAGCAAGGCATGATTGCCCGACTGACAGGCACGCTGGCCTGCGCGCTGCTGCTCGCGGCGCCGGCGCTGGCACAGGAAGAAGCCGACGACCAGGGTCCCTGGTCCGGCAAGATAGCGCTGGGTTACCTGGCGACGAGCGGCAATACAGAGAGCACGAGCCTCAACACCGCCGCTGAGCTGGGTCTCACCCACGGCAACTGGTCGCACCTGCTGGACATGACCGCCATCTTCGCCGAGGAGAACGATACGACCAATGCCGAGGCCTACAAGGTCGGCTGGAAGTCGGAGTACAACTTCTCGGAGCACGATTTCCTGTTCGGCCGCGCGATCTGGCGCAAGGACCGCTTCAGCGGCTACGACCAGCAGTTCTCGCAGACCGTCGGTTACGGCCGGCGGCTGATCGATACCGAGCGACACAAGCTGAGCGCCGAAATCGGCGCCGGTGCCCGCCAGTCCGATCTCGCCGACGGCACGAGCGAGAACGACACGATTCTCCGCGGCGGGCTGCAGTACCGCTTGGCGCTGTCCGAGACCTCGCTGTTCAGCCAGGACCTGTCGGTGGAATCGGGCTCGACCAACGTCTACACCGAGTCGGTCACGGCGCTGAAGACCCGCCTGCTGCACGACCTGGCGCTGGTGGCCTCGTACACGATCAAGAACAACAGCGACGTCCCTGTCGGCCTCGAAAAGACCGACACCTACACCGCCCTGTCGCTCGAATACGCGTTCTGAGCCCGGGCCGGGACCGGCTCCGCGGCGTTCCCGTGCTCCAAGTCGCTGAAAATCCGAGCGATTCTCGCGAAACCCCGGCCGCGCGGCCGGGGTCTTGCCGGTTTGCAATGCGCCGGGGCGTCGAGTAGAATTTCGCGCCTTTCGCCGGGGCAGCGCGGCCAGCCCGTGCCTGCCCGGACGATGCGGGCCGGTCGACGGCCGCACCCGCGCCGCTACCCAACTGGAACAACGCAAATGAAGACCTTTTCTGCCAAGCCGGAAGACGTGCGCCGTGACTGGTACGTCGTCGACGCCACGGGCAAGACCCTGGGCCGGCTGTCGACCGAGATTGCGCGCCGCCTGCGCGGCAAGCACAAGCCGGAGTACACGCCGCACGTCGACACGGGCGACTACATCGTCGTCGTCAATGCCGACAAGATCCGCGTGACCGGCAACAAGATGAAGGACAAGATGTATCACCGCTACACGGGCTACATCGGCAACCTGAAGTCCATGCCGCTCGAGAAGCTGCTGGCCGAGGCGCCGGAGCGCGCGCTGCAGTACGCCGTCAAGGGCATGCTTCCGCGTAATCCGCTGGGCCGCAAGATGTTTTCCAAGCTGCGTGTTTTCGCCGGCCCGGAGCATACGCACCAGGCCCAGCAGCCGATTCAACTGGATATCAACGCCTGATGCCGCGCGCGTCGGGACAGAGGCTTAGATAAATGAGTGACACACAGTTCTATGGCACCGGGCGGCGCAAGACGTCGACCGCGCGCGTCTACCTGAGCCCTGGCAAGGGCGAGATCACGGTCAACGAGAAGCCGCTCGACCGCTTCTTCGGCCGCAAGACGGCCAGCATGATCGTGCGCCAGCCGCTCGAGGTAACGAACCTGCGCGACAACTTCGACGTGACCGTGACCGTTTCCGGCGGCGGGACGACCGGCCAGGCCGGCGCGATCCGCCACGGCCTGACGCGTGCACTGATGGCCTATGACGAGTCGCTGCGCCCGAACCTGCGCAAGGCCGGCTTCGTCACCCGCGACGCCCGCGAGGTCGAGCGCAAGAAGGTCGGCCTGCGCAAGGCCCGCCGCGCGACGCAGTTCTCGAAGCGCTAAAGGCCTCGAATTCGGGGGATCGTCCAGTGGCGGGACTGCGGACTCTGACTCCGCCAACCGGGGTTCGACAAGATCGCCGGGAGCGATTTCGGACGGCGCAGCCGCCCGCAGGGCGCGAACCGGGACGGTTCGCGTCAATCCCTCTGCCGCAGGCCCGGCTGGTTACAATTTGAGTTATTGGGGGATCGTCTAGTGGTAGGACTGCGGACTCTGACTCCGCCAACGGGGGTTCGAATCCCTCTCCCCCAGCCATAAGGAAAGCCCGCTCCGAGAGCGGGCTTTTTTTATGGCTGGGGGAGCGCCCGGTAAGAACCCCGAGGTTCGACGCAACGGCAGGACATCCGTTGCGGACGGCGCAGCCGCCCGGCGCGTTGCGCCGGGTCGGGGCCAGGGATGGCCCCGATCACGAAAACGGCAGGACATCCGTTGCGGACGGCGCAGCCGCCCGGCGCAACGCGCCGGGTCGGGGCCATGGATGGCCCCGATCAATCCCTCTCCCTGAACCCAACAGAAAGCCCGCTCCGAGAGCGGGCTTTTTTTATGGCTAGGGGAGCTGCAGATGAGAACCCCGAGGTTCGACGAAATCGCAGGAAGCGATTTCGGACGCTGCAGCCGCCCGGCGCAACGCGCCGGGTCGGGGCCAGGGACGGCCCGGCCAGTCCTGCCGTTCAGGTCTCGAGGGAAGCCCGCTCCACGGGCGGGTTCGACCGCGACGGTTGCGCGCGCCGCTCAGGCGCCGATCGTCCGCACCCCGTTTTCACCGGCGATCAGCAGCACGTCGGCGCCGCGCTGGGCGAAGATACCGTTCGCAATGACGCCCGGTATCTGGTTGATCCGGTTCTCGAGCTCCGGGGGATTCGTGATCGACAGGTTGTGGACGTCGAGAATGTGGTTGCCGTTGTCCGTCACGAAATTCTCGCGCCAGATGGGCTGCCCGCGCATCTTGACGAGCTTGCGAGCAACGAAGGACTGGGCCATCGGCAGCACCTCTATCGGCAGCGGGAACTTGCCAAGCATGCCCACCAGCTTCGAATCGTCGACGATGCAGACGAACTTGCGCGAGGCGGCGGCCAGGATCTTCTCGCGGGTCAGCGCGCCGCCGCCGCCCTTGATCAGCTGGCGGTGCTTGGTCGCCTCGTCGGCGCCGTCGATGTACAGGTCCAGGTCGCCGACGTCGCGCAGCGGCGCGACCCTGAAGCCGGCATCCTCGAGCCGCTTCGTGGTCGCCGTGGAACTCGAGACCACTGCCTCGAGCCGGTCGGCATACGAGGGCAGGAAGTCGATCAGGCAATTGACCGTGCTGCCCGTGCCGACACCCAGCACGATGCCGGGTTCGATGTACTGCAGCGCGGCCTTCGCCGCGCTCATTTTCTTGGCTGTCTGATCCATCTTGCGGTTCGCCGCTGCCAGCAGGTTCGGCGCTCCGGCGATTTGCAGGCCGGTGCCGTATATGGGCCCGGAGAATAACGGATCGATTCGGCTTTGGCTACGACGCAGGTCGCGGTATCTGCCCGTTCCAGAACGAAATATGCCCGCTTGCGCGGGCATATTTCGTGGTCTGTGAAGAAGACCTGCGGGAAGCTGACTCGGGCCGGGGTGTAACGAGGCCCCGTCCGGGCCGCCACCGCATTGTTGCGGTCAGCGCTTTTTCGAAGCCTTTTTCCTGCTGGACTTCTTGCGCGTGGCCTTTCTCTTGGTCTTGCGCTTGGCTTTCTTTTTGGCCTTTTTCTTGGCCTTCTTTTTCACCTTGCGCTTGGCTTTCTTTTTGGCCTTTTTCTTGGCCTTCTTCTTCACCTTGCGTTTGGCTTTCTTTTTGGCCTTTTTCTTGGCCTTCTTCTTCACCTTGCGCTTCGCTTTCTTTTTAGCCTTCTTTTTGGTCTTGCGCTTGGCGGCTTTCTTTTTTGCCTTCTTCTTCGTCTTGCGCTTCGCGGCCTTCTTCTTCGTGGCCCGTTTCGCTGTCTTGCGCTTAGCAACCTTCTTCTTGGTTACTTTGCGCTTCGAGGCGGTTTTCCGCTTCGAAGCCTTTTTCCTTGACTTCTTTTTGGTAGCCATAGTTTTCTCCGTGTCGGGTACCCGGGCCTGAGTATATACAACAAAAGCAAAAAATCCAGCAGCTTAAGTGACGTCGGTCACAACGCGCACGACCGGGAAAACAAGCATCGAAGGCGCGTATTTGCGCAAGCAGGATCGAACGTTGTTCGGGAGGCGCCGCGCACGCATACGAAAGCCGGTAACGCGATCGGTTCGAACACTCGCGCGTGCCGCGTCACGCACCCTCGCCGACGCGTGCCGAGTGCGCGTTTCGAGTGCGCGAGTATCGGGCATGAAACAACGCCGCAGTCACTGCCGATACTTGTCGCAATGACAGGCCGGCACACAGTGCACGCCGGGCGGCGGTGGAAAAATTGCCGAAAACTAAGGACTTGAAACGCGTTTCGCGATGCGTTCGCCGAATTCGGCGGGCGCAGCGACTGTCGGCAATTCGCGACGGTGTTTCATGGCCGGGACCTGGCTGCGAGTGCTTGTCGTTATGCACGACGACGGCGAGAGGCGAGGCGAGCGAGCGCGCTGCGTCGGCGAATCGTGCGTGCGCAGGCGCGCGCGCTGGCCAAAGGCCGTCGGCGTCGGCGGCGCGCGGAACGTCGATGAAGCGCCCGGCGATGCGGCGAAGGCTGCCGCCGACGCGCGCCCCGGCGAGCGGTCCTTGCCGCGCCCGGGGCAGGAAAATCGCGCAGGTTGCGCGCAAAGAGAGGAGGCGCCTCCCGCCTGTGCCGTTACCGGTCGTCGCTCTCGAACCGGAGCAACAGGTGGGGTCAGCCGTGACGGCACCAGGCTATCCACACGCGGTGGTTTTGCACACATGCCGCCGACAGAGCACGACCCCGAGGTGATAATTTAGGGTCGAAAGGTATCCAGACCGGTATCGAACACCGCAGGAGACGCCAATACTGTTCGCGGGTATTGCCCGACCGCTCAGAGGTCGAGCTGCTGACTGTTACCCAGGGCCGATTCTACACGATCGGCGATCAGCTTGATGCGCTGCCCGACATTGCCCTCGATCTCGCGATCGCGGGCTTTCGCGTGCAGCAGCTCGTTCGCCATGTTGAGCGCCGCCATCACGGCGATGCGGTCGAGCCCGACGACCTTGCCGCTGTCGCGGATCTCGCGCATCTTCGCGTTCAGGATTTCCGCCGAGTCGAGCAGGTCGGTGCGCTCGCTGGCCGGGCAGGCTACCTGGTATTCCTTTTCCAGGATGCGGACGCTGACGTGGGCGTAGGGCTCGTTCATGGTGTACTCCGGGATGGGTCCTGGACAGCCGCATTTCAAGCGGCTGCCGCGGCGATCAGCTGCCCTGTTCCATGGCCTTCAGGCGCCCGATCATCGCTTCCACGCGGGCCCGTACCTGCTCGTTCTTCTGCAGCAGCGTGGCGCGCTCCGCGGTCAGCGTGTCCTGTCGCTGCTTCAGCGTGCGGTTCTCGTCTTTGAGCTCGTCGCAGACCTTGACCAGCGCGTCGACGCGCTGCTCGAGGCGCCTGAGATCGCCCTCGACGGTAGATTTGCTGTCCTCGGCCATGCCGGCAATATAGAGCCGCGCACAGGCAGAATCAATCGGCCGGCGCGTGGCCTGCAGGCACGATCCATGGGATCATCCCGGGCTTCGCAGCCGGCACGCACGAGCATGCAGACGACGGATTACGACGAACTCGAAGCGGCACTGCGCCGCGCGGGCTCCACCTGGGAGGTGGCGCAGGCGCACGGCCTGTTGTGCAGCCGGCTGGCGGCGGAGGGGCGCGACGCCGGCAGCGGCTGGCTGCAGCAGGTCCTCGAGGGGACCGACGCCGACAACGCGCAGCGCGGCGAGTGCGAACGCCTGCTGGCCGAGTTGTTCGCCGGGAGCTACCAGCAGCTCGCCGAGCGCCAGTCTGCCTTCGCTCCGCTGCTGCCGGACGACGATGAGCCGGCACCGCGTCGCGCGCAGGCGCTGGCGCACTGGTGCGAGGGTTTCCTGCACGGGCTGGTCAGCGGCGGGCGCAACGAGGCGGTCCGCGAGCGGCTGGCGCAGGAGCCGCTCGCCGACCTGGTGCGGGACCTGTTGCAGATCACCCGCGCGGAGGTCGACGAGGGCGACGGCGCCGAGGGCAATGAACGCGCCTACGCGGAGCTGGTCGAATACGTGCGCGTCGCCGCGCAGATCGCCTACGAGGAACTCGCCCCGCTGCGCCCGCCCGCCAGCGCCGCGGGGGGGGCGCCCGGGCCGCTGCATTGAACGATCTTTCCAGGCACGAGAGAGCATGAACCCGAAGGAATTCGCGAAGCGCCGCCGGCAACTCATGCGCATGGTGGGCGACGACGGCGTCGCCCTGCTGCCGAGTGCGCCGATCCGGACGCGCAGCCGTGACGTCGAGTATCGCTACCGCCAGGACAGCGACTTCTACTACCTGACCGGTTTCGCCGAACCCGATGCCGTCGCGGTGCTGGCCCCGGGCCGCGACAACGCCGAGTACCTGCTGTTCTGCCGCGAGCGCGACCGTGACAAGGAGCGCTGGGACGGCCGGCGCGCCGGGCCGGACGGCGCAGTGAGCGAGCACGGCGCGGACGACGCGTTCCCGATCGACGACATTGACGACATCCTGCCCGGCATCATCGAGTCGCGCCGCCGGGTCTATTACACGATGGGCGCCTACGCAGACTTCGATACCCGGGTCACGGACTGGATTAACTCGCTGCGCTCGCGCGGGGTCGCCGCGCACACGCCGCACGAGTTCGTCGCGCTGGACCACCTCCTGCACGACATGCGCCTGTACAAGAGCCGCGCCGAGATAAGCGCGATGCGCCGGGCGGCACGCGTCGCCTGCGCCGCGCACCGGCGCGCAATGCAGCTCGCGCGACCCGGCCTGCGCGAATACGAACTCGAGGCGGAGTTCATCCACGAATTCCGCCGCGCCAACGCGCGCTACTCGTACAGTCCGATCGTCGGCGGTGGCGCCAACGCCTGCACGCTGCACTACGTGGACAACGCCGCCGAGCTGGCCGACGGCGACCTGGTGCTGATCGACGCGGGCTGCGAGCTCGACTACTACGCGTCCGACGTGACCCGGACGTTCCCCGTCAACGGCCGCTTCAGCCCCGAGCAGCGCGCCGTCTACGAGATCGTGCTCGAGGCGCAGCTGGCGGCGATCGACAAGACCCGGGTCGGCAACCACTGGAACGAGCCGCACGACGCGGCCGTGCGCGTCATCACGCGTGGCCTGAAGCAGCTGGGGCTGCTGCAAGGTACGCTCGGCAAGCTGATCCGCGACGGCGCCTATCGCGAGTATTTCATGCACCGCACCGGCCACTGGATCGGGATGGACGTGCACGACGTCGGCGACTACAAGGTCGGCGACGAGTGGCGCCTGCTGGAACCCGGCATGGTGACCACGGTCGAGCCCGGCATCTACCTGTCGGCCGCCCGTTCCGTGCCGGCGCGTTTCCGCAACATCGGCATACGCATCGAGGACGACGTCGCGGTCACCCGGGGCGGCCCCGACGTCCTCAGCAAGGCGCTGGTCAAGGATCCCGACGAGATCGAGAGGCTGATGGCGGCGTGAGCGCAGCCGACTACGACATCGTCATCGCCGGCGGCGGCATGATCGGCACCAGCCTCGCGCTGGCGCTGGCCGGCAGCGGCCGCGCGATCGCGGTGGTCGAGCCGGTGGCGCGGCAGGACGCAGCCCAGCCGAGTTTCGACGATCGCTCGACCGCGCTGTCGCGCAGCAGCCAGCGCACGTTCTCCGCGCTGGGGCTCTGGTCCGCGATCGCCGCGGCGGCGACGCCGATCCGGCACATCCACGTTTCGGATCGCGGTCGCTTTGGCTTCTCGCACATCGATGCCGACGAGCAGGGCGTCGAGGCGCTCGGTTACGTCGTCATCAACCGGGTACTCGGCGAGGTGCTGCAGCAGGCGCTGGCGGACGCGAGCAATGTCGACCTGTTGTGCCCGGCGCGCATCACCGGCGTCCGCAATGCCGACGACGCTGTCAGCGTGACGCTCGACGAAGGCGACAGGAGCCTGCGCGCGCGCCTGCTGGTGGCCGCGGACGGCGCGCGTTCCGGCGTCCGCGAGATGCTCGGCATCGGCGCGCAGCAGGTGGACTATGGCCAGCACGCGGTGATCGGCAACCTGCTGCCGTCGCGGCCGCACGACGACACGGCCTGGGAGCGCTTCACCGAGGACGGCCCGCTTGCCATGCTGCCGCTCGCCGAGCAGCGCGCCGCCTTCGTCTGGACTCTGCCCCCGGCGATCGCCGACCGGGTCATGCAACTCGACGACGCTGCCTTCACCGCGCGCCTGCAGGATGCCTTCGGCTTCCGGCTGGGGCGCTTTTCGCGAGTCGGTCGGCGGGCCCGCTACCCGCTCGGCCTGTCGCGTGCGCTCGGCCTCGTGTCCGGGCGCGGCGTCGTCGTCGGCAACGCCGCGCACGGACTGCACCCGGTTGCGGCGCAGGGCTTCAATCTCGGCCTGCGCGACGTCGCCGCGCTCGCCGACTGCATCGCCGGCAGCAACGACCCCGGCGACGCCGCGCTGCTCGAACGCTACGCAGATTGGCGGCGCGGCGACCAGGACAAGCTCGTGCGCTTCACGGACGGACTCGTCCGGCTGTTCGGCAGCAACCGGCCGCCGCTGCGCGTGTTGCGCAACCTCGGCATGCTCGGCTTCGACCTGCTGCCGGGAGTCCGCCGCCAGTTCGCGCGCCACACGATGGGCCTCGCCGGCCGCCTGCCGCGGCTGTCGCGCGGCCTGCCGCCGGAATGAAATCGCGCCTGCGCATCCTGATTGCCGGCGGCGGGTCGATCGGACTCTGCGCGGCCGCGATGTTCGCGGCGCTGCCACGCCGCGACCGGCTGTCGATAACCCTGGTCGACGCAGGGCCCGCGCCGGGCTCGCCGCTGGATGGCGACGTCGGGCTGCGGGTGTCCGCGCTGTCGGCCGGCACGCTGGCGCGGCTCGACCAGCTCGGCGCGGGCGCGACGCTCGCACAGCGCGAGTGCCCGTACGCCGACATGCGGGTCTGGGACGAGGCCGGCGATGCCTTCGGGCCTGAGACGCTGCACTTCTCGGCTGCGGAAATGGCCCTGCCGGCGCTCGGGTCCATCGTCGAGGACGGACTGCTGCGTCATGCGCTCGCCGAACGCCTGGCCGACTGCGACGTCAGCTTGCGTTTCGACGCCGCCGTGCAGTCCTTCGCCACGGGCGGCGCCGGGTGCCGGGCCAGGCTCGCGGACGGCGAAACGCTCGTGGCCGACCTGCTGGTCGCCGCCGACGGTGCGCGCTCGGCCGTGCGCGAGGCCGCCGGCATCGAGCTCGACGGCTGGCGCTATCCGCAGTCCGCCCTCGTCACCCACGCCCGGCCGGAACGCGGGCACGAGCACACGGCCTGGCAGCGTTTTCTCGCGAACGGCCCGCTCGCATTGCTGCCGCTCGCCGACGGCCGAGTGTCAATCGTCTGGTCGACCGGCAGCGCCGAGGCGCGCCGGCTCGGCGACGCGACGGACGACGAACTGTCCGCGGAGCTGACCGCGGCCAGCGACCGCGTGCTCGGGCGACTCGAAGTGGCGGCCGGGCGCGCGGTGTTGCCGCTCGCCGCCCGGCACGCGCGCCGCTACGTGCAGCGCGGCGTCGCGTTGATCGGCGATGCCGCGCACACGGTGCACCCGCTGGCCGGCCAGGGCGCGAACCTCGGCATCGCGGACGCCGCCGCGCTGGCGCAGGTCGTCGATGCTGCGCTGGCTGCCGGCGAGTTCCCGGCGGACCTGCCGGTGCTGCGCCGCTACGAACGGCAGCGGCGCGGCGCGGCTGTCATGCGACAGCCGCACCTGCACTTGATCGCCGGCCGACCGGGACTGCAGAGCTGCCGACGCCGCCGGCTCGGATGCCGCCGGCTGTCCCGCGGCATCTCCGGCCGCCGCATCTCCT